>NZ_WTKX01000002.1:0-314667 GCF_011378755.1 Pseudoalteromonas sp. Z1A2 | reverse complement strand
ATGAAACAGACTACTATGATAATTTAAACGAGTCAGGTAAAGTGGCCTGACTTAAACAAACTGGTCTCCGATGAACTCGGGGCGATTCATTAATACTTTTATAAAGGTCTGGCGCAAAGTTTATAAACACCGGTGAGTTTTGTATTTCATCAACGTTTATATGCATTAATGTTTGCTGGCTTAGTATGATCACTATATTTTTGTATTCGTTAAACTCTATTATCGCTAAGCACTTAAAATGTTGCCTTAAAAGTACTAAAAGCATTTGCAGCTCTTGGCCAGTTTGTGGGTTTAAATTAATGATTACTTGCGTATTTTGCTCACTGCAGCGATTTATATTTTGCCAAAAGCTATCGCTGGTTAAAAAAGGCTGATGATATTCACCACTAAAAATATCGATAGTGATTACGTTAAAGTGATCAGTGCATTGGGTAATATATTGCTCGGCGCATTGTAAATAGCTGCTGTGCTTAATAGGTAACTTAAAGTGCTGGGCTGCAATTAAGGCAATGCTTGGGTTTATTTCTACCGTGTTAAATGTATTGATGGTGTTTATGTAAGGCGTATTACTTTGCAAGTGATACATAATTCGCTCAAACCCTGCCGTGCCTAAACCTAAATTTAATATATTTAGTGTATCTACCGGTTTAAGTAAAAATAACATCATACATTGGTTTACAGGCACTATTACTTGCTCAGGGTGTATAAGGTTCATAACGCCTTGAATTGTTATATCTTCATTGGTTTTTTGTGCAAGCGTTAACCAACGGTATTCTTTGTTTTGATACACGCATACTGGGCCGTATGCACTTTGCTGCGACTCAATAAGGTTACTTTTAATTGTATCTTCTTTTAGCTGACGCATAACTTAAACTATTAATGTATACACAATTACAGTGTGCCACGAAAATCGCATTTTTTTATAGATTATTGTGTAACAAGGTTTGTAATTTAACCTCTAAATATAATATTGTATTAGCAATTAATTACTTAGACGTTATTCAAGGATTGGAAATGGGGTTGATTCTAGGGCCTGCTGTTTTAGCGTGGTTTGCGGTATTTATCTATTCTTTACGATTAGGGTATGTGCTTATTTATAAAAATATGAGCGTGTTAACCACAGTGTCTACTTTTGCAATTAGTATTGTTGGTATGTTGGCTTTTATGACGTATGGATATAGGCAGTTTGTAAACAATACCTCTGTTTGGGCATTTGAGATCCCGAGTTACTTTTTATTTAGCAAAATAGCTTTTATAGGTGTGTTGAGTGGTTTTTTACTTAACTACTATATTAATCCTGAAAATAGTTCGGAGTTTTTGAGCTGTTTAGCATTTGTATTAATATTTATGTTTTCTGCTGGTGTGCTTGCAAGCTTAGGAGTACATGAGGCCTTTTTGAAAGAATTTGATATTAAAACCACTTATTAAAAGTATGCATAATAAATTTTGGCCCAGTACCTATAAAAGGTAGTGGGCTTCTTACTATCCTAATAACCTCTTGTAAATGCGCTTTAGCGTGCTCCTTTCTGCATCTACCTCAAATGTATTGCCATAAAACCTTAGTTAAGTAATGGTTACACTATAATAATTAGGAGCTAATAGATGCTTAAAACACCTTTGAAAATCACAACAACGTTACTTAAATTTACTGCAATTGCAGGTGCCTGCACACTTGCACTATCAGCACATGGGAAAACACAACTTCAATACACAGAACAGCAAAAATTACATGACATAGCAGCTCAAGTATCAGCCGAACGTATTGGTAGTGACATTCAAACGCTGGTGGATTTCGGTACCCGCCATACGCTTTCAGAAACTAAATCGGATACTCGAGGCATTGGTGCGGCTAGGCGCTGGATAAAAAAAGAATTTGAAAAAATATCCGCGAAGTGTGGCGGTTGTCTGGAAATTATTGAGGTAATGGACACTATATCGGGCGAAAAACGCATTCCTAATCCTGTTGAAGTGGTTAACATTGTGGCTATTCAACGAGGGTCAAGTGAGCCTAATCGCATGGTGATTATGTCGGGTGATATAGATTCTCGTGTAAGTGATGTTATGGACTTTACGAGTGATTCACCTGGGGCAAATGATAACGCATCAGGTGTGGCGGGAGTAATTGAAGCTGCTCGTGTTTTAAGTAAATACAAATTTAATGGTTCGGTAGTTTACGCGGCGCTTTCGGGCGAAGAGCAGGGTTTGTTTGGCGGAAAAATATTAACGGCTTATGCGCAAAAGCATGACTGGCAAGTTCATGGCGTTTTAAACAACGATATGATTGGCAATATTACCGGTATTAATGGGGTAACTGATAATACAACTGCGCGTATATTTTCAGAAGGTACCCGTGTTGTAGAAACAAAAGAGCAAGCTAATACTCGCCGCTTTACGGGTGGTGAAGTTGATTCGGCGAGTCGAAATTTAGCGCGCTACATAGATACTATTGCTGACAGATACATTCCTAACCTAGATACAATGCTTGTATATCGATTAGATAGATTTGGCCGTGGTGGGCATCATCGTCCATTTAATGATGCAGGTTTTGCAGCAGTGCGTATTATGGAAACTAACGAGCACTACGATCGTCAGCATCAAGATTTACGCACTGAAAATGGCGTTGAGTATGGCGATACTATTGAAGGCGTTGATTTTGATTATACGGCTAAGTTAACTTCACTTAATGCGGTAACTATGGCATCTATGGCGTGGGCGCCCGCACCGCCAAAAGAAGTTAAAATAAAGGGAGCTGTTACAGCTGATACGTCGTTTTCATGGCAACAAAGCAGTGATGAAAATATTGCTGGCTATAAAATTTATTGGCGTTACACGAGCGAGCCGCAATGGCAGTTTAGTAAATACGTTGGTAGGGTTTCACAGTACACACTTAAAAACGTAGTGATTGATAATTATTACTTTGGTGTAGCCTCTGTTAGTAAAGACGGTGTTGAGTCGCCAGTAGTATTTCCGGGTGATGTGGGTTCGTTTGATCACAATATAAAATAATAGTTTGGCTAAAAACACAGCAAACAGAGCGCTTTAAGGTGCAAATGACCGTTTTATACTTGCACCTTATTTACTAAGCCCTTAGAGTGTTAAAAAAGAAGTAAAAGGTTAATAAAAATGCAGCAACAAGAAAAAAAGCCGTTAACAGCAAAAGAACAAGTTATAACTGATGAGCAAAGAATGCAGTGGCAACGCGAATGTTTTCAAACAGCGCAAAAGCATTTAGCCGAAAAGGGCATTATGCCAAAATCAGTAGTTGATAAAGACAGTCGATTTTTAGCACCACTTTGTGCAATGTGGAAATTTAAAGCACAGAACGGTAAAACATATTGGGTAGTAACAGGGCGGTTACCTACAGATCATGCTGAAGTAAGTGCAGCTACAGATGCTCGTGATGCAATGCGTTACTTTTCTTTGCAGTGGCAATTAAAAGCGGATCAGATTATGAGTACAGGCGCGCGTGATAAAACACAGGTAGACTTTGCTAACTTACTTATCAATAGAGCCCATGGCTTGTACGAAATGTATGATAATGAGCCGCTGTGGGCAAATGAGGCAAAGTAACGACGGTTTGGGTTAAGTAAAAAAGTAGAGGGTGATAGCTTATTTATCGCCCTTCTCTTTATCTAATGGACAAGTGTGAAGGGAGTAGTATTAAACGCCGAAACAGGGCATTGCATACGTTGCCTAGGAATTCCCGCCTCCATAAATACATTCCCTTGCTGAATAAAGCCATTGCGCTTAAAACGCTCTACTTCATTTAAAATACAATTAATGCTTACTTCTTCAATACCTTGGTTTGACGCTAATTCTACAATAAAGTTGAGAAGCGATTTATATACTTTGCGATTACGGTGCTCAGGTAATACAGCTATTCTGCCGATTAAGCCATCTTTACATAATCTACCTGTTGCTATTGGGCAGTTTGCATCGTCTGTAACAAGTACATGTAATGCAATTTTATCTAGGCTATCAAATTCGATATGCTTGGGGATATGTAACTCGTAAACAAAAACTCGCTCTCGAATTTTTTGTAGCATATCTTTTTTTATATCCCATTCAACCTTATCAACCAGATAGCCCATTGCAAACTCCTATTGATACCAAATTAGAATGAGTAAGCAATCACAGCAAAATTATTTAAGCCAATATCAGATGAAAATTAAAAATTTTAACTGACCTGTATACATAATATCTTACGCTGTAAAATGCTCATCATTATTAATATAATTGGTATTATTACTCGTGGTCTATATTAAACCAGATCCCCTCATTAACAAGTGTAGTAAAAGTTTGAGTAAAAACTAAACTTGGCTTTGTTAAATTTAATGCTGAACTTTCAAACTCAGTATGATCGGTAAGTAGTTTAACCGCCGCTAAGTCGGTTAACGGCATAGCGTAATTTTCGCCATTTACACTTAGTAAAACTTCTGTATCGAGTTGCTGATAAATAGCGCGTGTGCCACCTAAACGCTCAAACACAGCTTCTTCATTATTTAAATCATCGCTTATTTGCTCTGACGTAAATGGAGGCTCTACTGGCGCTAAATCCATTTCATGTTTGGGCTGACTAAGCGTTGAGCCTAGCCATTGTTTAAATAAATCGTCATTTTCTAAAAGTGCCGCCATCAATGTTTTAACTTTATCAACTTCAAGGTTTGTAAGTTCACCCTTTGATTTTCTTAATGTGATGTTGTGATCGGTATAACGTTTTTGGCCGCTTTCGGTATCAATAATATGATCGGCAAAGCTCGACAATAAATCTTGTTGGTTTGGCGCTCTAAAACCAACTGAATAATTTAGTGCGTTTTCTACAGCGTAACCTTCGTGAGGGCACCCTGGTGGAATATACAAAATATCGCCAGGCTCTAATATGCAATCGATTACGGCTTCAAATGCTTCTACTTGCAGTAATTTTTTGTTTTGAGCAAACTGCTTAAGTGTTGGATCGGGCAGGCCTACGCGCCAATGACGTTTACCTTCGCCTTGAATAATAAATACGTCATATTGGTCTAAATGTGGGCCAACACCACCATTAGGCGTTGAATAGCTAATCATTAAATCATCTATGCGCCAGTTTGGAATAAACCTAAATGACTCTAGTAGTTGTGCAGCTTCAGGATGCCAATGATCAACAGCTTGCACTAATAAGGTGGCATTTTCGTCTGTTAACTTTTCAAAGTCTTCAAATGGACCTTGGTGCGTTTGCCAATCATTTTTATGATTGGTGATAATACGTGACTCTATGCTTTCTTCCATTGCGAGACCGGCAAGTTCATTAGCATCAAGTGGGTCTTGAAAATCAGCAAAACCTTGTTTGATTAAAAGCGGCTTTTTTTGCCAAAAATGGCTTAAAAACTCTTGCTCAGACAAATTATTTATTTTTAAATGATACATACATTATGCCTACTAGTTAGTGCAATGGGGTTAAAACAAAAAAGCGAAAGGATGATCCTTTCGCTTTTTAAAAGAGCAATTTAGTTTTTAAACTAAATCATCAATAAACTCAACAGCACGACCAATGTAATTAGCAGGTGTTAGTTTTTTCATTTCTACTTTAGCGTGCTCTGGAAGGTCAAGACCATCGATAAAGTCAGCCATTATTTCTTGATTTACACGTTTGCCGCGTGTTAAATCTTTAAGTTTTTCGTATGGCTTTTCAATACCATATTTACGCATAACTGTTTGAATCGGTTCGGCTAGCAATTCCCAGTTTTGATCAAGCTCGTCAGCTAAACGTTGCTCGTTTACTTCAAGCTTGCTTACACCTTTAAGTGTTGATTGGTATGCAATGATCGCATAACCCATACCTACACCTAAGTTACGTAATACCGTTGAATCGGTAAGGTCACGCTGCCAGCGAGAAACTGGTAATTTTTGTGCAAGATGAGCAAAAATAGCGTTTGCTAAACCTAAGTTACCTTCTGAGTTTTCAAAATCAATTGGGTTAACTTTATGCGGCATTGTAGATGAGCCAATTTCGCCCGCAATTGTTTTTTGCTTAAAGTGATTAAGTGCGATGTAACCCCACATGTCACGGTCAAAATCGAGCAAAATAGTATTAAAACGTGCAATTGCGTCAAAAAACTCTGCAATATAGTCATGCGGTTCAATTTGTGTAGTAAATGGGTTAAGTGTTAAACCTAAGCTTGATACAAATTTATCTGCGTGAGTATGCCAGTCGTAATCTGGGTATGCACTAAGGTGAGCGTTGTAGTTACCAACAGCACCGTTAACTTTACCTAGCATTTCTACTTGAGCAATTTGGTCTCGTTGACGCTTTAAACGCATGTATACGTTAGCAAACTCTTTACCCATCGTTGATGGTGTAGCTGGTTGCCCGTGCGTACGAGTCATCATTGGGATTGCTTTGTACTCAATCGCTTTTTCTTTAATTGCGCTTAAAAGCTCATCGCAATAAGGAAGCAAAACCTTGTTACGTGCTTCGCTAAGCATTAAACCATGAGATAGATTGTTAATATCTTCTGAAGTACAAGCGAAGTGAATAAATTCATTGATTGCATGAAGCTCACTGTTATCGGCTACTTTTTCTTTTAATAAGTATTCAACCGCTTTAACATCGTGGTTTGTAGTGCGTTCAATATCTTTAACGCGCTGTGCATCAGCTTCGCTGAAGTTATCTACAATGGCGTTTAGAAGTGCATTAGCTTCTTCGCTAAATGCAGGTACTTCTTTTATATCGCTTGCTGCAGCTAACGCTTGCAACCAACGCACTTCAACAATTACGCGGTATTTAATTAAGCCAAATTCGCTGAAAATACTGCGTAGTTCAGTGGTTTTGCTGCCGTAGCGACCATCCACTGGAGAGATAGCCGTTAACGCTGAAAGCTCCATAATAACTCCTAAATTTTAGTTTGAACGATAGTTAAATTTTTGTTTTAGCAATGGCGAGTATTTTTCTTTTTGCAAAGAAAAAGTGACGGCGTTTACCGCCCATTTGTCGCCATAATACTGCACTTCTAATGCCGGCTAATAATAACGCACGGATTTTATTTTGAGTGAGCTGCTGTTTTAATAACTCGGGTTTACCATAAACCTGTATTCGGTGCCCAAGGGGGCTCAGCACCGACGAGTATATATCTGCTAAACCGGCAACAACGCTCTCGTCAGTAATAGCAAAATGATCTAAACGACGATGAATATCATCAATTCGTTTGCCTAATTCGTTTAAGCTTTTGTCGTTTGCACTTAGTGCTCGCTCAAGCTGCATCAAACCACCTACGTATTTTACTATTTCAACATCTTTTTGAGCGCCAGCAGTTAGCTGCGCCATTAAAGTTTTATAGCCATCACGTAAGTTGTCAGTACCTTGGTAAACATCTTCTGGCGATGCCGGTGATGTTTGAATAATGCTTGAAAGTAATACTTCTAAGTCGTGCTCATTATTACTGCCGTACTGGGCAATTTTTTGAACTTGCTTAGCAACCTGGCACATGGCGGCAAGCGCCATGACTTGGTGTTCATTCATTACTTAATCACCGAGTCAATAATACCACCACCTAAACACACATCTTCTGCATAAAATACAGCAGATTGACCTGGCGTAACTGCTTTTTGTGGTTCATCAAATAATACACGAGCCATGCCGTCTTCACCTACAAGTAGGGTACAGCTTAAGTCTTCTTGGCGGTAACGTGTTTTAACTGTGCAGCGAGTGGTACCTTTAGGGCCAACGCGGTCTACCCAATGTAATTGGTTTGCATTAAGACCATTACTGTATAGGCGAGGGTGATCTTTGCCTTGGCCAACAACAAGTACGTTACGTTCTAAATCTTTATCAACTACGTACCATGGTTCGCCAGAACCTTCCTTCATACCACCAATTAACAAGCCTTTGCGTTGTCCAAGTGTGTGGTACATTAAGCCTTCGTGCTCGCCTACGTTATTACCGTCAGTGTCTTCGATAACGCCAGGTTGCGCTGGTAAGAACTTTTGTAAAAAGTCTTTAAATTTACGCTCACCGATAAAGCAAATTCCGGTGCTGTCTTTTTTATCGTGAGTGATTAGGTCTTGTTCTTCTGCTATGCGGCGCACTTCTGGTTTTTCGATATCGCCTACAGGGAATAAGGTTTGGCCAATATGTTCATGGCTTAGGGTATATAAGAAGTAGCTTTGATCTTTATTGTTATCAAGTCCGCGACACATTACGTATTTGTCATCGCGAAGTTCACGGCGAACGTAGTGTCCGGTTGCAATAAAGTCAGCACCGAGTGCTTGAGCCGCAAATTCTAAAAAGGCTTTAAATTTAATTTCTTTATTACACATTATATCTGGGTTTGGCGTACGACCCGCTTTGTACTCTGCTAAAAAGTACTCAAATACATTATCCCAGTATTCAGCAGCAAAGTTTACTGTGTGAAGCTCAATGCCTAATTTGTCGCACACGGCTTGTGCATCTTTTAAGTCATCAGCGGCGGCACAGTATTCATCATTGTCGTCTTCTTCCCAGTTCTTCATAAACAGGCCTTCTACTTGGTAGCCCTGTTGTTGTAATAAATATGCAGATACAGAAGAATCAACACCGCCGGACATGCCAACAATGACTTTAATGTGACTATTTTCGCTCATGAATAATTTCGCTTATACAGATTGCTGTTAACTTGGAAAGGCCGCGATTATAGCATGTATTTTGTTTGTGCTTAAAGAGCGTAGGGCGGCAAAGGACATAATTTGTCACTATTTTATTTGTATAACAAATAGCAAACTAGACTTAAACGCATTATCAGGCTGTAACTTTAGTAATATTAAAGTGATCTTTACTAATAAATTAAGACTATAGAATAATTCATGTAGTTATTGAGTTTTATTAATAGTATTTTCTTTTAAAACTACTAGAGTAAATATACACTTAATAAAAATAAAATAGTGGTTAGTATATGAATGTAAACCACTTTAAAGCCTCTTGAAATATAGTCAATGGAATGAATATATGAATTATGCCTATCAAATAAACAAGATAAATTCTTTAGTTGAGCATTACACACGAAAACCTGATTTTGTGGATAGCGAATTACTTTCTAGCAAAACGACAGAGTTTAAAAAATCAGCCTATCATCTTTTTTATGAGTTAATAAAACTCAAAAACCCTCATATTTACCAAGAGCCAAACCATGTACATGAGTTATTTAGCTTAATAAAAGGTTCAACAGTTAAAAAAAACGTTGAGTTAAAGGTGCTTGATCATGTAGAGCACTGGTGGCTTGAATGGTATTTCGCTTTAGAAATGGACGAAAAGCTTAGTATAGAAAAAAGTGATATGCCAATGAGTTACTTACCTCAAAGTACACTCAACCCTATGCGCAAACATGAGATAAGTCACTACGCTAGGTTATTTACCGTTTTGCCAATGCCTGTATGTAATGTATGTGCCAAGACGGGTGATATTTTGAAAGTTAATCAACGTTTTGTAGATGTTTTTGGTTATACAGTAGAAGATGTGCCAAATCTTAAATCATGGTGGGAAAAAGCGTATCCAGATCCCCAATACAGAGCACTTGCAAAAGAGCTGTGGCAAGACTCACTTGAAAAGGCACTAAATAACAATAACGACATACCCGCAAATAACTATCGAGTTTCTTGTCGTGATGGCTCACAAGTGATGATGGAAATTTCAGGGATTGATATAGGTGAAGAGTTTTTAGCTGTTTTTAATGATGCAACAGAGCGCTTAGAAGCAGAAGATATACTCAGGGATATGGCCTTTTTGGATGCATTAACCAAAATTGCGAATAGGCGTCGGTTTGATGAAAAGCTAACGCATGAGTTTGAACGAGCAAAAGAATGCGAAGGCATGCTATCGATGATTATTATTGATATTGACCATTTTAAGCAATTTAATGACCGGTATGGGCATGTAGCGGGCGATACGTGCTTATATGACGTGGCTCAAAAAATTGCTTCAACGGTTAGTCGCCCAGAAGATTTTGTGGCTCGCTATGGTGGAGAAGAATTTGTTGTTTTACTTCCACAAACGGATAGGCAAGGAGCGTTGTTTATAGCTGAGCAAATACAAAAAGCTGTAGAAAGCTTAGCTATTGCTCACCAGGATAGCTTTACCGGATTTTTATCTATAAGTATGGGTATTAATACCATCAGCAACTATACAAATAGTAATGAAGTCAGCTTTGTTAAAGCCGCTGATAACGCCCTGTATTATGCTAAAAAACAAGGGCGTAATTGTATAGCGCTAAGCTCTGAGTAAATCAATTGTAAATGGTTTCTAAGCTTAACGCTGGTCGATTCAGGCTGTCGTTAATACACTTGAGCACTAAAGGGCTCCTAAGCGGTAATGATTTTATTTGCTCTAATGTATGCCAATTAGCACTGATAATGTCAGAATCTATTGGTGTTGGTGCTTTTATATTATTAGGTGCTTCAAATAAAAAGCAGAATCGCAAATAGTGCACTGCGTTATCGGCATGCAAATTATAAACACCTAAAAACCCAATAGGCTCAAGCGTTAAGCCTGTTTCTTCTAGTAGCTCTCTGCTTGCAGCTTGTGCAAGTGTCTCATTTTGCTCTAAATGACCCGCAGGTTGATTGTAACAAATTTGCTTTGTAAATTTATCGCGCTCTTTTACAAGTAAATACTCGTTTTGCTTTTTTACTATTGCTGCAACCGTGACATGCGGTTTATGCATCAACTACGCCCTTAATTACTTTGTATTCACCACAATTAATATCATCCAACGTATAGTTGCCAATGCTATAGCGGATGAGGCGAAGTGTAGGGTGTCCAATATGCGCGGTCATTCGGCGAACTTGTCTGTTTCTACCTTCATTAATGGTAATACTTAGCCAAGTGGTAGGGATTGCTTTTCGCTCGCGTACAGGGGGATTACGCGCCCAAATTGTTGGCTCATCAATTATTTTAACGTTAGCGGGGAGTGTAAGCCCGTCTTTAAGTTCTACGCCATTACATAAATCATTAATTGATTCACTCGTTGGTTCACCCTCAACTTGTGCCCAGTAGGTTTTATTCGTTTTTTTATCAGGAGCAGTTAAGGTGTTTTGTAGTTTCCCACAGTTTGTTAAAAGCAATAAACCCTCACTGTCTCTGTCTAACCTTCCTGCTGCGTAAACTTCTTTAATAGGAATAAATTCAGCAAGCGTTTTTCTGTCTGCGTCATCCGTAAATTGACATAGCACATCAAACGGCTTGTTGAATAACACAATTTTTCTGTCTTTAGATGCTATCTGCGGCTTTATTTCTCTTTTACCAGATGGCGTTTTGTTAAGTGCACTGCGTGAATAAGTACGCCCAGTACTTCTTTTTGGCTTGGTTTGTGTTGCTTGATTATTGCCTGATTTAGCTCTCATTATATGCACCTAGCTGGTTTTGGTAATCCGGCAATTTTTGTTGCTTGCTTGGCTGGGCCTTTAGGAAATAATTTATATAAATAAAGGCTATTTCCTTTATCTTCACCGAGTGCTTTAGCCATTGCTTTTACAAGCATTCTAATTGCTGGGCTGGTGTTATATTCAATGTAAAAATCACGAACAAAATTAATGACTTCCCAGTGTTGCTCACTAAGTGTGATGTTTTCTTGAGTAGCAATTACAGGCGCCAGCTCCTTTGACCATAAAGTATGGTCGAGCAAGTAGCCTTGTTTGTCGGTTTCAATCTGTTGGTTGTTAAATTCAAGCATGAGTTACCACGTAATTGATTGATTAGTTGATAAAGTGAGTGCCACAAAGTCTTCATAGCTAATTGCTTTATCGTTATCTGCTAATTTTATTGCACGTACTTGCGCGTCTTGTTCAAGTATTAACAGTGTATCTGCAAATTGCCTAAATTGTTTTTTTGCAAAGCAGGCATCACCAACAAGTAGTACCTTATCGCCTGATAAAATTAAATTCTCAAGCTGATTTGCCGAGTAATAGTTAAGCGGCTTTGAAAAAATATGTAACGTACTCATAGGTTCACCACATGTTGCTGCGCTTTAATTAGTGTTTGTTGTTGACTAAAGTTAAGAGCTTTTGCCTCTACGAGTAAATCATGTTTATTTAAACCATAATCAAGCAATGATTTTTCACACACGAAAATGTTTTCAACATCATAAATTTCGAGTGTTTTAATATTTTTAAAAAGGTCTTTTAAGCCAATATTGTTTGGTTGCTGATGCTTTTTTAAAGCTAAAACGGCGGGGCCGCTAAACAACCAACTTACATTTTGGTCAACAGCAGCAAAAATCAATGTCATATCTAGTGCATCACGAATATTTAAATCGTCAAATGGGCTGCACTGACTCATTACTAATACGTTTATCATTTAAATTGCACCCATTTATCTGCGTCGCTTGCAAGCATTGCAAATTCAGCTAACCCTGCGACTTTAAATACACCTGTGTTTTTAATATCTAACCCGCGCTTTTGCGCGGCGGTAACACACAGCATTAAATTTAGTTTTTGATCAGCGAGTTGCTGCCAAAGTGCTGAAATTTGAAGTTCGTCTGAGGATAAATCAAAGTGGGTAGATGCATGATAAATACCTTGCTGGTATAAAAAAATAGCATCAATGGTGTGCCCTTGGGCTAAACATGCATTCGCAAATTTAACTATGCGTTGCGTGGTATCGTGATCGGATGGTGGTGTATGTAATGAAAGAACAAAGCGTGCCAAAACAATTCCAATAAAAAAGCCCCAATAAAGGGGCTATTTTAACAGAACTATTTAATTAGTCATCACTTGCGCCAAGTAGAGCAAGCAAAGAAGTAAATAAGTTATATACGCTTAGGTATAAAGACACTGTTGCGCGAATGTAGTTAGTTTCACCACCGTTTATGATTCGGCTTGTATCAAATAAAATCAAACCAGACATAATCAGTACAACTGCTGCATTAAGCACCATAAACATCAATGAACTGCCAATAAAAATATTAACGATGCTTGCTACAATCACAACGATTAAGCCAACAGTTAAAAAGCCACCCATGAATGAGAAGTCTTTTTTAGTATTTAGTGCATAAGCAGATAAACCAAAAAAGATAAGCGCTGTAGAACCTAAGGCTTGCATAATAAGCATTGGGCCATTAGGTAATGCAGCATAATGGTTAAGCAATGGACCTAAGCCTGCCCCCATTAAACCTGTGAAAGCAAACACCCAAAATACACCAGATGCTGTATCTGCTTTTTTATTTACAACAAATAATAAACCGAACGAAACGAGTGTAAACACAATTCCCATAAAGTAAGGTAATTGTAGTGCCATTGAAATACCGGCTGTAACTGCACTAAATGCAAGTGTCATAGCTAGTAAAAAGTAGGTGTTTTTAAGTACCTTGTTTGTTTCAATGGTAGACATTACCGGTTTCGCGGTATTGTACGATTGATTAAACGCCATTGTAGAGCTCCTTTAAGTGAAACGTGTGTGTTTCGATAATTTAACTAAAATTAGATTACCAACTCTTATATGTTTGGGCAAACCTTTGTAGATCAATAGAGTTAAATATTTAAATAAAAGTATATTGATGGCTAAATTAAAAACATTTTGTTTTAACTTTAAACAAATCAATTGTTTTTTAGGCACTTAAACAATTAATTTAAAAAAAAGCTTCACAAAAGGGATGGGTTTCCCTATTATGCAGGCCGTGCGGAGAGATGGCAGAGTGGTCGAATGCACCGGTCTTGAAAACCGGCATGGGTTTATAGCCCATCTAGGGTTCAAATCCCTATCTCTCCACCACTTATTTAATAAGTGTGTGGTAATTAAAATATCATTCATTTAAAAAGTTATTAGTACACTCTTACTTTTAACTTAGCAGTATCGGAGAGATGGCAGAGTGGTCGAATGCACCGGTCTTGAAAACCGGCATGGGTTTATAGCCCATCTAGGGTTCAAATCCCTATCTCTCCACCATATAACAGAATAGCCCGCTAACTTAGCGGGTTTTTTTGTGTTTGGAACAATATCAGTACACTTATACCAACCCGCAATAATACTTAATCATTTTGCGTGGCTAAACGTGTCGCTCCCTGCGTTAAAAAATTCTCATTTTGAACAACTAAATAGCGAATTTATTGGCTAGCTGTAAACACGTTTATCCGCCCTCTAAATAGATCACTTAATTAAGCGAATTTGTATTACATCTCTTATCTCTTATTAGTAAAACCTTAAAAGCAGATAGAATTGCTCACACATCATCTTCTGATGTTAAAAAACGTTGATGTTCTCTTCCTATTTTTGTTTTTAATAAAACTACCATCACAAAAAACTTTAAATGAGTTGGAATGCACATATTAATGTGTGTTATTTTTAAATATTAGTGGATTAAAGGTATGCAAAATAGGATGTTGTGGCTCAAAGATGATCTAGATTCGAGAAAGTTAGTTGTATATCGTGCCGTCATGTTTTCGTTTATAACGCTTTTTGTACTTTTTGTATTTCAACCTTTTGGCACTTCAAGCGATACCGAGTCTTACAAGTTTCTGCGACTTTTTGGCTATGGGTTAGTAACCTTTTGTGCTTTGCTATTGTCAGGTTTCATAGAAATAGTGTTACTTAAGTTTAAGCTAAGTAAATTAAACCGTTTAATTATTATTCCTATCACATATATTTTAATTACTGCGATATTCAATCATGGGTATTTTGTGGTTGCTGTACTTGGATCTTGGCATTGGCAGAATCAATTACTTTTTGTAGGGTATATTTTTTGTATTGGTGTATTTCCTCTTATTTTTTTACTTGTGGTAAATAGGCATGTAATAGATTTAACTAAGCCAAGTACAGTTAGCGTTGCTCAAGAGCAGTTGAGAGAAGTTGAGTTAAAGACAATTACTCTCAAAGGCGATAACAAAAACGACGAAATTAATACGGCTCCTCACCATATTTTATTTATTAAATCTTCAGACAACTATTGTGAAATAACAATACAAGAAGGAGCTTCAACTTCACGTAAACTATTACGTGTATCTCTTAGCGGTTTATTAAAGCAGCTTCCAGAAAAAACAATTATATTACGATGCCACCGTTCTTATGCGGTCAACCTGCAAAACATTCAACACTACAGTGGTAATGCTGGAGGGTTGCAATTATCGCTACATACAATTGATATTAAAATTCCTGTGTCTCGTTCTTATGTAAAAGTAATAAAAGATGCTTTGTCATTAATCCCAAAAACATGTTAATCCCCCCTAAAACATGGGCTTTATACCTCGTCTTGTAATTGAGACCTAATAGGTCGCTTTGTATTTTTACTATTGCCAAGATTAAGTTGAAATTTACAACTTAACGAGAAAAGTAGATATGAAATACGCTATCAAGGCATTTGTAATAATTTCTATATTTGTATTTTGCCACTATGTAATGAGGCGGTTTTGGGGAGAAGGTTGGTCTAGCTGGTTGTCTGAACTTGATAATCTAACTGGCATTTTATTTACCCCCGCTAAATATATTTTTTTATATGGACCGTTAGTTATTGCGGCTATTATTTTGTTTAAACAAAGTAAGCCTTTTGAATCTATAGGGCTTAATTCCTCTGGTTTTATTAACTATGCACTCGCAGCAATTATTTGTTGTACTCCAATGGCAATAGGTTATGGATTTTTGAGTGATGAACTTAACCTATCAATACCAGCAATAATAACTGGCTCAGTTTATGCGGGTTTTTTTGAAGAGCTAATTTTTAGGGCTGCATTGTTTGGTGTTTTATTTAAATATTGTAGATGGGGCTTTGTGCCTGCGGCATTAATTAGTTCAGTAATATTTGGTCTGGGCCATATTTATCAAGGCAATGATGCGATTTCTGCTTTGATGGCGGTTGCAATTACTACTGTAGCAGGTACATGGTTTGCGTGGCTATATTGTGAATGTGGTTATCGTATTTGGTTTCCTATGTGGATGCATATTTTTATGAATGCAGCTTACGGAATATTTGGTATGTCGGGTGGCGCAGTAGGTGATCTACAAGGTAACTTATTTAAAGCAACAGCCATTGTGTTAAGTATTGTGTATGTTGAGATGCTAATTCGACGAGGAAAGCAGCGCGAAGTTACATTATCAAAATTATTTCAATGCACTAAAAATGGCCTTTACACGCAACAAGCTAACTTAAACTGAGTGGGAAACGACCATGCTAGAATTATTTATTGTAATAATTATATTTAGCTCACCCTTTTTGATTCTTATTATTACTAAACGTTATTTCTCCTATAAAACTACAATAATGGCAGCGCACGCAAAATTTAAAGGACTAAATAATAACAAGATAACAAAATTAGAGGAACAAACAGCGATGTTGAGCAAAAGGGTAGCAGTGCTTGAGGAAATAGTAACATCTCGCCACTTTGAGTTATCAAATAAAATAGCTAAGTTATAAGCATTTTGATAAGTGTAACCCAAACTTATGAGCCTATTAATAAAGTAATAGGCTCATACTGCAATAAGGTTTATTTTTAATCATAAATTACGACCATAGTCTCTGTTTCTAACCTTTAGATCTTGGTGCATGCTTTATACATAGAATTTAGATTTGTGTATTAAGGATTTTAAATGAAACATCAGCTAGCAAAAAGCGTAGGGCTTTCGTTATTATCGCCTGTTATTGTAGGCAGTTTACTTGGTGTTTATTACTCACTTACGCTTGAAGGCGAGTTTGTATCAATATTTCTTACCTTATTAATGACTGCTATATCAAATGCACACATAGTAGGCTTAACAATGGCTGCTTTTGTTGTGCCTGGGTATTTACTCATGTTTAAGTATTCTAAAGTTAATTATTCAGGGGTATTAACTCTTGGACTACTAGGCGGAGCGATATTTAGTTACTTATTAAGTGCCACAACTGGCGAGATATTTTTGATCAATAGTGTAATGTCAGCATTCGCTGCAGGGCTGTTTTTGTTTGGTCTTCGTAAAACGGCAAAAAAATAATCGCAGCATTATTAACCAAGCGCACTGATAAACGGTGTGATTTCCTTTTTTTTACCTCCAAAAGGTTCCAATTTTTCACGACAAAGAGTACCTTTAGCTACTGTATGTTTAATAAGAAGTAGTTTGGTATGCAAAAGCACGATTTTTACCAGTCATTAGTTAAGCAAACTGAATCGCTGATAGCTGGTGAATCCAATGTAATTGCCAATATGGCAAACATAAGCGCGCTGTTATTTACCTCTTTAGAGGATGTAAATTGGGCGGGCTTTTACTTTATGGATTCTCCTACTGAATTAGTACTTGGCCCGTTTCAAGGTAACCCTGCATGCATTCGTATTCCAGTAGGAAAGGGTGTATGCGGAACTGCTGCGGCAACCGTAGAAACACAATTAATTGAAGATGTTCACGCTTTTGAAGGCCACATAGCCTGTGATGCAGCGTCTAATTCTGAAGTAGTTGTACCTATCATGAAACATGGTAAAGTATTTGCTGTACTAGACATTGATAGTCCGAGTATTGGTCGATTTGATGCTGACGATAAAGCCGGTCTAGAAGCATTAGTAAAATGCTTAGAGGCGAGCTTGTAATGAAAGATTTGCTAAATGTTCAAGACTACCTATTTGCTGTACAAGATGTCGGCGATTGGGAAGGCGAAGAAGAACATGTAGCGGAAACGCTCAATGATTTGATTCATATTGCATGGGATCGTCTTCCAGATGATTCAGAATGTGAATTTATTGATGAAACAATAAATGGTATTTGGGAACACCTTCGAGGTGATATGGCTGTTATAGAAGCCGATTTCGAAGAGTTGGTCGACTGGGTAACACACTACGTCGATTCGTCCCTTGATGAAAAGATGTGAAAAATAGGTTCTAAAATGGAAACCACAAACAAGCTAAAAGATATTAATGAAGTGTTGGAATTTTTATATCAAGAATTCCCACAATGTTTTAAACAAAAAGATGGCATCAAGCCGCTTAAAGTAGGTATTTTTAAAGATATTGCTGAGCGTATTGAAGGGTCTGAAAAAGTAAGTAAGACTCAAGTTCGTCAAGCGCTTAGAAAATACACGTCTAACTGGCGTTATTTAGAAGCTGTGACCAAGTCAGAGTTTCGTATTGATCTTGATGGTAATCAAGGTGAAAAAGTTGAGCAAGAGCATATCGACCATGCACAAAAAGCATTGGAAGAAAGCCGCGCTAAAATGGCTAAACGCAAAAAACAACAGCGTCCTCGCCAAGATTCTGATTCTAAATCTTTCAAGAAAAAACCAGCTCATGCTAGCAAACCAGGCGATAAAAACGCTCCTGCAGCTAACAAACCTGCTAAAGCAGCGCCGGCTAAGCGTTCAGGAAAAATTGAACCTTTGCCAGCAACTGAGGTCAAGGTTAATAATAAGGTTAAGGTTAAACTTGGCCAAGCACTTGTAAATGCAGTAATAACTGAAGTGAACAAAGATGATGTTCATGTTGAGTTAGTAACAGGTATGCAAGTTAAAACCAAAGCTGACAGCTTATACATTGTTTAAGTTGTAAATAAATTAAGGAGTTGTGTATGAGTAAAAAGTTTACGCTCATTCCGTTAGTTGCTGCCCTGTTTTCAGGTTCATTATTTGCTGCTGTAGAAGCCGTCACTATTGACGATTTACCCCAGCTCAAGCAAGAGAGTCAACATGGTACTGCTAGCAAACGAGTGGCTAGCTTATTTGCTCGTTCACACTATACACCGGTTCAATTTAACGATGAGCTTTCTAGTAAAGTGTACGATCGTTATATCGAATCCCTTGATTTTAATAAAAGCGTTTTCTTAGCCAGCGATATAGCCTCATTTGAGCAATATCGTGATGACTTTGATAACGCTATTACTACCGGTAAATTAGACTTTACGTTTGATATTTTTAACTTAAGTCTTAAACGCCGTTTTGAACGTTACGAGTATTCACTTACTCTGCTTGAAAAAGAGATGACGTTTGATAAAGAAGATGAATACTTTTTTGACCGTGAAGATTCAGCATGGCCTGCGTCACAAGCTGAGCTTGATGAAATTTGGCGTGAGCGTGTAAAGTACGACGCACTGCGTTTAAAAATGACGGGTAAAGATTGGGAAGGCATTAAAGAGGTGCTGACCAAACGCTACAAAAATGCAGAAAAACGTTTAGTACAATCAAATTCAGAAGATGCTTTTCAAATTGTTATGAATTCGCTAGCACGCAGTATTGAGGCGCATACGTCTTATTTATCGCCACGTCGTGCAGAGCAATTCAAAATGGATATGGACTTAGAGCTTGAGGGCATTGGTGCCGTATTAAGCCCTGATGAAGATTACACCGTTATTCGCAGCTTAGTGCCGGGAGGCCCTGCAGATAAAACAGATCAAATTAAAGCTGATGATCGCATTATAGGTGTTGCTCAAGATGGCGAAGAGTTTGTAGATGTAATTGGCTGGCGTTTAGATGACGTAGTTGATTTAATTAAAGGTCCTAAAGGGACTAAAGTACGTTTACAGTATTTAAAAGGTGTTGATGCTCACGGCGCTCCGAAAGTTGTAGAAATCACTCGCGATAAAATTCGACTTGAAGATAGAGCGGCTAAATCAGAAGTATTTGAAGCAAAATATTCTGATTTAACAAGTAAAATTGGGGTGATTGAAATTCCTGGCTTTTACAATAATCTTTCGAAAGATGTAAAAGTAGAACTTGCTAAGCTTAAAGAAGAAAAGGTTGATGGTATTATTATCGACTTGCGCCAAAATGGTGGTGGTTCATTATATGAAGCAACACAATTGTCAGGTTTATTTTTTGACCAAGGCCCAGTTGTTCAAATTCATACCTTAAATAACCGTATAGAAGAGCAAAAAGATCGTGATGGTATAACTTACTATGACGGCCCTTTAACTGTGTTAGTTGATCGTTACAGTGCATCTGCTTCTGAAATATTCGCAGCAGCAATGCAAGATTACGGTCGCGCTGTAATTATTGGTGAGCAAACATTTGGTAAGGGTACTGTACAGCAGCACAAAGGCTTAGGCCGTGCTTATGACCTATACGATAATGCGTTAGGTAGTGTACAGTATACTATTGCTAAGTTTTATCGTATTAACGGTGGTAGCACGCAACATAAAGGTGTTATCCCTGATATTTCGTTTCCATCAGCAATTGATCCTGCACAGTGGGGCGAAAGTAAGCAAGATAATGCACTTCCTTGGGACAGCATTGTTAAAGCGAAATATAAAAAACTAGGTAATTTAACCCCTATTATTACGTACCTTGAAAAACAACACGAAGTACGAATTAAATCAGAGCCAGAATTTGGTTATGTATTTAATGACATTACCTTATACAACGAAGAGAAAGACCGTAAAACTATCTCTTTAGTTGAAGCAGACCGTATTAAAGAAAAAGACGAAGGTGAAGCACGTGCACTTGTACGTACTAACGAACGTCTTAAGCGTTTAGGTAAAGATCCGGTAGAAAACTTAGACGATATACCAGAAGTAATTGAAGAGCTTGACCCATTTTTGGAAGAGGCTGCATTAATTACTCAAGATTATATAAATTATGGTCGTATAGCTAAGAAGTAATAACTGGTTTTACCTCTGTAAAAAAGGCGCATTGGCGCCTTTTTTACTACCTAAAATTTACTAAATTGTTATAATCTTCGATTACATAAAGTTGAGCTGAATTAATGACGCTCAATTAATGCGCTTTACGTGCTAAAAATAATAATTAAACACACAGCAAGTGTGTGTAGGAGTCTCTATTTTGAAGCCATTGGAAGATAAACCAATCAAACCCGCCTCGTTTTTTGATGCATTAATTCCTATCTCTGTATTAATCTGTTTACTTGGTGCGGCTGTATACTTATTCGGTGACAACTCTTCATCCGGTCCTAACCAAATAGCACTTTTATTTGCCACTTTTGCAGCGGCTTTAATTGGTCTTAAAAACGGTTACACATGGAAAAAATTAGAACAAGCTATGATCGAAGGCATAACGCTTTCACTTGGTGCTATTTTAATTTTACTTATGGTAGGTGCATTAATTGGTACTTGGCTACTTTCTGGGACTGTACCAACTCTAATTTATTATGGCTTACAAGTTATCAATCCAAGTTGGTTTTATGCAGCGAGTTGTTTAATTTGTGGCATTGTAGCAATGAGTATTGGTAGTTCTTGGACCACAGCTGCTACGATAGGTGTTGCTTTATTAGGTGTTGCTACGGGTCTTGGACTTGAGCAAACAGTAACCGCAGGTGCAGTTATATCTGGTGCATACTTTGGTGATAAGCTAAGCCCGCTGTCAGAAACAACCAATCTGGCACCAGCAGTTGTTGGCGCTGATTTGTTTGAGCATATTCAACATATGCTGTGGACGACAGTACCAAGTTTTGTAATTGCACTGATTATATTTATATTCATGGGGTTTAATGCAACAGCTTCAAGCGAAGCAGGGCGCATTGATGAAATAACGGCTATTTTACAGCAAAACTTTAATATTGGTTTTGAAATGCTGATCCCGTTAATCGTACTTTTAGTTTTAGCTATTAAAAAAATGCCAGCATTTCCTGCTATCTCAATTGGTGCTGTTGTGGGCGCTGTTTGGGCTATGTTGTTTCAGTCTGATCTAATTGCTAGCCAAATTGATGTTTCTCAAGGACAGCTAGTTGGCTACTTTAAACTTGTTTGGACTACTTTCTTTGATGGTTTTAGCATAAGTACCGGCGATGATAAGATGGATTCCTTACTCAGCGGTGGCGGTATGGCCGGTATGCTTACAACTACATGGCTGATTATGACTGCACTGATGTTTGGTGCCATTATGGAAAAAACAGGTCTTTTGGATATTTTTGTAAAAAGCATACTTAAAATAGCTAAAAGCACGGGGTCGTTAATTGCGGCGACAATAGCTACGTGTATAGGAACTAACGTAATAGCGGCCGATCAATATATAGCGATTGTTGTACCGGGACGTATGTTTAAAGATGAATACGAAAAACGTGGTTTGAAGCCTGTTAACTTATCTCGTACATTGGAAGATGGCGGTACAATTACTAGCCCACTAATTCCATGGAATACGTGTGGCGCATACATGCAAAGCGTTTTACTTATAAACCCTTTTGATTATGCACTCTACGCTTTCTTTAACTTAATTAACCCTGTTTTAGCGGTTGTTTATGCCTACTTAGGCATTAAAATTTTACGTATTAAGCCAAAACAATTTGCCTAATTTTAAGCAGCTCCTTTTAACTTAAAAGGAGCTGCTTTGGAGTATCTATGACTGAATCAAGTAAACCCCAAGCACAATATCTTAAAGACTATAAAGCTCCTGACTTTCTAATTGACCACACAGAGCTAACATTTGACTTACAGCCTTTATCAACCAAAGTAAGCTCTTTACTAACACTTACCCGAGTTGGTGATAAAAAAGCACCTTTAGTGCTTGATGGTATTGATTTGCGTTTACTGTCTTTATCTGTTGATACAGTTGATATAACGGATTATGAAATTGTTGGTGAGCAGCTAATAATTAATAACCTACCGGATAGTTGCCAATTAAGTATTGTGACCGAGATATCACCTGAGACGAATACTTCTTTAGAAGGTTTATATTTATCGGGCGGTGCGTATTGCACACAGTGCGAAGCGCAGGGGTTTAGAAAAATCACCTATTACATGGATCGCCCTGACGTACTTGCCACGTTTGATGTAACTATTATTGCGGATAAAAAGTATCTACAACTTCTTTCTAATGGTAATCAAGTAGATAGCGGTGAAACATCAGATGGTCGTCATTTTGTGAAATGGCAAGACCCATTTAAAAAGCCGAGCTATTTATTTGCACTTGTGGCGGGCGATTTTGATGTTTTGAAAGATACCTACACGACTAAAAGCGGTAAAGACGTAGAGTTAGCATTATTTGTTGATAAGGGTAATTTATCTAAAACACCTCATGCTATTGCTTCACTTAAAAAAGCAATGCAATGGGATGAAGAACGCTTTAATTTAGAGTATGACCTTGATATTTATATGATTGTAGCCGTCGATTTTTTCAACATGGGCGCGATGGAAAATAAAGGGCTAAACGTTTTTAATAGTAAATGTGTATTAGCCAATCAAGAAACAGCGACAGACAAAGACTACCATACGATTGAATCCATTGTAGGGCACGAATATTTTCATAACTGGACAGGTAACCGAGTTACTTGTAGAGATTGGTTTCAATTATCGCTAAAAGAAGGATTAACTGTATTTAGAGACCAAGAGTTTAGTAGTGATTTAGGTTCTCGTGCACTTAACCGAATTGATGCAGTTAAAGTAATGCGTACGCATCAGTTTAGCGAAGATGCAGGCCCTATGGCGCATCCAATTCGTCCTGAAAAAGTTATTGAAATGAATAACTTTTATACTGTAACAGTATACGATAAAGGTGCTGAAGTTATCCGTATGATGCACACGTTACTGGGTGAAACTAATTTTCAAAAAGGGATGACACTTTACTTTGAGCGCCACGATGGGCAAGCAGTAACATGTGATGACTTTGTCAGTGCAATGAGCGATGCATCAGGTGTTAATTTAGAGCAGTTTAAGCTGTGGTATAGCCAATCGGGTACCCCGCGCTTAAATGCAATACAACATTTTGATAGCAGTTCAAATACGTATACATTAACAATAGAACAAGCAGCACCGGACAATCAGCCAGACAATAAACCACTTCATATACCTTTTGCTATTGAACTACTTGATGCGAATGGGGAAAGTATTGCTCTGCAATACAAAGGTAAAAAACTAGATCATGTGCTTGATGTAACAAGTACGACTCAAACATTTAGCTTTGATAATATCTTAGAAAAGCCCGTTGCGGTTTTACTCGAAGATTTTTCTGCACCTTGTATTTTAAATCAGCAAACAACAGAGCCCGAACTATTACATATTATGCGTTTTGCACGCAGTGATTTTTCACGTTGGGATGCACAACAGCAGCTATTTATTAAAGCGATTAAATCTCAGATTACCGACACAACTAATAGCGTGTTAAGCAGTGAAACTATAAATGCGCTACGTGTACTTATAAACACCAAAGAGGGCGATTTAGCTTTAATTGCAGAGCTGTTTAAACTGCCAAGTTTTGATACATTAGCCGCTGAATTTGAAGTAATACCTGTAGATGAGATTATTGAAATAACAGAAAAGTATGAGCAACAAATTGCTGACGAACTTGCTGATGAACTGCTTGCTTGTTACGAATCTCTTGAAGATGATGGCAGTATAAGTGCAAGCTCCGTTGCTAAGCGCGCTTTAAAACAAACATGCTTGCATTATTTGGCTAAAACTCAAAAGCCAGAGGCTGTAAGCTTTATTAAAGAAGCCGCAAGTTCGACTAATATGACCAATGTACTTGGTGCACTAAGCGCAGTGGTAAAAGCATCCCACCCTATACAAGATGAGCTTTTGAGTCATTTTGATAGTCAATGGCGCCATGATGTTTTAGTGATGGATAAGTGGTTTGCACTGCAAGCTATGCAGTCAGGCAATAAAGCTATAGATAATATTAAGGCACTTTACGAACATCCGTGTTTTGATTTTTCAAACCCGAACCGTGTCCGTGCACTTGTAGGAAGCTTTAGTCACTTTAATACAGCACAATTTCATCGCTCAGATGCCCAAGGCTATACGTTATTAGGTGACTTGTTAATAAAACTTAATGCAATTAATCCACAAAATGCGTCTCGTATGCTAACACCGTTCATGTCATGGAAGCGTTACGATGATGTTCGCTCTCAAGCAATGAAACTGCAATTACAACGCTTAGCTAATCTAGATGGACTAAGTGCTGATTTGTATGAAAAGGTTGAAAAAGCGCTCGCATAAATGATTGAGTATTATTTTACCTTAAGATTGAGCTATAACGAGTGCATGGATTACTACCATGGCCGTTTTAGCTCTTTACAAGTTGTAGAAGATGGCGGTAAAACGATTCGTTTTGCTGCTACACATTTGAGGCCCTTCATTTCAAGTTTAGGTGTACGTGGCCGTTTTAGACTCTTATTAACCCCCGAAAACAAGTTTATCCGCCTAGAGCGAGTGGCCTGACACTCGGTTTTTATGTTATATATACATAAAAATATTGTATTTTTGTTAATTTCAATTTGTCCTATTGTTAAATTACGTGTATAAATTATCTGGTACGACGTCTTACCAATACGTAAGCGTCAACCAAAATATAAAGTATACGGAAGATTAGAGCGAGTATTTGTAATTTCACTGATTCGCTTCTATCGTTATGATTACACTAAAAACAATAACTTGATCACACAAAATGACCCGCGACAGGGGGGAACCAAAATGATAAGAAGATCGCTTTTTGTTAAAAATAGAATCGCTATAGGTATAGCAGCCGCTAGCTTAGGTTTATCTGCAGCAAGTACACAAGCTGTAACATTTGAAGCTGGAGGTTTTGACATTACCTTCGATTCAACCTTTTCATATGGGCAAAGTGTTCGCGTAGAAGACAGAGACTTTAGCCTAATTGGTAAAAGTAACAATCCGGCATTTGATTGGACAGGTTACAACCCTGCGCTAAACAACACTATTTACTCATCTCAAGATGTATGGGCTCAACCTGGCTCTTATTCAAATAATGGTGATGCTGGTAATTTAAATTTTGACAGTGGTGACTCATTTTCAAAACTTTTGAAGGGAACACACGACCTTTCAATAAATAAAGATAACTACGGTTTGTTCACTCGCTTCATGTATTTTTATGACTTTGCGTTGATGGATGGCTATCATGCATATTCAAATCCTACATCAGGGCAGGGGGTTGATCCGTGTGATGATAAAGACACTAAAGCGCAAAGCTGTGCAGATATTCGTTTATTAGATGCGTTTGTGTGGGCTGATTTTGATTTAAATGATGGTAATAACCCTTTATCTGTCCGTTTAGGTCAACAAGTAGTTAACTGGGGTGAGAGTACACTTATATCTCATGGTATTAACGTAAACCCAGTTGATATTGACCGATTGAAAGCGCCAGGTGCTGAGCTTAAAGAAGCATTCATACCTGTAGGCATGCTTTGGGCATCGCTTGGCATTACTGACAACATTACCCTTGAAGGTTTCTACCAATACCAATGGCAAGAAACGCGTTTACCAGCAGCTGGTACGTATTTTTCGACTAATGACTTTGCAGCAGAAAATGGTTATCAGCAGAATGTTCAATTAGGTTTTACGTCTAATCCTGATATTGATGTCGCTTTTTTAACAGATAGCCTGAATAACTTAACATCTGATTTTGCATTGGCCGCAGCAGCACAAGGTATTGATCCTTCAAGTGCAGAAGGAAGTGCTTTATTAGCTCAAATGTATCTTGCATACCCAACTAAAGTTGCTTTAAAAGGTAAAGGAGATAATGGTAAAACAGAGCCTGAAGATGGCGGTCAGTATGGTTTACGTTTAGGTGTATTTTTACCTGAATTTAATGATACTGAAATTGCACTCTATCACGTGAATTATCATAGCCGTCGTCCGCTTATATCTGGTCGCGTATCAAACTTTTCACAAGCTGCAATTGCCCAAGATTTAGCGATGATCATGACAACAGAAATCACGTCAGATAATGTTGCTGATTTAACTGCTTTTTCTAAAGCTGAAAACGAATACCCTGAAGATATTAAGTTATATGGTTTAAGTTTTAATACGACTATTGGCGAAACAGCCTTCGCGGGTGAATTTGCTTTTCGCCAAGATGAACCGCTACAAATTGATGACGTAGAGTTACTTTACACAGCTATGCCTGAGCAATTGGCGGTTGCTGGTATTCGTCCTGATTTTGCGGGTATTTCGCAAATGAGTATAGGCGATGCGGTAAGCTCAGTTGGTGCAGGTGAAGTTGCCAAAGGCTACATTGAACGTGATACATCACAAATTCAATTTACAGCAACACATTTATTTGGTCCTTCATTAGGTGCTGATAGCTGGGCTGTAGTTGGTGAAGTGGGTGTAGTTAAAATTCACGATATGCCTGGCTATGACGAAATGCGTTTAAATGTATCAGGCACTGGCCGTAGTGGCACAATAACAGGCCCAGGTACTACTGATTATTCAACATTGCAACTTGGTCTTTCAAATGGCGCTGAAGAGAAATCATTCGCTACAGCATCGTCTTGGGGTTACCGCCTAATTGCGAAAGGCGATTACTTCAACTTTTACAAAGGTATTAACTTTTCACCACGTTTTGTATTTTCTCATGACGTAAACGGTAATACACCAGATCCTATGTTCTTATTTATCGAAGATCGTAAATCTTTAGGTGCTACGATGAACTTTAACTACCAAAATGCGTGGTCACTTGATGTGAGCTATAACTCGTTTTGGGGCGGTGGCGGTGTTAATACATTCTCAGACCGCGATTACGTTTCTTTTAACTTAAAATATTCTATTTAGGGGTAACATTACTATGATTAAAAAACCTACCCTCATCGCTACAGCATTTTGTAGTTTGTTTGCAAGCAGCGCAGCCTTGGCTAAATTAAACGCTGATGAAGTTGCTCAATTAGGTCAAAACTTAACGCCAATGGGTGCAGAAAAAGCTGCGAATGCTGATGGTTCTATTCCAGCGTGGAATAATGGAATTACAACAGCGCCTGCAGGTTATGAAGCTGGTATGCATCATCTTGACCCATTTACAGCTGATAAAGTGCTTTTCACTATCGATAAAAGTAATATTGAAAAGTACAAAGCCAATTTAAGTCCGGGTCAAATTGCTTTATTTGAAGCATACCCAGACACATTTAAAATGCCAGTGTATGAAACACGCCGCTCAGCTTCGTACCCTCAGTTTGTTTATGACGCGACTAAAAAGTTTGCACCGACTGCTGAATTAATCGAAGGCGGTAACGGTATTAAAAATACCGCGATAGGTATTCCTTTCCCTATTCCTAAAACAGGTTTAGAGGCAATTTGGAATCACTTATTACGTTACCGTGGCCAGTCTATTGAGCGCTTTGGTGGTCAAGCTGCACCGACTGCATCTGGCTCTTACAACTATGTTGGTTTTGATGAGCAGCTATTAGTTAAATACTCAGATCCAAGCGCTACACCAGCAGAGCTACAAGACTCAAACATTTTGTTTAAGTTTAAACAAAGCGTTACAGAGCCTGCACGTTTAGCGGGTACTGCATTATTAGTTCATGAAACAATGGACCAAATATTAACGCCGCGCCAAGCATGGACTTATAACTCGGGGCAACGTCGTGTTCGTCGTGCACCTAATGTTGCATATGATGCACCAGGCACAGCTGCAGATAGCCTGCGCACTACCGATGATTTTGATATGTTTAATGGCTCACCAAATCGTTACAACTGGACGCTAAAAGGTAAGCAAGAGTTATACATACCTTACAACAGCTATAAACTTCATAGCGACAAGCTAGAGTACGATGATATTTTAATGCCTGGCCATATTAACCCAGAACATACACGTTACGAAAAACATCGTGTTTGGGTTGTTGAAGCTAACTTAAAAGATGATACACGCCATATCTATAAAAAGCGTGTGTTTTACATTGATGAAGATAGCTGGCAAGTACAGGTAACTGATATTTATGATAACCGCGACCAACTTTACCGTGTAGCCATGGCTTATGGCCTTAACTATTACGAAGTTCCTACACAGTGGAGTACCCTTGAGGTTTATCATGATTTGAATTCTCGTCGTTATTTAGCAATTGGTTTAGATAACCAAGAAAAAATGTACGATTTTTCACAGTCGTTTAACGATAACGAATTTACTTCAAGCGCTTTACGTCGCGCAGGTAGATAGTATTAAACTAGGCACTTAACAATATGTTAAGTGCCTTTTCCTTTCTCATCGCGTTTGTCTTACAGCGCGCAACGCAATCCCTAGTAAAAAGACAAACAACTCTCTCGTACAAGGCGATTAAAATTTATGAAGTATTTGGTATATGCCAGCCTGATAATAAGCGGTGCGAGTGTTGCACAAGAAGCCCCTAACTATGCAATCAGTGCAACAAATGCAGCTAAAACCTTACTCACCGATATAACTAACACGGGTAATGGCTTAATTGCTGTTGGTAAACACGGTACTGTTATTAAAAGTACATCGGGTGATTCATGGCAACAAGCTGAGCTAGTTCCAACTCAAGTGCTCTTAACTGCCGTTGATTTTAGTAACGAAAATAATGGATGGGCGTGTGGCCACGATGCAACAATCATAAATACTACTGACGGTGGCGTTAATTGGCAGCTACAACAAGCATTACCTGAATTAGACAAACCATGTTTAGATATTTTATTTGAAGATGACTTAAAAGGTTTTGCAGTGGGCGCATATGGCATGTTTTATCAAACTGCAGACGGTGGTCAACATTGGCAAAAACGCTTTTTAGATTCGCTACTTTTTAGTGATGATCGTGATTACTTAAACGATTTAAAAGAAAATGACCCACAAGGATATGAAGCGGAAACTGCTTCTATTTTACCGCACTTTAATCGTATAGAAAAAACAGACAATGGATTAATGCTCGTTGGTGAAATGGGTTTAATGGCCAGAAGCATTGACGATGGTCAAACTTGGCAAAGAATAGAAGAAGTTTATCCCGGTTCATTCTTTGCAGTTGCCTCTGATAGCATTCAAGAAATTGTGGCGGGGCTACGAGGTAATGTTTTTGCAAAGCAAAGTGGCGAAAAGCAGTGGCAGCATTTTGAAAATGTTAAAACAGCGACGATTAACAACATCATTAATTATAATAACAAACAATGGCTCATGCTCGCTAATAGTGGCGTTATTTTTCATCTTCAAGATGGGTTACTCACCCATGAGCAGCTTGCTGACGGTAAAGCGATTCTTGATGGTGTAATTTTAGATAACAGATTGATCATGGCTACAGAAGATGGCATTAAAGTGAAGGAGTTAACCCCTTAATGCATAAGTTACTCGATTTTATTGAAAAGGCGATTTTTAGACATCGCTTAATTATGCTTATAAGTTTTGCACTTATAACCTGTTTACTTGTATTTAAAGCGACTCAAATTCAACTTGATGCATCGTTTAATAAAAATATCCCGTTAAATCACGATTACATGAAGGTATACACTAAACATGAAAAACAGTTTGGTGGTGCAAACAGTATTTTAATTTCAGTATGTGACGACAGCGGAGATATATTTAATCCAGAATTTTTTACTCAATTAAAAGCGGTTCACGATCAGCTTTATTTTATTCCTGGTGTAAATCGTCCTTTAGTGAATTCTATATTTTCACCTAGTGCTCGCTTTGTAGAAGTAGTAGAAGATGGCTTTGCCGGTGGTCCAATTATTCCTGCAAACTTTAAAGCTGATACGCGTGGATTAGGTGTAGTAAAGGAAAACATTGAAAAAGCAAAAGTTGTAGGGCGTATGATTGCCAGCGATTACTCGTGTGCAATGGTAACGGCTCAACTTTTAGAAACAGATCCCCAAACACAACAAAAATTAGACACATTAGCTTTTGCACAAAAACTAGAAAGTGATTTAAGAGAGCCTTTAAGTACAGACAAAGTAAGTATTCATATTATTGGCTTTGCAAAAATGGCTGGTGATATAGCTGAAGGCGCAAAAGGGGTAGTCGTATTTTTTGCCATTGCTATCGCCTTTACCTTTATTATGGTTTGGCTATTTTGTGGCAGTTTAAAGCTAACTATTTTGCCTATCGCGTGTTCTATTATTGCCGTTATTTGGCAATTAGGCCTGCTTTCAAGTTTAGGGTTTGGACTAGACCCTATGTCTATTTTGGTGCCGTTTTTAGTCTTTGCTATAGGTGTAAGCCATGGTGTGCAGATGATTAATGCTATTGGCAAAACAGTAGGTGAAGGAAAAAGTACGCGAATTTGTTGTCAGTCAAGTTTCAGGGCTTTATTAATACCTGGTGGTATTGCACTGCTTTCAGATACCGTAGGCTTTTTAACATTACTTACTATTGATATTGGTATTATTCGCGAACTTGCTATTACAGCGAGTTTAGGTGTAGCAGTAATTATATTTACAAATTTAATTTTGCTGCCAGTTTGGGCGTCGTACATGAACTTTGAAAACAGTGTACATATTCAATCTGGTGATGCTGAGAAGCCTAATATACTTGATAAGATCAGAGACATTTTAGTAAAAGCAACCGATCCTAAAATCGCTAAAATGATTATCGGTTTTACCCTTGTTTTATTTGCTCTAGGATACTGGCAAGCAGATAAAATGCGTATAGGTGACTTACACGCAGGCGCGCCATCTCTGCATCAAGATGCCCGTTATAACCAAGACACGTTTTTAATTTCGGATAAGTACACTATCTCGTCTGATATTTTAAAAGTAATTGTAGAGGCGTATCCTGCAGCATGTACTGAGCATGATGTGATGGAGCGTATAAGCCGTTTTCAATACAAAGTTGAGAATGTGGCCGGTGTGCAGTCTGCTGTAAGTTTGAGCTCTGTAGCTCAATCGGTTAACGCGGGCTACAACGAAGGCAATTTAAAATGGCAGAGTTTGCCACGAAATTCAGCAAGCTTAGTACAGTCAACGTCTCGAGTTGAAACTAGTACAGGCTTACTTAACGGTGATTGTTCAGTTATGCCAGTGATTATATTCTTAGATGATCATAAAGCACAAACTATCGATACCGTAATTAAGAGTGTTAAGCAATTTGCCCAAGAAGAGGGCACTGAAAAACTAGCATTTAAATTAGCGTCAGGACCTGTGGGCGTAATGGCAGCTACTAATGAGTCTGTATCAGAAGCACAAATACCCATGATGCTTTACGTTTATGGTGCCGTTATTATTTTATGTTTAATGAGCTTTAGAAGCGTAAAAGCAACAGTAGCCGTGGTATTACCGCTTTATATTGTATCAACCCTTGCCCAAGCACTTATGGTACAGCTGGAAATAGGCTTAACAGTTTCTACTTTACCTGTAATTGCATTAGGTGTAGGTATTGGTGTTGATTACGGTATTTATATACTGTCGTCGATGATGGGGCAGCTTAAGCAAAACGTACCGCTTAGTGTTGCTTATCGAAATGCGCTTGTTGAGCGTGGCAGCGCGGTTCTATTTACTGGTATTACATTAGCTATTGGTGTGAGCACTTGGATATTCTCAGATCTTAAATTCCAAGTTGATATGGGTATACTATTAACCTTCATGTTTTTAGTGAATATGTTAGGTGCAGTGTTGTTATTACCCGCAATTGGTAGCCTTCTCTGGACTGACCAGAAAAAATAATGTGAATACTTTTGCTCCTAAATGGCCAGTAATGGCCATTTATATCTATATTTTGTGAATAGATGACCAAATAGCTGAAATGCTTAAAATGTTTTCATCGAAAAGGCTGTTTATTAGCTGTAAAAGGGTTAGAATTTAACTGACTCCACGCTAATAATACGCTGTACAAATATTCTGCTTTTAGCAGTAATAGATTAAGGAACATACAATGACACGAAATGAAGGCCAAGCCTCGGTTATCCTAGATAATGTCTGTAAGCTGATCCAGAAAAAAGTTCGCGCTGATAATGTGTTACTCGTTGAGAAATTCGCCAAAGCCTTGTACAGCAATATGTCTAAAGAGGATTTGGCAAACCGCAACGATAGTGACCTATATGGCGCAGCATTAAGCCTTTGGAACTCGCTAGAAAAAAATACTACTGACGACGCTGTTATCCGCGTTTTCAATCCAGAAGTGGCAAAAGATGGCTGGCAGTCATCACATACAATCGTTGAAATTATCACTAAAGATATGCCGTTCTTAGTTGATTCTGTTCGTATGGCCATGACTCGTGAAAATATCGCCTCTCACTTATTACTTCACTGCCCATTAAAAATTAAGCGTGATGAAAACGCTAAAATTTCTGGATTATCAAATTTAAAAGCAGAGCAAGAATCTTCATCTACTAAAACAGTATTTTTTATTGAAATTGACCGTCAAACAGATTCTTCTGTGATTGAGTCTTTCAAAAAAGAATTAGAGTCTGTGCTTGTTGATGTATCAGTTGCTGTTGATGATTGGCAACCAATCCGTAAAAAATTGATTGCAGTGACTAAAGAGTTACCTAAACGTCATCATAATAAAAGTAAAGATGAAGTTTCAGAAACAACTGAGTTTTTAGATTGGTTAGCTAAAGATAATTTTACTCTAATGGGTTACCGTGAATATGAGTTAAGCCCAGTTCAAGGTGATTACCAACTAAAAGGTAAAATGGATACAAGCCTAGGCTTGATGAAAAACTCGACTGAAGAACACACTCGCTTATTATCAGAATTACCTGAAGTTGCACGTCAAGAAGCTCGTAGCAGCAACCTACTGATTTTAACAAAAACTAACTCTGTTTCTCGTGTTCATCGTCCAGCTTACATCGATTATGTAGGCATTAAGCGTTTTGACGATGAAGGCAATGTAATTGGTGAAGACCGCTTTATCGGTTTATTTTCATCAAGCTTTTACAATAACAGTGCTACTGATGTACCTGTGTTAAAAAGTAAAATTAATCGCATTATGGAAATGTGTGATTTTGCTAAAGGTACTCACGCTTACAAAGCTGTTTTAAATATTTTAGAAACCTACCCACGTGATGAGCTAGTTCAAGCGCGCGAAGGTGAGCTACTTGAAGTTGCTATGGGTGTGTTACAAGTACAAGAGCGCGATATGTGTCGCTTGTTTGTACGTAAAGATGCGTATGGTCGTTTTTTATCTTGTATGGTTTATGTACCTCGCGAGCGTTATAACACGGCTCTTCGTCGTGAAACGCAAGATATATTAGCTAATGCATTTAATTCTGACGATAAAGTTGAATTTACTACTTATTTCTCTGAGTCAACACTGGCGCGTACTCATTACACCGTTCGTGTGACCGACAACAAGATCGAATATAACGTGAAAGACATCGAAAACAATTTAGTAGAAGCTGCACGTACGTGGGAAGATAAACTTCAATCTGCACTTTTAGAGTCTGCGGGTGAAGCTCGTGGTAACGATTTAAATCGTAAATACTGTAATGCGTTTGCACGCTCATACAAAGATGAAGTGCTTCCAAGTGCTGCGGTTGTTGATATTGAAAAGTTAGAACTACTTAGCGATGAAAACAAACTAGAAATGTTGTTTTACCGTCCTCAAGAAGAAGCAAACAGCAATATTGTACGATTAAGCTTATTCCATAAAGATGAGCCGATTCACTTATCTGATGTTATGCCAATGCTTGAAAACTTTGGCCTTCGCGTTGTTGGTGAAACACCATACTCAGTTAAAACTAGCGATGGTCGTATCAACTGGATCATGGACTTCTCGATGCTTATTGACAGCAAAGGGATGGCGGATTTTGATAAAATTTCAGCACGTTTTCGTGCTGCATTAACAAATGTTTGGGGCAACCGCCTTGAAAACGATGGTTTTAACCGTTTAGTGTTAATGGGTGGTCTAACAGGCCGCGAAGCCTCTATTTTACGTGCGTACGCTAAATACATGCGTCAAATTGGTGTAACGTTCTCACAAAGTTACATAGAAAGTACATTTGCAAATTATCCAAATATCGCAGCGCAAATTGTTAACTTGTTTGCTAAAAAGTTCTCAGTTAAAAGCCCTGCAAGTGCTAAAACACTTGAAAAGCTAAGCACGCAAATTTATTTAGAGCTTGAAAATGTAGCAAACCTTGATGATGACCGTATTATACGTTTATACGTTGATATGATTGTTGCGACGCTGCGTACTAACTATTTCCAAAAAGACGATGCCGGACAGTTTAAGTCTTATGTGTCGTTTAAAATACAACCTAGCTTAATTCCTGATGTACCACTTCCTTTACCTGCGTTTGAAATTTTTGTTTATTCTCCGCGCGTAGAAGGTGTGCATTTACGTTACGGCAAAGTAGCACGTGGTGGTCTGCGTTGGTCAGATCGTCGTGAAGACTTCCGTACTGAAGTACTTGGCTTAGTTAAAGCACAACAAGTTAAAAATACTGTAATCGTACCTGTAGGTTCTAAAGGTGGCTTTGTATGTAAACAACTACCGACTGAGCGTGAAGCGTTTATTAAAGAAGGCCAAGAGTGTTATAAAATCTTTATCCGTGGTCTTTTAGATATTACTGATAATATTGAGCGTGGTGAAATAGTACCAGCGCGCGATGTTGTTCGTCACGATGAAGATGATGCTTACCTAGTAGTTGCAGCGGATAAAGGAACTGCTACTTTCTCTGATATCGCAAATGGCATTGCTAACGAATACAATTTCTGGCTAGGTGATGCATTTGCATCTGGTGGCTCGGTTGGTTATGACCATAAGAAAATGGGTATCACAGCAAAAGGCGCATGGGAGTCAGTTAAACGACATTTCCGTGAAATGGATATTGATTGTCAAACTACCGACTTTACAGTAGTAGCAATTGGCGATATGGCAGGCGATGTATTTGGTAATGGTATGCTGTTATCTAAGCATATTCGTCTACAAGTCGCCTTTAACCATATGCACATTTTTGTTGACCCTAATCCAGATGCTGCTACATCTTACCCTGAGCGCGAACGTTTATTTAATATGCCGCGTTCTTCTTGGGAAGATTACAATAAAGAGCTAATTTCTGCCGGTGGCGGTGTGTTCTCTCGTGCAGCTAAATCAATTACGCTTAGCCCAGAAATGAAAAAAATGTTGGGCACTAAAAAAGCTAGTATGACACCAAATGAGTTAATGAAAGCCTCATTAATGATGGAGTTTGATTTACTGTGGAATGGCGGTATTGGTACATACATTAAACACTCTAAAGAAACTGATGCCGATGTAGGGGATCGTGCAAACGATGCACTACGTATCAATGGTAGAGATTTAGGCGCTAAAATAATAGGTGAGGGCGGTAACTTAGGTGCAACGCAATTAGGTCGTGTTGAATTTGCAGCTAAAGGTGGTCGTGTTAATACTGACTTCATTGATAACGTAGGGGGTGTTGCCTGTTCAGATAACGAAGTTAACATTAAGATTTTACTTAATGGCTTAGTCGCTGAAGGTGACCTAACACGTAAACAACGTGATGAGCTACTTTACTCAATGACAGATGAAGTTTCTGAATTAGTATTAAAAGACTGTTACCGTCAAACACATACTATTTCAATTACGCAGTCTAAAGGAACTTCAACGCTCAAAGAAAAGATTCGCTTTATTCATGCGCTTGAAAAAGAAGGCAAGTTAAACCGTGCTATCGAATTTATTCCAAGTGATGAAGAATTGGCAGAACGCGCCGCTGCAGGTAAAGACTTAACTCGTCCTGAGCTTTCAGTGCTAGTGTCTTACGCAAAAATGGTATTAAAAGAGTCTTTAGTAAGTGATGAAATTACTGAAAACCCTTACTATCGCCAATTGCTTGTTAAGTCATTCCCACGTCCATTGCGTGAGAAGTTTAACGATGCGATGAACAACCACCCACTTCGTAAAGAAATTATTGCAACTAAACTTGCTAACAGTATCGTTAACGATATGGGTTTAAACTTCATGGTACGTATGCATGAAGAAACCGGTGCTAATGAAGCTGAGATAGCAATGTGTTACTCAATTGCTAGCGAAATATTTGAAATGCGTGAAACATGGTCTTCTATTAGTGCACTTGATAATAAAATACCAGCAGCAGTTCAAACTGAAATGCTTTACCAACTTCGTCGTACTGTGCGCCGAGCAACGCGTTGGTTCTTACGTCATCGTAATAAGTCACAAACGATTGAACAAGGAATTGAATTCTTTGCGCCAACCTTTAAAGATTTAAGCGATAACTTAAATACGTATATGATTGAAAAAGAAAATGATCGTATTGTAATTGAGGCCAATAAGTTAATTGACGCGGGCGTTCCAACAGATATAGCTAATCGTATTGTTTCTTTATCAAGCTTATTCTCTGTGATGGATTTAGCAGAAGTTGCGAATAGTTCAGGTAAGAGTATTTCGATGGTGTCCAATACTTACTTTAAACTAGGTGCAAGAATGGGTCTGCATTGGTTCTTAGAGCAAATAACTAAGCAACCAGTAGCAAATCATTGGCAAGCACTTGCTCGCTCGTCTTATCGAGAAGAGCTTGATTGGCAGCAACGTACGTTATCTGAAGTTGTATTAAATAGCTTTGAAGGTGATGAGAGCGATGTTGATAGTCAAATAGACGAGTGGATGGATAGCCAAGATTTATTACTGCAACGCTGGAAACAAATGCTGGCTGAGTTTAAAACATCACAAAGTCACGACTTTGCTAAGTTCTCGGTTGCACTTCGTGAACTTATGTTGTTAAGCCACAATTGTGATACATCGGGAAAATAATTTAGCTTTAATCAGTTAATTGTTTAGTAAATAAATAACTGATTGTTAAAATTGTTATACAATACCTCAGCCTTGTCTGAGGTATTTTTTTGTCTAAAATTTAAAAAGAGGATTATATTGATGTTTTATGATTTAGCTCGCCGTTTTATGTTTACCCGTGATGCGGAGTGGGCGCATGAGTTTGCACTTAATAATCTTCGTCGTTTTACCAATACCCCTTTAAATTTAGCTTGGTCGCAAAATATTTCTGATAAGCCAGTCGATTTTTTGGGTCTGAAATTTAAAAACCCTGTAGGGCTAGCAGCTGGCCTTGATAAAAATGCGGAATGTATTGATGCATTCAGCCAAATGGGCTTTGGTTTTATTGAAGTTGGCACTATTACGCCGCGTGCTCAAGCGGGTAATGATAAACCTCGTATTTTTAGGTTGCCAGAATCAAACGCTATTATTAACCGTATGGGTTTTAATAATAAAGGCGTTGATAACTTAGTTTCAAATGTAAAAGCAGCAAAATACAGCGGCATACTCGGTATTAATATTGGTAAAAATAAAGATACGCCAAATGAACAAGGTAAAGATGACTATATTCATTGTATGCGTAAAGTGTTTGAGCATGCCTCATACATTACGGTAAATATTTCATCACCAAATACACCTGGCTTGCGTGATTTGCAATATGGCGCTGCACTTGATGATTTACTGCAGAGTCTTAAAAACGAACAGTTAGATTTAGTTGCAAAGCACAATAAACAAGTGCCTATGCTTGTAAAAATTGCACCGGATCTAGATCAAATTCAAATTCAACAAGTAAGTGAATCACTTTTAAATAATAAAATCGATGGTGTAATTGCCACCAACACCACGCTTGAGCGAGCTGCAGTTATGGGCCAGCAATATGCAGAAGAAGCCGGCGGTTTATCAGGTCACCCTGTTAGAATGCGTTCTACAGAGGTTGTGAGTGAATTGAAACGCTTAACACAAGGTAAATTACCAATCATCGGAGTTGGCGGAATAGATGATGCGCAATCTGCAAAAGAAAAGTTCGATGCAGGCGCAAATTTAGTCCAGGTTTATACTGGGTTCATCTACAAAGGTCCACAATTGGTAAAGTCGATCGTTAACGGCTTATAAGGATCAGTTATCTAAGCTTTTGATCGTTCGATAAATGTTCTAAGCAAGCATTTTAAAAGTGGTCAAAAGCGGTTATACTGTGAGCAATAATTATTCAACATACCCAAGGAGGAGTAAATGTTACAAGCATCAAAGCAATGGCAGTGGATTACTTGTCCTAATAAAAATCGTTTATTACTTGATTTAAATGACGACATGCAATTATGTACGCCCTATAAGTTAAGACAACTCACCGATTCTGTTTTTAAAAATCCACGTTTTAGTTTAGAAGATGCTGCATTTTATGAACAAGTTTATAACTATTTAGATGGGTTTGAATTGTGGTCTGCTGCTCAAATTTGTCAAATATCGCTAAATGCAACCGCTGTTAAGTATCACTTAAAACCCGTTTTATCAAAAAGCTGGTTTTTTGAAGAATACACTGGAACAGAGCCAAGTGTAGAAGCAATAGTTAAATTAATATCTAAAGCGCAGACTGGCGATTTTTTAATTGTAGAGCATTGCCCTGATGCATCTATTTGCTTAAATTTAAGCGAAACCTTTAAATTAGACGAAAATTTATCTTTAGCGCAATTTGAAGTAATCCGTATTTTGAATAATCGAGTACACCCCATCCTAAATCAGCAATATCAAAGTCAAACCGCCTAACCAAATTTAAGTCTTAAGCGTGTCTTTATGGCGTGTTTGTCGCCCAACCTATGTTATAATCCTGCGCAATTAGCTATTAAGGGTTATTACTTTGCAATTTATCGCACTTACTTCTATCGGAATCGAAAATTTATTGGTTGATGAACTAACAGAACTTGGCGCAACTGTGTCTAAGCAAACTGTTGGTTCTGTTCGTTTTGAGGCTGACTCATTACTGGCGCAAAAGGTTTGTTTATCAAGTCGTTTTGCAACGCGTGTGCTTATGCTTATTGAAGAAAAAGAAGGCGTAGATGATAAGAATAGCCTGTATAATTTTGCTCGCTCGCAACCTTGGCAAGAGTGGTTTGGACCAACTCAAACATTCGCTGTCGACTTCAACGGTACCAATGACTCATTAAAAAACACACAATTTTCGGGTCTTGTAATAAAAGATGCGATTGTTGACTACTTTAATGATTTATACGAGCAGCGTCCTAACGTTGATAAGCAAGATGCAAATGTGCGTGTTGTTGCACGATTAAATCGTTACGGCGTTTCTATGTATATTGATTATTCGGGCCCTCGTTTGTCTGAACGTGGTTACCGTCAAGGTCAAGGTAAAGCACCAATTAAAGAACATTTAGCTGCTGCATTAATTAAACGAAGTGGTTGGCTTGATAATGTAAAACAACCTTTATTCGATCCATGTTGTGGTGCGGGTACTATTTTAATCGAAGCGGCTGGCATGGCACGAAACGAAGCACCGGGATTATTTCGTGAAGGCTTTGCTTTTGAGCGTTTACCCAGTTTTAGAGCCGCTAAGTTTAAAGAACTTAAAGAAGAGTTACTTGCTAACATTACCGATCCTAAATTGTGGTTAATTGGCCACGATTACGATGAACAAGTTTTAAATAAAGCGATTGATAATGCCAAACGTGCTGAGCTTGATGATGTTATTAAGTTTAAGCAAAGTGATGCAACTAAACTTACTGCTGTTGCAAAATTACCGGGTGTTGTAATTTCAAACTTACCTTATGGTGAGCGTATTGGTTCTATGGCTGAGCTTGTTGATTTACACCGTAATTTAGGTGTTGGCTTTAAAAAGCACTTTAATCATTGGAAACTTGCCTTACTAGGTATGGACGAGAGCTTATTTAAACTTTTAAAACTTGTGCGTCTTAAGCGTTATAAGTTTAAAAATGGCCCACTTGATGTTGAACTTAACTTATATCAATTAGATGATAAGCAAGTAAGTTTGACCACCGATGATAAAAAAGCGCTTAATTTTGAATGCTCTACGTCATTCGCAAATAGATTGAAAAAGAATAAGCAAGGCTTAAAAAACTGGCTTAAACAAAATAAAGTAGACGCTTATCGAGTTTATGAAGCGGATATCCCTGAGTACAATGTTGCTGTAGATATTTACGGTGACTCTGCGGTTATTTTTGAATATGCAGCGCCTAAAGAAATTGATGAAAAAACATCAGAAAAACGCCTGCAAGACGTAATAACATTGACTTCGCAACAACTTGATATCTCACCTGAAAATATTGCTGTAAAAGTGCGTAAAAAGCAAAAGGGCGAAGAGCAGTATACGGCCATGTCTAAACAAAACCGCACTATGGTAGTTGAAGAGTTTGGTGCTAAGTTTAAAGTTAATTTATTTGACTACTTAGACACAGGTTTGTTTTTAGATCACCGTTTAATGCGTCGTTATATTCAAGAAAATGCGAAAGATAAGCGCTTTTTAAACTTGTTTGCATACACAGGTACAGCCTCTGTGCATGCTGCACTTGGTGGCGCTAAAGCAATTACAACAGTTGATTTATCTAAAACCTATTTAAAATGGGGCCAAGATAACTTCGATTTAAACAATATCAGTAATACACGTTACCGTTTTGAACAAGCAGATTGTTTAAAGTGGTTAGAGCATGCGACAGCACAATATGATTTGATATTTTTAGACCCTCCAACGTTCTCAAACTCAAAACGTATGAAAGACGCGTTTGATGTGCAAAGTGATCACATTAAATTATTAACGTGGGTTAAAAAGATCTTAAGTCCATCAGGTACTTTGATTTTCTCTAATAACAAACGTGGTTTTGTAATGGATGAAGTTGGCCTGATTGGTTTAGGTTTAAAAGCCGTTAATATCTCAGATAAAACGCTATCACCAGACTTCAAACGTAATAAAAAAATCCATAATAGCTGGCTAATTACGCATGGCTAAATGGATTTTATATCATACTGATGGTTGCCACTTGTGCGAACAGGCTGAGCAACTTATCACTGATGTACTAAATGACAACAGTGAGTTATTACTAATCGATATTATGACTGATGAGCAGCTTATTGCTGAGTATCAAATTACTATTCCTGTATTAAAAAGTGAAAAAGGCGAGAAATTATATTGGCCTTTTACTTTACACTCTGTGCGCGAATTTTTAGCACAAGCAGAATAAGAGCAAATAAGAACTATGGATTTAATAAGAATTTTAAAAGCACAACTTGCTTTTGGTACACATGCTTTGCTTAACAAAGCAGACGCCGTTATAGAAAGTGGCGAAAGAGTGTGTGTAGTTGGTCGAAATGGCGCGGGTAAGTCAACGTTATTAAAAGTACTTGATGGACAAGTTGTTTTAGATGACGGTGAAATAAATCAGCTTGGTGGCATTCGAATTTCTCGTTTAGAGCAAGATCCACCAAAAGGTGCAAGCGGAACAGTATTTGATTACGTTGCGCAGGGTATGCCGGAAATCGCTAACCTACTCATTGATTTTCATCATGTTAGCAACGAACTGCAAACACAATGTACTGATAAGTTATTAAATAAACTTGAACGTTTATCAAACCAACTTGAAGCCGCTGATGGTTGGCGTTTTGATAGCCGAATTCAATTAGTTTTGACACAATTAGAATTAACACCAGAGGCTAAACTTGAGTCCCTTTCTGGTGGCTGGTTACGTAAAGTAGCACTTGCGCGTGCACTTGTAAGTGAGCCTGACTTATTATTACTAGATGAGCCAACAAACCATTTAGATATGGCTAGTGTAATGTGGCTTGAACAGTTTTTAAAAGAATTTAAAGGCGGCATTGTATTTATATCGCATGACCGTGCGTTTATTCGCGCTGTTGCTACGCGTATTTTAGATTTAGATCGCGGTAAACTTATTTCGTACCCAGGTGATTACGCGACTTATCTAGAGCAAAAAGCGCATGATTTAAAAGTAGAAGAAGCGCAAAATGCATTGTTTGATAAGCGTTTAGCTGAAGAAGAAACGTGGATTCGCCAAGGTGTTAAAGCGCGAAGAACGCGTAACGAAGGGCGCGTTCGAGAGCTAAAACAGCTACGTAATGAGCGCAAGCAACGTGTTGATCAAGTTGGAAAAACTGACTTTAATATTGAAACAGCTGATCGCTCAGGTAAGTTGGTATTTGAAGCTAAGAACCTTTGCCATGCATTTAAAGACAAAGTTATTGCTGATGATTTTTCGACACTTGTAATGCGTGGCGACAGAATTGGCCTAGTAGGCCCAAATGGTATTGGTAAAACAACACTATTAAAACTAATGTTTGGTGATTTAAAACCTGATAGTGGTATTACTAAGCAAGGTGTTAATTTAGAGTTTGCTTACTTTGACCAATACCGTGAAAAACTTGACGAAGAAGCAACTGTTCAAGATAACGTTGCCGAAGGTAAACAAGAAGTGATGATGGGCGGTCGTTCACGCCATGTTTTAGGTTACCTGCAAGACTTTTTATTCCCTCCAGCACGCGCTCGAACCCCGGTTAAAGCACTCTCTGGTGGTGAAAAAAATAGACTGCTATTAGCTAAACTGTTTTTAAAACCATCTAATATACTTGTTCTCGATGAGCCAACGAATGACTTGGACATTGAAACGTTAGAGTTACTAGAGGACATTATTAATCAATATCAAGGTACAGTGCTGATTGTAAGCCATGACCGAGAATTTATTGATAATACATGTTCTAGTGTATGGGCATTTGAAGGCAATGGTAAAGTAACAGATATCGTCGGTGGTTATAGCGACTATGAAGCTTATGTAGGTTACTTAGCTGAACAAGAAAAAAAAATTCAGCAACAACCAGTAAAAAAAGTTGAAAAAGTAGCCGCTCCAGCTGCAAAACCAGCAGCTAAGACAAATAAACTCTCTTACAAATTAAAACTTGAATTAGAGCAACTACCGAATAAAATGGAAAAACTAGAAGCTGAAATTGAAGCTCAACAAGCTGTAGTGAGTGACGCAAACTTTTTTAAACAAGAGAGTGATGTAACAACTAAAGCATTGAACCATTTAGCACAACTTGAGTCTGACCTTGAAGCTGCCCTTGAGCGCTGGGAAGAACTTGAAGAATTACAGAATCAGTAGTAAGGACTAAAATGAAATATAAATTACTCGCTGCCAGTATTTTAGCGACATTAAGCACTTCAGCCACAAGTGCGACGTACCAGTTAAGTGAATTAGGGACTCTTGAAGACGCTAAATATTCTTATGTAACAGATGTAAGCGAAAGCGGGCATATTATTGGTTTCGCAAATGGTTTATACAATTTACCTATTGATACCAGCTATATAGACTTTACTGAAAATGTTATTGAAAGTGCTTACGACAGCACAGAAGCAGCATATGAATTAAGTGATAAAGAAATTACTTTCACACTTGATGACATTGAAAATAATGATGCCGTAAGCACTAATCCTGATGCTCATGCTTTTATGGTTAGTTTTTTGGCAAATTCGAATTTAGGAATTCCGTCTAACTTTGAATATCAAAAAATGAGTTCTTTAGTTGGGATTAAATTTAACGAATCAGAGATTACTGAACAACCGATTTTTGATATAGCTTCTGTTGATTATGATGGATTAACTCGTTCTACTGTCAATCTTTTAAATGCAGTAAGTGAAGATGGCGTTACAGTTGGTTGGGGTAGTGCCCCATACGATAAAGTATCTTTTACACCTGATGGTGAAGATGATGCAGAAACATGGTTTACTCATGAATTTATAGAGCGTGGGATTGTAATAAGCGCTGATGGCAGTGTAAGTGTTGAGTTAGAGCCTGAGTTTAATGAATACGGTGGTACAAGTCGTGCCAACGATATTATTAAAACTAACAGTGGTTATACCGTTGTAGGTAATATGTCTACAAGCATTCCAGATGACAGACAAGATAATATTGATGATAACTGTGATAATGAAGACGAACCTACGTCAGTATGTATCAACTTGTTAAATACAAATATTACACGAGGCTTATTTAATAAGCGCGCTGTTAAATGGGAACTTGATGAATCACTTAATATCACGTCTGTTGAAGAGCTTGGTATGGCACTGACACCTGATGAAGGTGAAGCGGAAGATGATGCATTTACAAGTACTGCTTTAGCAGTGAACAACAACGGGACAATTGTAGGATCATCGAATACACGTTATTACAAAAATGACGATACAATTCTTACAATGCCAGTTTATTTTAAAGACGGTGCGGTTGTTGATTTTATTAATCAAGAAGATGACTGGCAGTCTGGTAAATCAATTGCTATTAATGATAACGATGTAATTACAGGTTATGCAACTAAGCGTATTGAAGGCACTCTTCGTAATAAATTCTTTTACCATGATATAGCAACGGGTAGTACGGTTTTCCCTACTGATTACTTTTCAAGCTCAAGTTCTTACGGTAACGATATAAACAACCAAGGTTATATTGTAGGTGAAGGGGAAGTGGGTGTTTCTGATAGCTCGCGACTCAAAGAGGCCTTTATTTACAAAATTGGTGAAGACAAAATCACTAATCTAAACGATTTACTGCCTTGTTATGACACCGACGGTGAAACTGATTACGCTTATACTATGGTTGAAGCGACTGCTATCAACGAAAATAATGAAATATTTGGTACTGCGACTAAAACAGTTGAAAAGCTAGATTCATTAGGCGGTGTAGTAACTGATATTAATGGTGAAATTGAATATGAGAGTATTGCAATAGCAGTTAAACTAACGCCAATTGCAAATGGTGAAGTAGAAAGCTGTGCTCCAGTAGAAGCTGAAGTTTATGAGCGTAACTCTGCTAGCTTCCCTTGGTATACATTATTGTTATTACCACTGGTTGGCTTAAGGCGTGTATTTCGCTTTTAAAGTTTATTGATTATAAAAAAACCAACTTGATAAAGTTGGTTTTTTTTCGTCTATAATATTTTATTAGATTAGGATTGCAGCGATTATTTAGCTTTAACGCCACTAATTATTTCGTGATAACCATGCTTTTTTCACAGAGCGGCGCCAAATAATATCGATACCAAAATATCCTATAATTGATGCAATAGAAGCACATACTAATGAACCTAATAAAAATGCAGGACCAATTGTTTCTATACTTTCTAAAAACCAAGACCAACTTGCTTCAAATACAAAGTGTTGTTCTGGCTGATTAAGTATTAACGTACCCACTAAGTATGAGCCATAAAAGATAGGTGGCATGGTTAATGGATTCGTAAGCCATACTAAAGCAACTGATATGGGTAAATTAACCCTAAATAATATAGCACCTGCTGCGGCTAAAACCATTTGAAAAGGAACAGGGATGAAAGCAAAAAATAACCCGACCGCGAAGGCCCCTCGAGCTGAACGTCTATTTAAATGCCAAAGATTTGCGTCTTGCAAAAGTCGTCCAAATATTTTTAGTGATTTATGATGTCTAATTTTATTTGGATCAGGTAAAAATCTTTGGATCGTTTTTTTAGCCATTTAAAGCAACCATTTACATCAGTGTGGATAAGTCTTGGGTTTGTAATTGGCTGTGTAGCAACCGTGTTTTATTATCAAACTCTCGAATTTACAGTCTTCACAATTTTCATTGTAATAGTGAGCGCTTATTTTAAGCCGTTTTTAAACGTATTGTTAGGCTTTATTTGTGCAATTTGCTTTGTTGGTATGCATTTCTACCTTTTTTATAGTTTTGAAATACCAAAATCGAACGAAAAGTATGCACTTGATTCTACATTAGTTGTTGAAGAGGTTATTTCTGATAAAAAACCTCAGTATATCAAAGCCAAAATAGTGGCATTAGACGGGAGTAGCTTTTCGAATTTTAGAGCACCCAAAGCAATGCTCAGTGTTAATTCTGCACAGCCTTTTACAGTCGGGGATGAATTCTCTGCATTAATCCATTTAAAATATTTTCGCAGTAATAAAAATTTTAATGTGTTTGATACTGAACGTTATGCATTTATAAATAGAATATTATTTAAAGGCAAAGTTCTCAATAAAGAGCTTAATATAATACACAGCGATAAACAAAGCATCGTACTAGATTATCAAAACTTCATTAAAAATACCTATACAAATACAAGATTGCAGTGGCTCTATTATGCATTACTCAGTGGTGATAAATCGTTAATGAGCTATACAGATAAACAATTAATGCAATCACTTGGGTTAAGTCATTTACTGGCTATATCGGGTTTACATATTGGTTTGATTTTTAGCTTTGGTTATTTATTCATTCGATTTATCTGTACGAAAATAAACTTTTCAATTGGTCAATCATTTAACCTTACACTTTACTACAGTTCGTTCGGTTTTATAGCTGCATTAGTTTACGTATATTTAAGTGACTTTTTAGTATCAGCAACGCGAGCACTAATTATGCTGGGTTGTTATTTGTTACTTTATTTTCTTGCTAAGCAGCCGCTGCGATGGCGGAGTATTTTATTTGCCTTGGTAATAGTGCTTGCTGTTAACCCATTTAATTTACTTAATCCAGGTCTGTATTTTTCATTTTTAGCGGTCGCTATAATTTTTACTGTTATTAATAAATTACCAATATTAAATACACGAATCAAAAACAAAATTATTGCGTTATTTGTTATTCAAGTAGCATTGTTTATCGGTTTATTACCACTTTCACTTTATTTTTTTAATGGCGTAAGTATTGCGGGCCTAGTCATTAACTTAATTGCGATACCGTTTCTTTCCATCATTATTTTGCCATTTTTGATTGTTTTTACATTACTGAGTACTTTTTTAGATATAGGTAATTTAATACATTTGTTTGATACAGGGTTATATGCGTTATTTAAATTACTTTATGAAATACCCGAGTCGTTAAGATGGCTGACAACAGGAAGAATCGAGTTAATATTCGTCATTTTTACCTATATTACTATGTTGATGATTTACTTCCTCCCCTATAAATTGTTCTCTTTCATTCCTTTAACAGTACTTTTATTGAATAATCTTCTAAAAGAAAAGCCTAACTGGCAACTTCATGTGTTTGATGTTGGGCATGGTCTCATGGCATTAATTGAAAAAGATAACCAAGTGCTTATCTATGATTTTGGTCCAAGTTATTTTAATCGTTTTAGCCGTACGCGAAGTATTTTATTGCCTTATATAAAAGCAAATAATTTCACAGTAAAAACAGCGATTCTAAGTCATGAAGACAGCGATCACGCTGGAGGAATACAGCATTTTATTGAAGCTGGATTTGGGGAAACATTAAAGCAATTTCATCCTGAAAATACACTTAATGTGTGTGAAGTCCAAAGTGTTGATTTTGTCGGTTTAAGAGTAGAAAGCTTTAGCACTATAGGGTATGGAAATGAAAACGACGATTCATGCGTTGTTAGAGTATCGAGTAATACTTATAGTGTGTTATTTACAGGTGATATATCAAAATCCCGTGAAGCCTCATTATTAGCTAATAATACATCGTTGAAAAGTACAGTCATGTTAAGCCCGCATCATGGCAGTGATACATCCTCAAGTGTTAATTTTATTAGTGATGTAGCTCCTATAGTTGTGATTCATTCAAGTGCTTATAAAGGACAGTGGGAATTTCCCAAGCCCGTTGTCGTCGAGCGTTACAAAGCAATAAGCGCCGAGCAATTTACAACAGGCGTTGAAGGACAAATTAGTATTAAATTCTACTCAAACAATTTGGTCATAGAAACAGCAAGAGGGCAGGAAAGTTATTGGTTTATCAAAGATTGACGTTTAGTTTTATCTCATCGAAGGATACAATACAGGGAGTTACTGTATTTAGAGAGTGTTATGGATCAAAGTACTGCACAAATTTATAAACGTCTTGTTTCGTATGTTGGCGCATACAAAAGCGTCGCTTTTATCGCAATTGTTGGGATGATAGGCTATTCAGCAATGGATGCTTTATTCATTCAATTAATGAAGCCGTTTATTGATCAAGGTTTAAACCAACGAAATACAGAAGTTTTAAAGTACGCTCCTTTTGTAGTTATCGCGTTAGTACTAGGGCGTGGTGTTTTTAACTTTATGTCTTCGTACTGTTTAAGTTATGTGGGCTCTCAAGTTGTACGCTCTTTACGCCAAGAGTTATTTGAGCACATATTGCATTTACCCGTTTCTTTTCATGACAAAAACTCAACAGGCGATTTAATTTCAAAAATCACTTTTGACACAGAGCAAGTTCAACAAGCAATTACTAAAGCGTTACTTATTGTTGTACGTGAAGGAGCCTTTGTTGTCTTTTTACTTGGTGTAATGTTTTATACCAGTTGGAAGCTCTCACTTATATTTTTAGTCATCATCCCTCTCGTTGCCATTATTGTAGCGGTTGTATCGAAACGTTTTCGCCATATTTCTAAAAGTATCCAATCAGCTATGGGGCAGGTTACACGTAGCTCTGAACAGATGCTTAGCGGACATAAAGTTATTCATGGATTTGGCGGACAAGACCAAGAAATAAACCATTTCTCAAAGATTAATAATCATAACCGCCAGCAGCGCATTAAAATGGATGCGACAAAAGCTTTAAGTGTATCAATTATTCAAATATTAGCAGCAAGTGCTATGGCTGTTATTTTATGGGCTGTATCTCTTCCATCAATGATTGATACGATTACCTCAGGTGACTTCATGGCATTGATTGCCTCAATGATGATGCTATTGCGACCGCTAAAACAACTCGCCAATGTTAATAGCGATATGCAGCGTGGTATCTCTGCAGCTCAAAGTATATTTTTAGTTTTAGATGAAGAAATGGAAAAAGATACTGGCACCGTTTCAGTCGATAAAGTTAAAGGGGTAATTGAAGTTAAAAATGTAACCTTTAAGTACCCAACAAAAGATGAAGCCGTATTAAACGATTTGTCGCTAACGATTAAAGCGGGTGAAAGTATTGCCTTAGTTGGGCGCTCAGGCTCGGGTAAATCAACAATTTCTAATTTATTACCACGCTACTATGACTTAGAGTTACCGAGTGAAATATTACTTGATGGTATAGCCCTGCAGGATTATAAATTAACAGATTTGCGTCGCCAATTTGCTTTAGTGTCTCAGCAGGTCGTGTTATTTAACGATACGATTGCTAACAATATTTGTTATGGCATAAAGCATGATGTGTCTGAGGAAGAATTAGAGCAAGTTGCTAAACAAGCGCATGTTTGGGAGTTTGTTAAAGACCTGCCAGAGCAATTAAACACCATGGTAGGTGAAAATGGTGTAATGCTCTCCGGCGGTCAACGCCAGCGTATAGCGATAGCACGTGCAATATTAAAAGACGCACCTATTTTGATTTTAGACGAGGCTACATCAGCACTTGATACCGAATCTGAAAAGCTTATTCAGCAAGCATTAGAAACGCTAATGAAAGATAAAACCTCAATTGTTATTGCGCATCGCTTATCTACTATCGAAAACAGTGACCGAATCTATGTTATTGATAATGGTCGTGTAACAGAAAGTGGCGATCACAATAGTTTATTAGCAAATGACGGTACTTATTCAGCCCTTTGCAAAATGCAGTTTGGTGATCAGGCGTGAGTAAAATAGAACAAAGCTGGTATAAATCATTTGGTCTAATTACTTTACTGTTATTACCATTAAGTGCTTTGTTTTGGGTTGTATCGTCATTTCGAAAATACTTATACAGCGCTAAAATACTTAAACCTTTTGAGTGCAAAACGCCTGTAATTGTAGTTGGCAATATAAGTGTTGGCGGTAATGGTAAAACGCCTTTTGTTTTGTGGCTGTATGGTCATTTAACACAGCAAGGTTTATCAGTGGGAATTATTAGTAGAGGATATGGTGGGCAATCAAAAAATTACCCGCTGTTAGTTACTGAGCTTGTAGATGCTCAGCAGGCTGGAGATGAGCCCGTACTTTTATACCATCGTTTAAAGTGCCCAATAGCGGTTGGGCCTAATAGACAACACAATATCGATTTATTAGAAAATAATTATACACTCGATGTTATTATTTCTGATGATGGAATGCAGCATTATAAAATGCCTCGTAGCATTGAGTGTTGTATTGTTGATAATGAGCGTCGTTTTGGTAATGGCTTTGTTATGCCAGCAGGGCCACTTCGTGAAACAACTAAACGTTTGCAAAGTGTCGATATAGTAATTGAAAATGGTGGTGAGGCTAATAATAGCTACACATTACAAGTAAGTAATCTTCGCTTGGTTAATTCAAGCGATTATGCAAAAAGTAACGTAAGTGAAGCACATGCAATAAGTGCAATTGGGAACCCTAAACGGTTTGAAAACTCATTAGAAGCACAAGATATTACGTTATTATCGACTCATCATTTTAGAGATCATTATGCTTATACAGTAGATGATTTTGCCCAATTTGGTGATGATTGCATTATAATGACCGAAAAAGATGCCGTTAAATGTAAGTCCTTTGCAAAGCCTAATTGGTATTATTTACCAGTAGATGCACAACCTACCGATAGCGTAATAAACACATTAAATTCAATATTAAAAGAAAAAGGAATACTCAATGGCCTTTGATACAAAATTACTCGAGATAATTGCGTGCCCTGTTTGTAAGGGAAAATTACGCTTTGATAGAGAAAACAACGAACTAATTAGCACAGCAGCTAAGCTTGCTTATGCTGTTCAAGATGATATTCCAGTATTACTTGAAAATGAAGCACGTGAGTTATCTTTAGAAGAGGTTGAAAAGTGGAATTCGTAGTTGTAATTCCTGCTCGTTTTGCATCGACCCGACTACCAGGTAAACCGCTTGCTGATATTTGTGGCAAGCCAATGGTTCAACACGTTTACGAAAAAGCATGTTTATCAGGTGCTAGTAAAGTAGTTATAGCAACCGATCATCAAAAAGTATTTGATGCAGTAAGTATGTTTACTAATGATGTAGTAATGACGCGTGAAGATCACCAGTCGGGTACTGAACGATTAGCTGAAGTGGTTGATTTTCTTAAACTTGATAGCAATACAATTGTGGTTAATGTACAAGGCGATGAGCCATTACTTGCACCAGAAAACGTATCTCAAGTTGCTGCACTATTAAGTGATTCAACAGCACTAATGGCAACGTTAAGTGTTGCTATTGAAGAACGTGATGAAGTATTTAATCCTAATGCCGTTAAAGTGGTTAGCGATATAAATAAAAATGCCCTGTATTTCTCTCGTGCAAGTATACCGTTTGATAGAAATACGATGATGGATGATAGCACTGCCCTTAATTTAGCACCATTTCAACGCCATGTAGGTATTTATGCGTACAGAGCGGGTTTTATTAAACAATACATAGAGCTGAGTGTATCACCATTAGAATTACTTGAATCACTTGAGCAGTTACGTGTTTTGTATCACGGTTATAAAATTAAAATAGAACAAGCTCAAATAGCCCCTCATGCAGGTGTAGATACGCCTGATGACTTAGCTAAAGTGATAGCGCATATTAAAAGTAAAAACGTGTGAGTGAGCAATTAAGTAAGATAATAAAAGTTGTTTATACACATAACGACTTTTATATTTTAGAAAAGCCAGCGGGTCTTAATTTTCATTCTGAAGAGGGACCCGGCTTTGTTGTTTTAGCCGAACAACAATTATCGCAAAAGCTTTATGCCGTTCATCGTTTAGATAAAGTGACATCAGGGCTTATTATTTTAGCAAGAAACAAAGCCGCTGCAGCCGCCTTTACTGTTATGTTTACTGAGCATGCGATTGCTAAATTTTATTTAGCGATTAGTGATGCTAAACCAAAAAAGAAGCAGGGGTGGATAAAAGGCGATATGGCTAAGTCTCGCCGTGGCTCGTTTAAGTTACTAACGAGTACACTTAACCCTGCAATCACCCGATTCTATTCTCTGAGTTATAAGCCAGGATTTAGAGGGTATATTTTAAAACCTTACTCTGGCAAAACACATCAACTAAGAGTGGCACTAAAAAGTGTGGGCGCAGCTATTTTAGGCGATGCAATGTATTCAGGCGCGCCTTCTAATCGTACCTATTTACATGCATATGCGTTAAGCTTTTTATGGCAAGGTGAACAAATACAGCTAACTTTATTACCCGATAGTGGTGATGAGTATTTGGCGTTAATTAAACATCAAGATTTTCAAGCATGGCAATCGCCATGGCAACTGGATTGGTAAATGAGCGAAAAAGTTACAGATATACGTTTTGGTGGTATTAAACGTTTATATGGTCATCAACAGTTTGATTGGCTTCAAGAAGCACATTTTTGTGTAGTAGGTATTGGTGGTGTAGGAAGCTGGACAGCAGAAGCACTTGCGCGTACTGGTGTTGGTAAAATAACACTTATAGATTTGGATGATATTTGCGCCACTAACGTAAATAGGCAAATTCATGCGTTAACGGGCACTATTGGTCAAGCTAAAGTCGATGCAATGAAAGCGCGCTGCGAGCTCATTAATCCACAGTGCCAAATTAGTGTAATAGATGACTTTATTACGCTTGATAATATTCAAGAGCATATTCAAGGTTTTGATTATGTAATTGATTGTATTGATGCAGTTAAAGAAAAAGCAGCATTAATTGCTCACTGTAAACGTAATAAACTACCTATAATTACAACTGGTGGTGCTGGTGGGCAAACAGATCCTAGCCAAATAACTTTTGGTGATGTAGCTAAAACTACGCAAGACCCATTACTTGCAAAGGTGCGCTATATTTTGCGCAAGCAATATAATTTTAGTAATAATCCTAAACGTAAGTTTAATATTGATTGTGTTTACTCAACAGAGCAATTGGTTTACCCAGGAAGCGATGGCAGCGTATGTCATGCTAAGCAAAGTGCTGATGGCACAATGAATATGGACTGTAATAATGGTTTTGGCTCTGTGACTATGATCACAGGAAGCTTTGGTTTTTTTGTTGCTGCAAAAGCGGTGCGTAAATATCTAGATAAAAAACAACGCTCACAAGCTTAGTTTTCGTTAACTAAGCTTGTGTTGTGCCATGGTTTGTATCTTATCAACCATGGCTTTAATACCATTACCACGTGATGCGCTTAAGTGGCTTATAAGGCCGAGCTTTTCAAATTCTTCATACGCATTTTTATTCACTACCTGTTCTGGTGTAAGCCCGTTGTAAAGCGCTAAAATAATGGCTAATAATCCTTTTACTATACGAGTATCAGAGTCACCTATTACAACAAGTGTATTTTCGGTTAAGTCAAATTCAACGAACATCCATACTTTGCTTTCACAGCCTGGTACAAGTGCATCATCAGTTTTCAAAACATCAGCTAAAGCCGGTAACGTTTTTCCTAAAAGCATTATCTCACGATATTTTTGCTGCCAAGCGGTCGCATTTTTTATAGATTCTGTGACTTTTTTAAACGTATTTGTCATGAGTTATCCTAATTAATTCTATTAAACTGGCGTTCAATCTAATAAAGCGATACATTTTTTAAGTGAATCAATGAATATATCTACATCTTTGTAGGTATTATAAAAAGAAAAACTCGCTCTTAACGTTCCATTAAGCCCTAAATGTGTCATTAATGGTTGCGTACAATGGTGTCCACTTCTGACTGCAACCCCATATCCGTCAAGTAAAGTTGCCAAATCATATGGATGTTCATCTTTAAAATTAAAACAGAGTGTACCAATATTGTCAGATAGGTTGCTGAATATGGTAATGCCATCCACCTTTACCAATTTTTGTGCCGCGTAACTAAACAATTCTTGTTCATATTGCTGTATTTGCACGTGATCTAATTCTTTTAAATAGTCTAGTGCGGCACCAAAGCCTAAAACTCCAGAAATATTTGGTGTGCCAGTTTCAAATTTTGCAGGCGCAGGGCGATAAGTGCTATGAGTTAAGTAAACTTTATCGATCATTTCACCGCCGGATTGGTAAATATCTAGCGTATTTAGCTCTTCATATTGGCCATAAAGTACACCTAAGCCTGTTGGACCGAGCATTTTATGGCTTGAGCAAACATAAAAGTCACAGTTTAATTCACGTAAATCGGGTTTTAAATGCAGTGCACCTTGGGCTCCGTCCACTAAAACAAGCGAATTCACCTCTTTTGCAGCTACAATTAGTGGCTTTAAATCAGTGATATTACCCAGTGTGTTCGATGCTTGTGTAATAGCTAATAAGGCAGGTTTTGTTTCTTTTATAAATTCACAGCATTGTTGGGTGTTTAGCGTGCCGTTATTATTTAGCGGCAGAGAGACTAATTTAGCTCCCGTCTGTTGGCTTACTAGTTGCCAAGGCACTATGTTTGCGTGATGCTCAAGCGGAGATATTATTATGGTATGACTTTCATCTAAACGCTTTTTTAAGCCGTTAGCGACCAAATTTATGGCTTCTGTAGCACCTTTAGTCCATACAATCTCTTTACTTAAGACATTAAAAAACCTTGCAGTTTTATCCCGGACTTGTTCATAAGAATAAGTGGCCTGTTCGCTAAGTGTATGGCGTCCACGGTGTACATTTGCATTTTGAGACGTATAAAACTCAGTAATTGTATCTATAACTGATTGAGGCTTTTGTGAGGTTGCTGCTGAGTCTAAATAAACAAGCGGGCAGCCGTTTATTGTTTGATTTAATGTCGGGAAGTCTTTTCTAATTTTATTTATATCAAACTTTAAAGTAGGCATAGCTCATCTACATAGTGTTTTTAAGGCAGGGATTGTAATCGGTTTATGATAATTCTCAAGTGCTGTTAATAAAAAAGGCCGCAAAATGCGGCCTTTTAAACTAACCAGCGTCAATTAACGCTTGTCAGTTGATACGTAATCACGTTGAGTGTAACCAGTATACATTTGGCGAGGACGGCTGATCTTATGACCAGGTTGAGATAGCATCTCATCCCAGTGAGTGATCCAACCAACAGTACGTGCCATTGCAAAAATTACAGTGAACATGCTTGTTGGAATACCAATCGCTTTTAAGATAATACCAGAGTAGAAATCTACGTTAGGGTATAGTTTCTTCTCTACAAAGTACGGGTCTTCAAGGGCAATTTGCTCAAGCTTCATAGCAATATCAAGAAGTGGATCTTGGATATTAAGCTCAGCTAAAACTTCATGACACGTTTGACGCATTACTGTAGCACGTGGGTCGAAGTTTTTGTAAACGCGGTGACCAAAGCCCATAAGGCGGAATGGGTCAGCTTTGTCTTTAGCTTTAGCAACGTATTCATCAATACGATCCACAGAGCCAATCTCTTCTAACATGTTTAAACATGCTTCGTTAGCGCCGCCGTGAGCAGGTCCCCATAAAGAAGCAATACCAGCTGCAATACATGCATACGGGTTAGCACCTGATGAACCAGCAAGACGAACTGTTGAAGTCGATGCATTTTGCTCATGATCTGCATGAAGCATAAAGATTTTATCCATAGCTTTAGCAGTTACAGGATTAACTTTATATTCTTCAGCAGGTACAGAGAACATCATGTGTAAGAAGTTTTCTGCGTAGCTTAAATCGTTACGTGGGTATACAAACGGTTGGCCGATGTTTGTTTTATAAGCCATTGCAGCAATAGTTGGTAACTTAGCAACTAGCTTAACTGCACTTGTTTTACGTTGTTCTGCATCAGTAATATCAAGGTCTTCATGATAAAAAGATGATAATGCACCCACTACGCCACAAAGCATTGCCATTGGGTGAGCGTCAAAGCGGAAACCTTGGAAAAAGTTAGCAATTTTCTCGTCAAGCATAGTGCTTGTAGTGATTTCATTCTTAAAAACTTCGTATTGTTCTTTAGAAGGTAACTCACCATTTAAAAGTAAGTAGCAAAGCTCAATATAGTTAGAATCTTCAGCTAATTGCTCAATTGGATAACCACGGTGAAGTAGTACACCTTTACCACCATCAATATAGGTGATTGCAGATTCACAAGAACCAGTCGACATGAAACCTGGGTCATAAGTAAAGTGACCATGTGAACCTAACGTACGTACGTCGATTACATCTTGGCCAGCAGTGCCTTGATAAATTGGAAGTTCGATTGGATCTAGTCCATCAATATGGACTGTGGCTTTTTTATCTGCCATCGCTATGTATCTCCTATTAAGATATCTATTCTGATTTTTAGATTTTAAAGTTCTGAAATCTGTTTTAAGCACATCTTCGCATTTTAACGTGAAAGAGGGGGTTAAAGTCAATTTTTATAAACATTATGCATATATGTATAATAAATATTCGGTATTAATTAAATATAATACTATTGGCTAATTCGCAAACATCTCTAAATAAACAAGAATTGTAAAAAGTCCTGTGGGTATATATACTAACGGTGGTTTTAAACCGTATTGTATTTGGGTAAACATATTCTTAACAGCTTAAAATTTACTGTTTTGTGAACTTTAACTATTTTGATACGTTTATTCTGATAGTTCCATCAGTAATATTTGGTGGGTTTTTAGAAAAACAAGTAGATGAGCTCCACTGTGAGCAAAGATGGGCAAGTAACTGTGAAAAAGCAAAGACCTGTAAATCTAGATCTAACAACTATATCTATGCCGGCAACGGCTAAAGCTTCAATTTTTCACCGCGTCACCGGTGTTGCATTGTTTTTTGCTTTAACGTTTGTCATTTGGGCTTGGTCTGAGTCTCTCTCTTCAGCTGAAGGTTTTGAATTCGTCAAGGGTCTGTTTAACGGATTCATTGCCAAATTTATAGCTTGGGGCACTGTTTCTGTATTAGGTTATCACCTTATTGGTGGCATCCGTCATATGATTATGGATATGGGACATTGGGAAGAACTTGAATCAGGTAACCTCAGCGCTAAAGTATCAATGGCTCTTGGTGTTGTGTTTGCCGTATTGGCAGGGGTGTGGATATGGTTTTAAATCAAGCAACTCTAAAACGTGATGGTGTACAAGATTTCGTATCTTTACGTACCACGGCATTAATAATCAGCGCGTACGCGATTTTTATTATCGGCTATTTTTTAGCGACGCCAGAAGTCACTTTCGAAGCCTGGACAGGCCTCTTCTCTAACCTAGCAATGAAAGGGTTTACTTTAATTACCCTTATTTGCATTATGGTTCATACCCGCATTGGCCTTTGGCAAGTTCTTACAGACTATGTTAAGTGTTCGAAGTTGCGTGCTGTTTTAGGTTTTGTTTTAAACCTAATGGCCGTTGCTTACGTAGCTATTGGTCTAATCGTATTATGGGGTGTTTAAGTGAAATATTCTGTTCGTGAATTTGACGCCGTAGTAATTGGTGCAGGTGGTGCTGGTATGCGCGCTGCTTTAGCAATTACAGAATCTGGCAAAACGTGTGCATTAATATCTAAAGTATTTCCAACGCGCTCACACACTGTATCTGCTCAAGGTGGTATTACAGTAGCGCTTGGTAATTCACACGAAGACAACTGGGAATGGCATATGTACGATACCGTTAAGGGTTCCGATTTTATCGGTGACCAAGACGCTATTGAATACATGTGTCAAACTGGCCCAGAAGCTATTACTGAATTAGAAAACATGGGACTACCATTTTCTCGTTTTGAAAATGGCCGTGTTTACCAACGTCCTTTCGGTGGTCAATCGAAAAACTTTGGTGGTGAACAAGCCGCACGTACTGCTGCTGCAGCTGACCGTACTGGTCATGCTTTACTTCATCTTCTATATCAACAAAACGTTAAAAACAAAACAAATGTATTCTCTGAGTGGTATGCACTTGACTTAGTTAAAAACGACAATGGCGATGTAGTAGGGTGTACAGCAATTGAGATTGAAACAGGTGAAATCACTTTCTTCAAATCTAAAGCAGTTGTATTAGCCACTGGTGGTGCAGGTCGTATATTCGCATCAACAACAAATGCTCACATTAACACCGGTGACGGTGTTGGTATGGCAACACGCGCTGGTATTTCTATGCAAGACATGGAAATGTGGCAGTTCCACCCAACGGGTATTGCAGGTGCTGGTACTCTAGTAACTGAAGGTTGTCGTGGTGAAGGCGGTTATCTTTTAAATAAAGATGGCGAGCGCTTCATGGAACGTTACGCACCAAATGCAAAAGACTTAGCGTCTCGCGATGTTGTTGCGCGTTCAATGATGACTGAAATCCGTGAAGGTCGTGGTTGTGATGGTCCTTGGGGTCCTCATATCAAGCTGAAACTTGACCATTTAGGTGAAGAAACGCTTAACCTACGTCTTCCTGGCGTATGTGACCTAGCTAAAACTTTCGCTCACGTTGATCCAGCTAAAGAGCCAATTCCAGTAATTCCTACTTGTCATTATATGATGGGTGGTGTTCCTACTAACGTAAATGGACAAGCACTACAAATCGATGCTCAAGGCAACGAAAAAGTAGTTGAAGGTTTATTTGCTGTTGGTGAGATTGCATGTGTATCTGTACACGGTGCAAACCGCCTAGGTGGTAACTCATTACTAGATTTAGTTGTATTTGGCCGCGCTGCTGGTAACTTCTTAGGTAAATACCTTAAAGATGTTGAAGTATCAAAAGCGGCTTCAGAGTCAGATTTAGAAGCGTCTCTTGCACGTTACAACCGTTGGGAAAATTCAACGGCTGGCCAAGGTGAAGATCCAGTTCAAATCAAAAAAGACCTACAGCAATGTATGCAGCTTAACTTCTCGGTATTCCGTGAAGGCGATTCAATGGCTTCAGGTCTAAAAGAACTTAAAGAAATTCGTGAACGTCTGCAACATGCTCGTCTTGATGATAAATCATCAGACTTCAATACGCAGCGTATCGAATGTCTTGAACTAGATAACTTAATGGAAACAGCTTACTCAACTGCAGTAGCTGCAAACTTCCGTACAGAAAGCCGTGGTGCACATTCTCGCTTTGACTACCCAGATCGTGATGACGAAAACTGGTTATGTCACTCAGTATTCAATCCTGTAACGGATGAAATGAGTAAGCGTGATGTAAACTATGCGCCTAAAACGCGTGAAGCTTTCCCACCTAAAGCACGTGTTTACTAGGAGATAGACGATGGCACAAGTACAATTTTCAGTTTATCGTTATAATCCAGATGTTGACAACGCTCCTCGTATGCAAGAATACACCTTGCAAACAGAGGAAGGTCACGACATGATGGTGTTAGATGCACTTATTCTTTTAAAAGAACAAGATCCTACACTATCTTTTCGTCGTTCATGCCGTGAAGGTGTGTGTGGGTCTGATGGTGTTAACATGAATGGTAAAAATGGTTTAGCATGTATTACTCCTTTATCTACGCTACAAAAAAATGGCAAAGGTAAAATTGTAGTACGTCCGTTACCAGGCTTACCTGTGGTTCGTGACCTTGTTATTGACATGAGTCAGTTCTACACTCAGTACGAAAAAGTTAAACCTTATTTAATTAATGATCAGCCTGCAGCAGGCGAGCGTCTTCAATCTATTGAAGAACGTGATAAATTAGATGGGCTATATGAGTGTATTTTGTGTGCATGTTGTTCGACATCGTGTCCTTCGTTCTGGTGGAACCCAGACAAGTTCATTGGTCCAGCAGGCCTTCTTCACGCTTACCGTTTCTTAGCTGATAGCCGAGATACAGCAACTGAAGAACGTTTAGCGGATTTAGACGATGCGTTCAGTGTGTTCCGTTGCCACAGTATCATGAACTGTGTTAGCGTTTGTCCTAAGGGTCTTAACCCGACTAAAGCAATTGGGCAAATCAAATCTATGTTATTAAACCGAGCGGTTTGATTACTTAGTAAACGTAAGATGGCTAATACAGATTATTAGCCATCTTGTTATGATAACTATTAATTTCTGCGCTAAAGAAAAGGGCTTATAAATGCACGAAGGTGTGATGAAGGCATGGCTAGAATCTTCACATTTAAACGGCGGCAACGTTGCTTATGTAGAAGAGCTTTATGAAGCGTATTTAGACGATGCGACTTCTGTGCCAGATGAATGGCGAGAAGTGTTCGAACAATTACCTAAAGTTGATGGTGTGGATGTTGAAGTAAAACATTCAGAAGTTCGAACGCAGTTTGCACAGCTTGCAAAAAACAAGCATAGAGAAGTAGTGGTAGCAGAGGGTAGTGGCGGTGACCTTAAACAGGTTAAAGTTCTACAACTTATTAATGCTTTCCGTTTTCGTGGACACCAAAATGCAAACCTAGATCCATTAGGTATTTGGCAACGAGAGCGTGTACGAGATTTAGAGCTAGAGTACCACGACTTATCTTCAAGTGATTTTGACCGCGAGTTTAACGTAGGATCGTTTGCCGTAGGCCGCGATACTATGCCTTTAGGTGAACTATACCAAGCACTAAAAACTACATATTGTGGTTCAATTGGCGCTGAGTATATGCACATCACATCAACAGAGGAAAAGCGTTGGTTACAACAGCGTTTAGAATCTGTCCAGTCTAGGCCAAAATTCGAAAAAGACGAAAAGCTGCGTATCCTAAAAGGATTAACTGCTGCTGACGGACTTGAAAAATATTTAGGGGCTAAGTTCCCAGGTGCTAAGCGTTTCTCACTTGAAGGTGGCGATGCGTTAGTTCCAATGTTAAAAGAGCTTATTCACCGCGCTGGTGAAAGCGGCCAACAAGAAGCTGTTATTGGTATGGCTCACCGTGGTCGTTTAAATGTTCTTGTAAATGTACTTGGTAAAAATCCATCAGAGTTATTTGATGAGTTTGCTGGTAAACATAAAGAAACATTAAGTTCTGGCGATGTTAAATACCACATGGGTTATTCATCTGACTTTGCTACTAAAGGTGGCAATGTTCATATGGCGCTTGCGTTTAACCCGTCTCATCTTGAAATTGTAAACCCAGTTGTTATGGGCTCAGTACGTGCTCGTCTTGACCGCTTAGGTGACAGTTCTGGTATTAAAGCTTTACCAATTACAATTCATGGTGATTCTGCGGTTACAGGCCAAGGTGTTGTACAAGAAACGTTTAACTTATCACAAACTAACGCGTTTAGTTGTGGTGGTAGTATTCGTATTGTTGTAAATAACCAAGTTGGTTTTACTACATCTAAACAAGACGATGTACGCTCTACAGATTACTGTACTGACATTGCTAAAATGGTTCAGTCACCTATCTTCCATGTTAACTCTGATGACCCTGAAGCAGTTGCATTTGTTACTCAAATTGCACTTGATTTCAGAAACCAGTTTAAACGTGACGTAGTAATCGATTTAGTATGTTACCGTCGCCATGGTCACAATGAAGCTGATGAGCCTAATGCAACTCAGCCTGTTATGTACCAAAAAATTAAAAAGCACCCAGTTCCACGTTTAATTTACGCAGATCAACTTATAGCTGAAGGCTCTTTTTCTGAACAAGAAATAAAAGCACTTGCTGATGAGTACCGTAATGCATTAGACGAAGGCAACTGTGTTGTTTCAGAAATACAACCAGAGACATCGCATTCTTCAGATTGGGCAAAGTATGTTGGCCATGAATGGGATGTTGATTACGATGCCAGCGTACCTGTTGAAGAGCTCAAAGCACTCGGTGAGAAAATCGCTTCTTACCCAGAGCAATATAAAGCACAGTCACGCGTTAAAAAGATTTACGATGATCGTAAATTAATGGCTTCTGGTGAGAAACCTCTAGATTGGGGTATGGCAGAAACACTTGCTTATGCAACAATCGCAACTGAAGGCACTGACATTCGTTTAACTGGTCAGGATTCAGGGCGTGGCACATTCTTCCATCGTCATGCTGTTGTTCACAGTCAATCAGACGGCGCTACTTATACACCTCTACAGCACTTAAGCGAAGATCAAGGTACTTTTGAAGTATTTGATTCTGTTTTATCTGAAGAAGCTGTTGTTGCTTTTGAATACGGTTATGCAACTGCAGAGCCTACTTCATTAGTGCTTTGGGAAGCACAGTTTGGTGATTTCGCCAACGGTGCACAGGTTGTATTTGACCAATTCCTAAGTTCTGGTGAGCAAAAATGGGGCCGTTTATGTGGTCTTACAATTTTGTTACCACATGGCTACGAAGGACAAGGTCCAGAACATAGTTCAGCTCGTTTAGAGCGTTTCCTACAACTATGTGCTGATCACAACATGCAAGTATGTGTTCCATCTACTCCTGCACAAGTTTACGCTATGCTTCGTCGTCAATCAGTTCGACCACTACGTCGTCCGTTGATTGTTATGACGCCTAAGTCGTTGCTTCGTCATCCTCTTGCAACTTCATCGCTTGAAGAGCTATCGCATGGTGTTTTCCATAATATGATCGACGAAGTTGATGATATTAACCCTGAGAAAGTCGAACGCGTTGTATTTTGTAGTGGTAAAGTTTATTACGAACTATTACAAGAGCGTCGTAAGCTTGAGCAAGATAATATTGCTATTGTTCGTGTTGAGCAGTTATATCCGTTCCCACATGACGAAATGCAAACAATTATGGAACGTTACCAACACGTAACTGATTTTGTATGGTGTCAAGAAGAGCCACAAAACCAAGGTGCATGGTACTGTTCACAACATCACTTTATTGATGCAATCCCACAAGGTGCTAAATTAAAATATGCAGGACGTAAAGCGTCTGCATCACCAGCGTGTGGTTACATGTCAGTACATACTAAAGAACAACAAGCGCTCGTTGCCGACGCGCTTACTATAGAAAATAAAGGATAAGCAATGAGCACAGAAATTAAAGTTCCTGTTCTTCCTGAGTCGGTTGCAGATGCTACCGTTGCTACATGGCATGTAAGTGTTGGCGACAAAGTAACTCGCGATCAAAACTTAGTAGACATTGAAACAGATAAAGTGGTTTTAGAAGTTGTTGCACAGCATGACGGTGTAATTACAGAAATATCACAAGAAGAAGGTGCAACCGTACTTGGCGATCAAGTTATGGGTTTACTTGGTGATGCTGATGCAGCGCCAGCAAGTGAAGGTTCATCTAAAGAAGAATCAGCACCAGCTAAATCAGATGACGCGCCAGCGGCGCAATCAGCACCAGCATCAGAAGGTAAAGAAGTGGACATTAAAGTACCTGTACTTCCAGAATCAGTTGCAGACGCAACAATTGCTACATGGCATGTACAACCAGGTGACGCAGTAACACGCGACCAAAACTTGGTAGATATTGAAACAGATAAAGTTGTTCTTGAAGTAGTAGCTCAAGAAGATGGCATCATGGGTGATATCATTCACAACGAAGGCGATACTGTACTAGGCGAGCAAGTAATTGGTTCGGTTAAAGCAGGCGGTGCACCAGCGGCTCCAGCTGCAAAAGCAGACGAAACGCCAGCGGCAGATTCTAGCGAAAGTTCAGATGTGTTAACACCATCAGTTCGTCGTTTAATTGCTGAGAAAGGCTTAGACGCTTCTAAAATTAACGGCACGGGTAAAAATGGCCGTGTAACTAAAGAAGACGTTGATACGTTCTTAAAAGCACCAGCGCCAGCGGCTAAAAAAGCAGAAGCTTCTGCTCCTGCAGCACCGATGGGCGATCGTACTCAAAAACGTGTTCCTATGACTCGCCTACGTAAAACGATTGCTACACGTCTTCTTGAAGCTAAAAATTCAACTGCAATGTTAACAACATTCAACGAAGTGAACATGGAACCAATCATGAGCCTTCGTAAGCAGTACCAAGAAGTATTTGAAAAGCGTCATGGTATTCGTTTAGGTTTCATGTCTTTCTACGTGAAAGCGGTAACTGAAGCACTTAAACGCTTCCCAGATGTTAATGCATCAATTGATGGTGACGATATTGTTTACCATAACTATTTTGATATCAGCATTGCAGTATCTACTCCACGTGGTCTAGTTACTCCAGTACTTAAAGATTGTGACAAACTATCTGTTGCTGAAATCGAAAAGGGTATTCGTGAATTAGCACTTAAAGGTCGTGATGGTAAGCTAACGCTTGCAGATATGACCGGTGGTAATTTCACTATTACTAATGGCGGCGTATTTGGTTCATTACTATCTACACCTATCATTAACTTGCCACAGTCTTCAATTTTGGGTATGCATAAAATCCAAGACCGTCCGATGGCTGTAAATGGTAAAGTAGAAATACTTCCTATGATGTATTTAGCTCTTTCTTATGACCACCGTATCATTGATGGTAAAGAATCAGTTGGTTTCTTAGTGACTATTAAAGAGTTACTTGAAGATCCAACTCGCTTATTGCTAGATGTTTAATCTAGTTGTATGAAATGTAAGCTGTGAATGAACATTCACAGCTTTTTTTTTGCGCCTTTGGTCTTACTGGGGTTTTCATGTTAAGCCTTGGGATCTATACTAGGTGCGCAATTTGGGATAGTTGTTTATTTGAAAAAATATTCAGCTCTTTTAGTATAAAAAATTGGATAAAGCATCATGAATTTGCATGAGTATCAGGCAAAACAACTTTTTGCCGAATATGGTTTACCAGTTTCTCAGGGTTTCGCTTGCGATACACCTGAAGAAGCTGCAGCAGCTGCTGAAAAAATCGGCGGTGATATGTGGGTTGTTAAAACTCAGGTTCACGCAGGTGGACGTGGTAAAGCTGGCGGTGTAAAGCTAGTAAAAACTATCGACGAAGTAAAAGCGTTTGCAGCTAACTGGTTGGGTAAAAACCTAGTTACTTACCAAACAGACGAGAAAGGCCAGCCAGTAGCTAAAATTTTAGTTGAAAGCTGTACTGACATTGCTAACGAATTGTACCTAGGTGCAGTAGTTGACCGTGCATCTCGCAAAGTAGTTTTCATGGCGTCTACTGAAGGCGGCGTTGAAATTGAAACTGTTGCAGAAGAAACACCAGAGCTTATCCACAAAGCTGAAATTGATCCATTAGTGGGTCCTCAAGCTTACCAAGCACGTGAACTAGGCTTCAAATTGGGTCTTAACCCAGTACAAATGAAGCAGTTTGTTAAGATCTTTATGGGTCTTGGTAACATGTTTACTGATTTTGATTTCGCACTACTTGAAATCAACCCGTTAGTAATTACAGACGAAGGTAACCTTCACTGTCTTGACGGAAAAATCGGTATTGATGGTAATGCACTTTACCGTCAACCTAAAATCCGTGAGTTCCACGATCCATCTCAAGAAGATGCACGTGAAGCACACGCAGCAAGCTTCGAGCTTAACTACGTTGCTCTAGATGGCAATGTTGGTTGTATGGTTAACGGTGCAGGCCTAGCAATGGGTACTATGGACATCGTAAACCTACACGGCGGCAAACCGGCTAACTTCCTAGATGTTGGCGGCGGCGCGACTAAAGAACGTGTTTCTGAAGCATTCAAAATCATCCTTTCTGACGACAATGTTAAAGCTGTTTTAGTAAACATCTTTGGCGGTATCGTACGTTGTGACATGATTGCTGAAGGTATCATTGGCGCAGTTAAAGAAGTTGGCGTAAATGTACCTGTAGTTGTACGTTTAGAAGGTACTAATGCTGAATTAGGTCGTGAAGTTCTTAAGAACTCAGGTCTAGATATCATTGCTGCTGAATCACTAACAGACGCTGCTGAGAAAGTTGTTGCTGCTGCGGAGGGCAAATAATGTCTGTATTAATCAATAAAGATACAAAAGTTATCTGTCAAGGTTTCACTGGTGGCCAAGGTACTTTCCACTCAGAGCAAGCGCTTGAGTACGGCACACAAATGGTTGGTGGTGTAAGCCCAGGTAAAGGCGGTCAAACGCACCTTGGTCTTCCTGTATTCAACACAGTTCGTGATGCTGTTCAAGAAACTGGCGCAACTGCTTCAGTTATCTACGTACCAGCTCCTTTCTGTAAAGATGCAATCTTAGAAGCTATCGATGCTGGCATCGAGCTGATTGTTTGTATCACTGAAGGTATCCCTACGCTTGATATGGTTGACGTTAAAGTTAAACTAGATCAAACAGGTACTCGTATGATCGGTCCTAACTGTCCAGGTGTTATTACTCCTGGTGAGACTAAGATTGGTATCATGCCTGGTCACATCCACAAACCTGGTAAAGTAGGTATTGTTTCTCGCTCTGGTACTTTAACGTACGAAGCGGTTAAGCAAACTACTGATGCTGGTTTTGGTCAGTCTACGTGTGTTGGTATTGGTGGTGATCCAATCCCAGGTACTAATTTTATCGACGTTTTAGAAATGTTCGAAAAAGATCCACAAACTGAAGCAATCGTAATGATTGGTGAAATTGGTGGTACTGCAGAAGAAGAAGCTGCAGAGTACATCAAAGCTAACGTAACTAAACCTGTAGTATCTTACATTGCTGGTGTTACTGCACCAGAAGGTAAGCGTATGGGTCACGCTGGCGCAATCATCGCAGGCGGTAAAGGTACTGCTGATGAGAAATTTGCTGCATTAGAAGCTGCGGGCGTAAAAACTGTACGTTCACTTGCTGAAATCGGTAAAGCACTTAAAGAGAAAACAGGCTGGTAATTGCTTGTTTCCTCTGAAAAGGCCCGCTTATGCGGGCCTTTTTGTTATTAAGGTAAATTTAGAACGGATAACTAATATGCTGAAAAAAGCGTACAGACAAATCCTGTCGTTGTTTATTTATAGCCAGCTCGTTACATAATGCATGAATTGTTTTCTCTACTTGGTTCATAAAGCGGCCATAACCAATTTCATGTTTATCCTGCTGCGTTGCGACAATAACAAAATGTAGTGTTTCTACTAATTTTGTTGCTTCATAAAAATACTTAATTTGATTTTCATTTGATTCAACATCAAAGCTCAACTTTTGTAACTCTGCATTACCTTCATTTTTATCTATTTTACTGTTTCGGACAATGGGTATTGCGCCATTAGCTACCATTGCACCGTGTGTTAATTTGTTTTGTTCACATGCGCGTTTAAAACTATCTGCAAAGTAATCATAAAACTTTTCCACATCGTTATTGTTCACCATTGTTTGAAACTGTGTTTTGATGGCCCGAGAAACCGCAATGGTAAATGTTGCGTAAGTCATTTCAGCATAGTCACTAGGAATATTACATTGCCTTGATTGATAGCGAGGGTAGAGGCTTCTGAGTTTATATCCATAACTCTCTTTATTTCCCTTATCTTTAGCAAATAAATCGTAAGTTAGATGCTGGTGATCGCGAAGTTTAAATTGGGGCTGATTTATAAATAACTGTTCTTGTAAAAGGGTCAATACTTTTTGTACTCTATTGTGAAACAAAGCTGAGTTTGCACGTAAGTCTTCACCCGTGGCTAAAAACAAGAAACGTATTTTCTTACTTTTTATATCTGATGAGTAATAAATTTTATGTGCTTCGTGATAACGAGGATTATAAAAAAACAACATCTGCTTGTCGGTTTCTAGTTGATATGACTCATCATGAAAGCGTACAACCGGTAGTTTATCGTTTGCTAATAAATGTACATTATGCAGTTCATACTCATCACAACATGCAAATAATTGACGTGCAATACGCTCGTAGCAACAGTTTATAGTGCTAAAGCTATTATAAAATGCTTCATTAGGTATTATTTCAGCCAATAAATAGTGGTTAGCGCGTGCATTAGTTGGAATATATACACGGTGTTGATTAAGTGTCGCCATCTTAGAATCCTTATAAAGTAGGTTATTTAGCTACTATAATTGGCTTTGATGACCTAAATGTTGCGTTAAAACAAATTTTATTCATAAACAATTGAACAAGTGGATTAAAGTTAATCAATATCTAAAATAAACCTTAATCTATTGCTGTATGTTAGTGTATGTTTTTGTAATAATGCATTAGTTTTGTTATTACGTAATATTTAGAGGATCACACTCCTATGGCGGAAATTGAGAATCGCCCAAGTAACTTTATTAGAACCCGAATTGATGAAGACTTAGCAAGTGGCAAACATGCGACAACGCATACACGTTTTCCACCTGAACCAAATGGTTTTTTACATATTGGCCATGCCAAATCAATTTGTTTGAATTTTGGTATCGCAAAAGACTACAACGGTTTATGTAACCTACGTTTTGACGATACAAACCCTGAAAAAGAAGACATTAACTACGTTAACTCTATTAAAGAGGATGTACAGTGGTTAGGCTTTAATTGGGATGGCGACATAAAGTATTCTTCTAACTATTTTGATACTTTATATGGTTACGCAGTAGAGCTTATTGAAAAAGGCTTAGCGTACGTTTGTTTTTTAACTGCAGACGAAGCACGACAGTACCGTGGTACATTAAAAGAGCCAGGTAAAAACAGTCCTTATAGAGATACTTCAGTTGAAGAAAACCTAGCGTTATTTGAGAAAATGCGCGCTGGCGAATTCAAAGAAGGTGAATGTGTACTGCGTGCTAAAATAGATATGGCAAGCTCATTTATGGTGCTTCGCGATCCAATTATTTACCGTGTACGTTTTGCTCATCATCATCAAACAGCTGACAAGTGGTGCATTTACCCAATGTATGACTTCACTCATTGTATTTCTGATGCGCTTGAAGGTATTACACATTCATTATGTACATTAGAGTTTCAAGATAACCGTCGTTTATACGACTGGGTACTTGATAACATTAGTTTAGAGTGTCACCCACAGCAAATTGAGTTTTCGCGCTTAAATCTTGAATACACTATTATGTCAAAGCGTAAGCTAAATGATCTAGTAGTAAATAACTATGTAGAAGGGTGGGATGACCCTCGTATGCCTACTATTGCAGGTTTACGTCGTCGTGGTTATACACCAGGTTCAATCCGTGAATTTTGTTTGCGTATTGGTGTAACAAAACAAGAGAATATGGTTGAAATGGGCATGCTTGAAGCCTGTATCCGTGAAGACTTAAACGAAAATGCACCACGTGCAATGGCTGTACTCGATCCTGTTAAAATCGTTATTGAAAACTACGATGCAGATAAAGTTGAAACTTTATCAGTGGCTAATCACCCAAATAAAGAAGAAATGGGGCGTCGTGATGTTCCATTTACTCGTGAAATCTATATTGAACGAGAAGACTTTAAAGAAGAAGCGAATAACAAATTCAAACGTTTAGTACTTGATAAAGAAGTACGCTTACGTGGTGCTTATGTTATTAAAGCGCAGCGTGTTGAAAAAGACGAAAATGGCGAAATCACAACTATCTTCTGTACTTACGACAGCGAAACACTTGGTAAAAACCCAAGTGATGGTCGTAAAGTAAAAGGTGTTATTCATTGGGTTTCAGCACCAGAGTCTATTAGTGCAGAAGTTCGTTTATACGACCGCTTGTTTAGCGTACCAAATCCAGCAGCTGCAGAGGAATTTGAAACTACGCTAAACCCGGAGTCACTGGTTGTTTTACCTAATGCTAAATTAGAACCATCGCTTGCTAATTCACAAGCAGAGCAGGGCTTTCAGTTTGAGCGTACAGGTTATTTTTCTCGTGATTCTAAATCAGAGAACGTTGTATTTAATCAAACAGTGGGTCTTCGCGATTCATGGTCTAAAACTCAATAAGTAATACCAATTCGCTTGATTAAGTGATCTATTTTGAGGCTGGAAAAACGTGTTGATAGCTAGGCAAAAAATTCGCTATTTAGTTGTTCTAAATGAGCATTTTTTAACGCAGGTAGCGACACGTTTAGCCCCGCAAAATGATTAAATATTATTGCGGATTGGTATAATACTTAAAATATACCCAGGATTTACTGGGTATATTTATTACTATTGTCTTTTAGGCACAAAAAAAACCTGCACTTAGCAGGTTTTTTTATTGCTTTTAAAAGCGATATTAGCTGTTAGCGTCGCTAAATTCTTTACACGCTGCTTTATCATTACACTCACCGTATAAATACAAAGAATGGTTTGTAAGAGTAATACCATTTTCTTCAGCAATTTCTAGTTGACGACGCTCAATCATGTCATCTTCAAACTCTACCACTTTGCCACATTTCAAACATACTAAATGATCGTGGTGAGTGCTTCCAGAAAGTTCAAATACTGATTTTCCGCCTTCAAAGTGATGACGGCTTACGATACCCGCATCATCAAATTGGTTAAGTACGCGGTATACAGTTGCAAGACCAATTTCTTCACCTAGATCCAAAAGAATTTTGTAAACATCTTCAGCACTGATGTGTTGGTTATCTGGAGATTGTAAAATCTCTAATATTTTAATACGCGGTAAAGTTACTTTTAAACCGGCTTTTTTAAGTTCCAAGTTATGATCAGTCATTAAATCTGTCTCAATTTTATTTGGTTATACTAGACATCTTGCAAAGATGTACACGACACATTAGCAACAAACAGGATAACGTGCCTAAGCGTTAAGTGCAAAGAACAATTGATATATATTGCCACTAAAGCTTAAAACGCTAACTGTTTGATAATTATTTAAACAGCTAGCGATATATGCAGTAAATTAGTCTGCTAATTCACTTAAACACATTTCTTCATATACTTGAGCAGACCATGCTTTAACACGTTGTTCTGTAAGCTCTGGTTGACGGTCTTCGTCGATACCCAAACCTACAAAGTGCTTATCATCAGCCATTCCTTTAGAGGCTTCAAAGTCATAGCTTTCACTTGGCCAATGGCCCACAACAATAGCGCCACGTTCAGTAACAATATCGTTGATCATGCCCATTGCATCTAAAAAGTACTCAGCGTAATCTTCTTGGTCACCACAACCAAAAATAGCAACAAGTTTTCCTTCAAAGTCTACTTCCTCAAGTTCTGGAAAAAAGTCATCCCAGTCACATTGAGCTTCACCGTAGTACCAAGTAGGGATACCGAATAAGATTAAATCAAATTCAGCAATCTCTTCTTTAGAGCTTTTTGCAATATCATGAACAGCCACTAGCTTTTTACCCAATTCTTTTTGGATCATTTTTGCTACGTGTTCTGTGTTACCTGTGTCACTTCCGAAAAAAATGCCTACACTTGCCATGGATTTAAAACCTTTTATGTATCAATAGCCAATCTTTCTTGTAAAATCGTTTCAATCAGCGCACTGCGGCTAATATTTTGTGCATCTGCCATATCACTCAATGCTTGATATAACTGCGATGAAACTTTAAATTCAACACGCTTTAAACCACGTGCTTTATCTCTTTTTATTTGATTACGTTTATTTACCTTTAACTGCATATCCCGAGAAAGGGGATTGGTCTTAGGTCTGCCTGGGCGTTTTTCGTATTCAAATAAATCGAGTGTAGTTCTATCTGTTTCTGACTTCGCCATGCTTAACCTACACCTGCGCCTTGCCAAAATACTTGAATAAGCCCTTTAGCAATAAAGCCTGAACAACCTAAAAAGAGCACGCCCCAAACAATGTATTGTCCGAACTTTGGCACATTGCCACTTTTTAGTACGTCTTTAATTGCCATGCCGATGAATATGAAAATACCGGCTAAGCCAAAATACAACCCTAGGGTATCAAATTCGTTAATTAACTGACTGACCATCAACGTATAACCTTTAAATTAAACGGCGCGTACTATAGCATATAAATATTCATATATTTAGTGCGCTGAATTAAAAACACGCGATTAAAATTGCTTTAAACCGCAGTTAAAAAGTCATTTATCGCTTTATTAACAGCAAGAGGCTTTTGAGCATGAAGCCAATGACCTGCGCCATGAATAATTTTAGCCTTGGTGTTTTTAAAGCGTGCTGTAATTGCAGTACGATGCTCGGGCAATATATAGTCAGAATCATTACCTTTGATGAAAAGAGTATCGCATAAACAAGAATTGTTTTCATTAACATTGGACGTAATTGTCGAATATTTTTCGTCAAGCACATTTAGGTTAAATCGCCATGCAAAATGACCTTCTTCATTTTTAGCGAGGCTTTTAAGTAAAAACTGTCGAACCCCCAGCTCTTCAATATAAGGCTGCATAATTGCATCAGCTTGCTTTCTATCGTCTATTGACTGCGTTGAAACTGCTTTTAATGCTTGTAATATTTTTGTGTGGCGAGCAGGGTAACTAACAGGTGCGATATCAAGTACAACCAATTTATTTACCAGTTCAGGGTGTGTTAGTGCTAATTCCATTGCGACTTTCCCACCCATAGAGTGACCAACTAAATGAGCTTTATCTATGTTTAAATGTGCTAATAACTCGACAATATCTTGAGCCATTGCAGGGTAGTTCATTTCATCACTATGAGGAGAAAGCCCGTGGTTGCGTAAATCAACGTTAATAACATTAAAGTGTTCACTTAATGGTTTTGCGATTACATTTAGGTTTTCTAATGATCCAAAAAGTCCGTGGATCAAAATAACATTAGGGCCTTGCCCTTGTTGCTTGTAATTTAACTGCATACACGCCTCCTGAAAATTTCGCCATAGTTTGCCGAGCATTGCTCTAAAAAGCAAAAAATACAGCGACTATTTATTAAATTGGGCTTTTGTTTGTTAAATCAACAACAATCTAGTAAATATTAATATGTTTACGGGAGTGCTTGTTGTAACTCGCATTTCTGATTGGTTTGGGTATAATCACACGGGAGAAAAAAATGTGACCCGTAATGACAGGAAGAACATGAAACAAATCGACATAGACGACGAGTTATATCAGTATATTGCAAGCAATACGCAAAGTATTGGTGAAAGTGCATCCACTATTTTACGTCGTTTATTAAATCTGAGCGGCGAAAAAATTCAAACCGCAAACGTAGAACTAACTCAAAATAATCAAACTGCGACTACGTCTACCGCCACATTAAAAAGCTCAGAGCTACCTGCTGCTGAGACTGCAAAAAAACAAACGCCTGTAGCTCACGCACCCGTGAAGCAAAAAAGCGATAATGTTTTTAATGTATTAAATAAAGAAGAGCTGGCAATGCAGAAGGGTGTTGTTGGGCGCTTTTTGTTTATTTTAAGTGCATTTTACCGCACACATAAATCTGATTTTTCGGCTGTACTAGATATTAAAGGGCGTGACCGTGTTTACTTTGCTACTAGTAAAGAAGCCTTAGTAAATAGCGGTAGTAGTATGAACCCTAAAAACATAACTGATAGTGAATATTGGGTTATGACAAATTCTAATACAACGCGTAAAAAAATGATGCTTCATGAAGTTGCTCTTTGCCTTGGATATAGTGCAGAGCAAGCTGAAAAAATTCGCGATTACCTGTAAGGAAATATAATGGCTATTCACTCAGGCGCAGGCAAAACTGCTCCACAATCAGCACTGGTTAACGTACCTAAATTAGTATCTGCGTATTACTTAAACGAACCTGATCTTGAACAAAATCCAGAGCATTGTGTTGCTTTTGGTACATCAGGCCACCGTGGTTGTTCTTACGATGTTAAATTTAACGAGTCACACATTTTAGCGATTACTCAGGCTATTTGTGATTATAGAAAACAAAATGATATTTTTGGTCCGTTATTTTTAGGTAAAGACACACACGCACTGAGTGAGGCTGCATTTAATTCAGCTATTGAAGTTTTAGTTGCTAACGAAGTGCAAGTGATAACGCAAGAAAACGGTGACTTTACACCAACGCCAGTTATCAGCCACGCCATAGTTAGCCATAACAAGCTGCACCCAAATGAGCTTGCAGACGGGATTGTTGTTACGCCTTCACATAACCCTCCTGAAGATGGTGGCTTTAAATACAATCCACCTAATGGCGGACCTGCTGATACCGACGTCACTAAGTGGATTGAAGACAGAGCAAATCAACTTTTATTAGAAGACTTGGTTGAAGTTGAGTTATTCCCATTCGCTAAAGCTTCACGTTCAGGCTTTATTCGCTACGAAGATTTAATGACTCCTTATATTGATGATTTAGCAAATATCGTTAATTTAAAAGCCGTTAGCGATGTAGGTATCAAAATTGGTATCGATCCACTAGGTGGTTCAGGTATTAATTTTTGGCCTGTTATTGCTAAAAAATATAATTTAGATTTAACCGTCGTTAATGATGTTGTTGACCCACGTTTTGCTTTTATGCCACTTGATAAAGATGGCAAAATTCGTATGGATTGTTCATCACCTTATTCAATGGCGAACCTTATTGCATTAAAAGATGATTTTGATGTGTCTATTGGTAACGACCCTGACTACGATCGTCACGGTATTGTAACGCCAGATGGTTTAATGAATCCAAACCACTTTTTAGCAGTGGCAATTGATTACTTACTTAAACACCGTGATTGGAATGAAACAGTAGAGATTGGTAAAACACTGGTTTCTAGCTCTATGATCGATAAAGTAGCAGCGCGCAATAATCGTAAAGTAAAAGAAGTACCCGTAGGCTTTAAATGGTTTGTTGAAGGCTTAAGCAAAGGCAAGCTTGCTTTTGGTGGCGAAGAAAGCGCAGGTGCTGCATTCTTACGTTTTGATGGCTCTGTATGGTGTACAGATAAAGACGGCTTTATTATGGGACTACTCGCTGCAGAAATACTTGCAGTAACAGGTAAAACTCCATCAGCGCTTTATAAAGAACTAGAACAAGAGTTTGGTTCTCCAATTTATAAACGCCTTGATGCACCGGCCTCAAGCGGCCAAAAGTCACGTTTAAAAGCATTGAGTGCTTCTGATGTTAAAGCAGATACACTTGCTGGCGAACCTATTTTGCAAAAACTGACTCATGCACCAGGTAACGATGCGGCAATTGGTGGTTTAAAAGTGGTCACTGAAAATGGCTGGTTTGCAGCGCGTCCATCAGGTACTGAAGATATTTATAAAATATACCTTGAATCATTTAAAGGTGAAGAGCATTTAGCGTTACTTGAAAAAGAAGCTAAAAAGTTAGTCGATTCTGTGATCAGCTAACACTGCTTAAACTATTTTAAAACGGCTGATTTATTCAGCCGTTTTTGTTTCTATACCTTTACCTTGTGCATATATATGCATAAGAGTTTACTCTCACATTATTTTTAAAGGGCTTATTACATGTCAGCCAATCCATCTTACTTAAATGAATTAAAACAAACGGGCGATTTTTTAACGCTTAGCCGTAATAACGAATGGCATTTAGATGCAGGTGAATTTGTTTTAGATAATGGAATTTGTGTAAATATACACGATACCGGTGTAATTGAGTTTCAACCTGCTGTTAAAACAAGCAAAGATGTAATTTATTCAAGCGCTGTACACGGTAACGAAACTGCGCCAATTGAAATTTGTGATGCGCTCATTAAACAAATTATAAAAGGTGAGCTAGTCCTTAAACAGCGTGTTTTATTTATTTATGGTAATCCACAATCAATTAATATTGGCCTGCGTTTTGTAGAAGAAAACTTAAATAGATTATTTAATGGTCACCATACAGTTGAAGGTGTACCAATGAATAATGAACGAAACCGCGCTGCAAAGCTTGAGCAATACGTAAGTGACTTTTATGCCCGTGGCCAGCAAGGCAGTAGCCGATGTCATTACGACTTACACACTGCAATTAGAGGCTCTAAAAACGAAAAATTTGCTGTGTATCCATTTTTACATGGTAAGCCATGGAAAAAGTCACAGTTACAATTTTTATTGAGCTGTGGTGTAAATACCGTACTTATGATGAAATCACCCGCAACGACGTTTAGCTATTATTCGTCGTTTGTTCATGGTGCAGACTCGTTTACGGTAGAGCTGGGTCAGGTTAAGCCATTTGGCCAAAATGATATGACCCGCTTTGAAAAAACAAAGCAAACATTAACTGCATTAATTAGCCAAAATGTAGTTAAATACCCTGATTTTAATGCAAGTGAGTTTGAGTTATTTGCAGTGCACCGCACAATTAATAGAACGCAGGATGATTTTAGTTTCCCTTTTTCTGATGATGCTGAGAACTTTACTGGCTTTGCGAAAGGTGAACTACTTGCAACCGACGGTGATACAGCGATTTACGCTGACGTTGAAGGTGAGGCTATTATATTTCCAAATTCGAGCGTAGCATTAGGTCAAAGAGCACTGCTTACTGTTATTCCAATGGATATTGATAGCAATTTCGTCTAATTAAACTCATCAGACCACTGGTAGCTTCAAGTTAACTATATGATTACTATTAATTAAAGTAACCGTATCGTTAACTTGCCACTTATTTAACTTGTATTTGCTTTTGTTTCGTCCCAGATGTGTTGAATAACACTTTACGTTAACGTAAAGTGTTGGCAGCTTTAATTAAAGATAGTGCAGATGTTGCAAAGTTTAACCAGCAACAATCACCCACAATAATAATTTAAAGGGGCACTGTTTTACCGACAACAAAAGAAGGTAGGTTATGAGTAATCCAAATAACGTATCGCTGAATATTAACCACGAGCTTGAATTTATTGATGGCCAAGCACTTAATATTCCAACCCTTAGTATTTTAACTGAGGACGGCGACATTCATCCTAGTGCAACCGCACCTGATATTTCAAAACATACCGCTATTAAGTTATATGAAACAATGCGTTTTATACGTTTGTTAGATGAACGTATGCAAGGCGCGCAGCGCCAAGGTCGTGTTAGTTTTTATATGCAATGCCTAGGCGAAGAAGCCGCAGTTACAGCCTCTGCTGCTGCACTTGATCAAGACGATATGATCATGGCTCAATATCGTGAACAAGCTGCACTACATTATCGTGGTTTTACGCTTGATCAATTTATGAACCAAATGTTCTCAAATGAATTGGATTTAGGTAAAGGTCGCCAAATGCCAATCCATTATGGCTCTAAAGCGCTAAACTACATGACGATTTCATCGCCACTGGGTACGCAAATACCACAGGCCACAGGTTATGCATATGGTCAAAAAATAAAGCATATCGACGCTAAAACAGGTGAGCTTGCAAGCACAATTGATAACGTGACTATTTGTTACTTTGGTGAAGGTGCTGCATCAGAAGGTGACTTTCATGCGGGCTTAAATATGGCGGCTGTTCACAAAGCGCCGGTTATATTTTTTGCACGTAATAACGGCTATGCCATATCTACCCCTGCTGATGAACAGTTTAAAGGCGATGGTATTGCGTCGCGTGGTGTAGGTTATGGTATTAAAACAATTCGTGTTGATGGCACAGATGCACTTGCTGTGTATGCAGCGACCAAAAAAGCACGCGAAATAGCCTCAACACAAGGTGAGCCTGTACTTATTGAATCGATTGCTTATCGATTAGGCGCGCATTCTACCTCAGACGATCCCAGTGGTTATCGCTCTAAAGATGAAGAGGCAAATAATCAAATCTGTCCTATTGATAAATTTAGAAAATGGTTGGTCAAGCAAGATTGGTTAAACGAAGAAGACGACATAAAAGCAAAAGAGTCGATTCGTGAAGAAATTTTAGCAGCGCTTAAGCGTGCTGAAGTTGTTGCCAAGCCGGCTTTAGAAGAATTGGTATCTGACGTTTACGATACACCAATTCCATTATTGCAACGTCAGTACGAGCAATTAAAAGAACATATAAAACAGCATCCAGATGCTTACCCAGTAACTGCAGGGAGAATTAAGTAATGGCTAAAATGAACATGCTCCACGCAATTAACTCTGCCCTCGATATTACGATGAACGAACACCCTCAAGCCTGTATTTTTGGCGAAGATGTTGGTTACTTCGGTGGTGTATTTAGAGCAACATCAGGCTTGCAAGAAAAGTACGGTAAGCATCGCGTTTTTAATACGCCTTTAACCGAACAAGGTATTTTAGGTTTCGCTAATGGCTTAGCGGCTTTTGGTGCGCCTGCATTGGCTGAAATTCAATTTGCTGATTATATATTCCCAGCGTTTGATCAAATAGTAAATGAAGCCGCTAAATTTCGTTATCGCAGTGGTAATGAATTTAATGTTGGTAACTTAACTATTCGTACGCCTTATGGCGGTGGTATTGCTGGTGGCTTATATCACTCGCAATCACCCGAAGCTTATTTTGCACATACACCGGGCTTAAAAGTGGTTGTACCGCGTAACCCTTATCAAGCTAAGGGCTTATTACGTGCCTCTATTAAAGATGATAACCCTGTCATATTTTTTGAGCCTAAGCGTTTATATCGTGCATCAACAGGCGAAGTGCCAGAAGAAGATTATAGTATTGAATTAGGCACGGCTGAAGTAGTACAAGAGGGTACCGATATTACGCTTTTAGCGTGGGGTGCTCAAATGGAGATTATTGAAGAGGCAGCACAGCAAGCAAGCGAGCAAGGTATAAGCTGTGAAGTAATAGATCTTCGTAGTATTTTACCATGGGATGTTGAAACGATTGCTAAATCGGTTATTAAAACCGGCCGTTTAATCGTGAGCCATGAAGCGCCTATAACTAATGGCTTTGGTGCCGAGATAGCAGCAACAATACAACAAGAGTGTTTCTTGCATTTAGAGTCGCCAATTTTACGTGTATGTGGTCTAGATACACCATACCCGTTGGCACTTGAAAAAGAATACGTACCGGACGCACTAAAAGTGTTGGCTGCAATTAAACAATCAATGGATTTTTAGGGGTTACCATGGCGAAAGATTTTATATTACCCGATATTGGTGAAGGCATTGTTGAATGCGAAGTTGTTGAGTGGCTAGTTCAAGAAGGCGATACCGTATCTGAGGACCAGCCAATTTGTGATGTGATGACAGACAAAGCATTAGTACAAATTCCAGCAGTGCATGATGGCATTATTTCAAAGCTATATTATCAAAAAGGTGAAATTGCTAAAGTACATGCTCCTTTATTTGCTATGGATGTAACTGGTGATAGTACGAGTAATGAAGTAGTAGAAGAGCCTGTTCAAGCTGAAAATCAAACTAATAACAATGCATCTGATGTAGTTGAAGACTTTATACTCCCTGATATTGGTGAAGGTATTGTCGAATGTGAGATTGTTGATTGGTTAGTCGCAGAAGGCGATGAAATAGAAGAAGACCAAGCGGTTTGTGACGTAATGACCGATAAAGCATTAGTACAAATTCCGGCAAAATATACAGGCACAGTAAAAAAACTATATTATCAAAAAGGTGAAATAGCAAAAGTACATAGCCCGTTGTTTCAAATGACAATTGCAGGCAGTGCAGTAAAGCCAAATGTTGATATAAACCAAGCGGTCGTAAAGGCTCAAACTAATGCCGTCGCTGAAAAAGTTGCCTCTGTTAAAACGCAGCAAGCTGCAAAGGTTATCAATCAAAAAGCGGTGGCGTCGCCTGCAGTTCGTCGTAAAGCACGTGAGCTAGATGTTGATTTAACGTGCGTACCAGGTAGTGGAAAAAATGGACGTATTTACAAGCAAGATATTGAAGAGTTTGTAAAAGGCGAAGTGCCAAATACTATTGATACTTCACCGCTTAATAGCGATGCTTCTCAAAGTGCAGTACAAAACCAAACACAGAATCAAAGCGGTGGCGTACGAGTAGAGCAAATTAAAGGCATTAAAGCGGCCATGGCCAAGCAAATGGTGGCATCGGTTTCAACTATTCCGCACTTTACGTTTAGTGATGAAATAGACTTAACACAGCTTATAGCTTTGCGCAGCTCCTTAAAAGAGCAGTACAAAGCACAAGGCGTAAAGCTCACCATGATGCCATTTTTTGTAAAAGCACTCTCGCTAGCAATGAAAGAGTACCCTGTACTTAATTCAAAAGTGAATGATGATTGCTCAGAGCTTACCTATTATAACGATCATAATATTGGTATAGCAGTTGATTCAAAAATTGGCTTGTTAGTGCCTAATATTAAGTCGTGCCAGAGTAAGAGCATTGTTGATGTGGCAAGTGATTTAACCCGCTTAACTCATTCTGCGCGAGAAGGGCGTGTTGCACCGGATGATTTAAAAGGAGGGACGATTAGCATCTCTAATATTGGTGCAATTGGCGGCACTATCGCAACCCCCATCATTAATAAACCAGAAGTGGCTATTGTTGCATTGGGTAAACTGCAGCACTTACCGCGTTTTGATGAAAGTGGCCAAGTTGTGAGTAAAGCTATTATGCAAGTGAGTTGGTCTGGCGATCATCGCGTTATTGATGGCGGCACTATTGCACGCTTTAATAACCTATGGAAATCGTACTTAGAAAACCCATCGGCAATGATGATGGCAATGAGTTAATAATATAATTGTTTAAACCTAGGGCGTGTTGATCTTTGATGATTGAATTTGCAGCAGTATGTTTGGTTTTTAGGCAAGGCAGAGCCTATGAAGTGTGGTTACTCCCCATAAGTAGGCGATAACGCAGCATAAAAGCCAAACATGCGCTGCCCTTCGGGTTCTGCCTAGGGGCGATAAACTCTTTGTTGCTCGGTTTTTACTTAGCCCACTAGGTTACAAACCTCGCGCCGCGATTAAATCGCCCCTAGATTGAACAAATTACAATCCGCAAAGGTCAACACGCCCTAATAAAAAAACCAGCAATTTGCTGGTTTTTTGTTTTAAATGAGTCTGTTTTTATTTAAGATACATGTGTTACTAAAAAGTAATAAAGTTAACCCCGTTAGGGAATATAAAAAAATAACACTAAGGAAATTTCATGGAACATTATATGAACGCGCTTCGCAGCTACGCGGATTTTTCAGGCCGTAATCGTCGTAAAGCATATTGGATGTTTGTATTATTTAACTTCATTTTTTCGGTAGTTTGTAATGCGATTGATGGTGTACTAGGTACAATGTTCATTGGCTCTATTTATAGCTTAGCGCTATTAATTCCTGGCTTAAGTGCTGGTGCACGTCGCCTTCATGATACTGGTCGTTCAGGCTGGTGGCAGTTACTTTGGTTAGTGCCAGTAATTGGTTGGATTGTTTTAATTGTTTTTCTTGCACAAAACTCACATGAAGGTGAGAACGATTATGGCCCAAATCCAAAAGAACTAGCTGCAGAGCCAGCAGCCGTATAAATAAAATAAGTTAACATCCTAAAAGCTCAGCAATAGCTGAGCTTTTTTGTTTATGGCAATTTTAACTTAAAAAGTAAAGGCCATAGCCAACGGCCAAAGCAGGAATAGATGTATACACAGTCGCAATTACAGCCGCTTTAGGTGCCATTGCAATTGCAGGAAATAACGCATCACCATCGTTAGATATTGCATTAGCAGTTAATGCACTAAATGGAATGATCCCCTGAATATATAACGTAGTAACAATTATTTGCGGACCACAACCGGGTAAAAAACCAATCACTACAGCAATAAGTGGCGCTAAATAAGCATAATGTGCAAACCAGTTTTTTAAATCAAGCCCTGCAATATTTACTAAAATCTCAAACAACATAAACGATGCCACTACCCATGCGGTCACAAAGTGTGTGTCTTGAAGTACTTTAATAATTTTAGAAGGTGGATTACATTCATCGTCTTCTGAGGTTACTTCTTTATAGCTTTCACCTTTAGAAGAATACGCCCATATAGTTACAGTAAATAACGCCATTGCAGCACCAAAAATACTAATACTTGTCCCTGTGTATTTTCCAAATTGATCAAAGTCGACATTAAATGCAATTAAAAAAGCAATAATGAGGCTTGGAATAATAGCGAACATCCAAACGGGTTTGCTTATTTTAATTATACGAGTTGGCAATACTTTAACTTGGTGTTTTTGTTCTTGCTTTGTTGGGCGTAAAAAGTCTTTTGCATGAAGGGCGTTTACTATAACACCACAAAGCGTGCCTACTACTAAGCCAATGGCCATTATGGTTAAACCTTCAGTAGGGCGAGTGGCAAGGAGTAAAAATGCGGCATCTCCCATTGTAGCTGTTAAAACAGCAACAATAGCCCCAAAACTTGCTTGGCCTTTTGTAAACTGGGTAACCACTATTATTGCACCACCACATCCAGGAAGGGCACCTAAAACGGCAGCAAAAAATATTTCTAATACCGGCGATTTAGCACTTAAATAACTAAGCTCTAATTGAGGTAAATGCTCTATGGCGTAGTAATAAATTAATAATGTAGCAGCAACAAATACGCTAACTTGAAAAAAAGCATCACTTAGTGCTGTTATTGTAATTTCACGAAGTGATGGCACAGCTAAGCATACCAGTAAAAAAAGTGGTAATAATAAACGTTTATTTTGGCTAACAAAGCGTTTAGAAGCGGGCGTAATAAATCCTATTTGAGAGAGTAAAATCATACAGTGTTACCAATTAAATAAACTTAGTAACACTGTATATTTTAATTAAATGATAATCAATATCATTTACATCTATTTAAATCGATTACTCTCTTTGAGTTTTTCGATGTTAAACCAATGCTACTTACGTTGAAATTCTGAGCTTGCATTCCACGTTGGCCATTGCTCTTGCTCCGAAATATCAAAACCTACTTTATAAAACAATTGTAAGTCTTGAACAGCACCCGATAAATCCCATTCGTCACGGTAACGATCACACGGTTGATGATAACAACCGCGAAGTACTAAACTCATGCGTTTACGGTAATTAGCTGTCTCTTCGTCAGCTGCGACTGTGCCGCCACCTGCGTACATGGCTGGAATCCCCATATTAGCAAATGCAAAGTGATCAGAGCGGTAATAGCCACCAGATGATGGTTTAGGATCGCCTGATATTGTTCTGCCTTGCTCTTTAGCTGCAGTTGCTAAAAACTCATCCATTTGTGACTTACCAATACCGACCACATTCATGTCTTTTACTTTGCCTAATAAATTTAAGCTATCCATGTTTATGTTAGCGACTGTTTTATTAGCTGCAATCACTGGATTAGCTGCATAGTATTTAGAACCTAGTAAGCCTTGCTCTTCAGCAGTTACTGCTAAAAATGTCATTGAGCGGCTAGGGTGCTTTGGTAATTTAGTAAAGGCTTCAGCTACTTCAATAAGCCCAGCGGTACCCGTTGCGTTGTCGTGAGCACCGTTGTAAATTTGATCGCCTTTACGTGTTTTATCTGTACCTAAGTGATCCCAATGCGCTGAGTAAATAACATGCTCATCTGGTTGCTCGCTTCCTGGTAACGTAGCGATAAAGTTATACGATACTGATTTTTTAATCGTGTTTTTAACATTAACAGAAGCAGTTAAATCGCCCATATCAACATGGTAAGCACCTTTAGCTGCGTTTTCTTTCGCAGTATCGAAATCTAATCCTGCTTTAGTAAAAAGCTCTTTTGCTACGTCAGTTGTAACCCAGCCTTCAACGGCTACGCGGTCCATATTGTTGTTTTCTTTTTGAAAACCAAACTGCTCACCGCTCCAAGAGTTTTCAACTACTGACCATGGGTATGACGCAGGTGCTGTTTCATGAATAATAATTGCGCCAGCTGCACCTTGTCGACTTGCTTCTTCATATTTGTATGTCCAACGACCGTAATAAGTCATTGCGTCGCCAGTAAATAAAGCAGGGTCTTTTGTTGCAAAGCCCGGATCGTTAACCAGCATTACAACCGTTTTGCCCTTAACGTCTAACCCTTCGTAGTCATTCCAATTGTATTCAGGTGCATTAACGCCGTAGCCCACAAAAACAAGTTCAGAATTTTCTATGCCTTCTTGTGCGCTAATGCGGCTGCTACCCATAACCATATCTTTTTTATATTGATAGTCTTTACCACCAATACTTAATACCATGTTTGCATCAGCCTCAAGCGACACAAGTGGAACTTCTTGTAAGTAGCTGTCGCCATTACCTGGCTCTAAACCTAGGGCTTTAAACTGCGCAGTTAAATAATCAAGCGTTAGCTTTTCGCCAGGTGATGAAGGAGCACGGCCACCAAACTCATCCGATGCGAGCACTTTTACATGTTTAGCCAGTTCATCAGCTTGAATACTGTTATAACCATTTGTTACATCAGTAGGGGTAATACTTGTTGTTGCGCAACCTGCTAAAACAGCAGTAGCGAGGAGTGTGAGAGAGAAATAATGTTTCATGTCAGCTCTTTTTTTGTTTTAAGTTGTGATTAGTATATTAACTTCTATTAAGCAGAACCAGTTTTTGCGGTAAACTTCTCGTAAATTATAGGCATAAATTGTTAAAGGTTTAAATGAAGCGTTTTACTCCCCCCGAGCAGTGGCAAATCAGTAGTTTAGAAACAGGTGCATTTGCGCATTTACGTGAGCTATTTAAAGTTAACGAACTAACAGATTGGCCGGCGCCGCAGTGGTTTTCTCCATTTTTAACTGCTATTAATGAGAATAATATTCCTATTACTTTTGAAGATGATGCAAAGGTAGACTTTGGCCAGCGGTATTACGAGCAAGTAATTTTTGAAACGGGTGTTGTACCTACACGAAGTAAAAATTGGCATGACTTATTTGGTGGGTTTATATGGTGTTTATTTCCAAAAACCAAAGCGTTAATAAACCATAGACATGTGCAAGATATAGCTGAGCATGGACTGCAACAGCGTACTAAGCATCGTAATGCACTAACGCTTTTTGATGAGTGTGGTGTTGTATTAGCTATAAGTGAGAGTAAATGGCAGCAGTGGCTTTGCGATCACCAATGGAAAACTGCATTCGTTGAACACAAACATGAGTGGGGTAAAACAATAAAACCTTTTATGTTTGGTCATGCTAATTATGAAATGCTAACAAAGCCTTATATAGGTTTAACGGGTAAAGCGTTATTTGTTTGTGTACCGAATGAAATATTTTGTAAAGATTTAGTAACTCAATACCAGTACCTTGACCAAGCCCTTTATGAGATGATTAATACAGATAACTGCTTAGCCGATAACAAAAAGCTTTCACCGCTGCCTTTATTAGGTGTGCCAGGCTGGCATGACGAAAACAAAGATGACTCTTTTTACAACAATACAGATTATTTTAGAGCGAAACGAAGGATGCGAACATGATAGAAGTTGCTGGGCTTAAAAAGAAATTTAAGCTAACTAAAGATCACAAAAAAAATAAAATAGACGACATCGATCCTCGTGAAGATAAAGACTACTTTCACTCAGTACGAGACGTTAGTTTTAGTTGCGCTAAAGGTGAGGTACTTGGATTGCTCGGCCCAAATGGTGCGGGTAAAACGACGACACTGAGAATGATTTCAACCGCGTTAAAGCCCGATGAAGGCTCAATAACGATTGCCGGAAACGATATTGTAAAAAAACCGCTACTGGGCCGTAAGTCTATTGGATTTTTATCAGGCTCTACGGGGTTGTATGGCCGCTTAACTGTAAAAGAAAACATAGAGTATTTTGCAAAGCTTCATGGCATGAACAAAAGCGATATTGCATCGCGTTGTGATGAGCTATTTACATTGCTAGACATGCACAAATTTGTAGATAAACGGGCAGAAAACCTTTCAACGGGGATGAAGCAAAAAGCAAATATAGCGCGTGCAGTTGTTCATCGGCCAGCAGTTGTGGTACTTGATGAGCCAACAACGGGCCTAGATATTATGACCACACAAACCGTTATTAAATTTATCAAAGGTTTAAAGGCGCAAGGGACGCCTGTTATTTTCTCAACCCATCATCTAGATGAAGTAGCCCTTTTATGTGACCGTGTCGCTGTAATTAACGAAGGAATTAGCTGTTTTGACGGGACAGTAGAAGAGTTTAAACAAGCAGGTAATAGTGATGAGCTTAATCAAGCGTTTATGAATATATTAACGGAGAAACATGATGTTTGAGGTATTTAAAAAGGAATTAAGAGAGTTATTACGCGATAAAAAAACGCTATTATTTGTTGTCGCGCTTCCTGTTGCTATATTTCCGTTATTGTTTGCCGTAATGGCATTTATAAGCTCGCAAGCTGCAATGGACGCTGAGCAAAAAGTAAATACTTACGCGATAATCAACGGTGAATACGCACAAGAGTTTACAGATAAAGTGTTTTATCACAAAAGTTTTGAGCTTTATAAAGGGGATAAAACCTTTAACAATATTGATGAGCTTAAAGCAGGTGTAATCGCTGGCGATATTGATATGGGTATTTATTTACCAAGTCATGCTGTGCAAACATTGAACGATGGAAAACAAAGCCAGTGGCAGGTTGTTTTTAACGATTCAAAATCTATCAACTTTTTATTCGAACGCGTTAAAGAGCTCGCAAAAGAATACAGTGACGTGCTGCAAACTCAAAAGCTAATCAGTTTTGGTATTGAAGAGTCTGTTCAAAAATCTATTCTTAATCCAATTGAAGTCATAAAAGTAGATACCGCCGATAAACGTGAAAACCTTGGCGAAAAAATTGGCGGTTTTTTACCTTACCTACTTATTCCATTAGTATTGATGGGGGCAACTTATCCCGCTATTGATTTAGGCGCTGGCGAAAAAGAACGGGGCACACTAGAAACACTCCTACTTACACCTATTACGCGTACAGAGCTGGTGCTTGGTAAATTTATAACCTTGTTAACTACATCCATTGCCTCCACAACCATAACCGTCTTAAGTATGGGCTGTTGGATAGCATTGGCGCTCGCATTTGCCGATCTTGATTTTATTAAAGCCGCGTTTAGTACATTAGCAGTTACCGATTTACTTATGATATTTGTACTATTATTACCTGTTGCAGCTATATTTTCGGCCTTAGCTCTGGCTATATCTATCTATGCTCGCACGTTTAAAGAAGCGCAGAATTATATGGCACCACTTAGTATGGGCGTATTTTTCCCGATTATTATTTCAATAATGCCAAATATGGAACTAACTGCTAAAACAGCATTCATTCCTGTTACAAACGTAGCATTAGCAATTAAAGAAATAGTAAAAGGGACTGTTGATTACACATTTGTAGGCTTAATATTTTTAGCCACTGCAATCATTGCTGCTGGACTATTGGCATTTTGTGTTAAGTGGTTTAACAGAGAAGATGTGCTATTTAGATAATGTACATAAAGGGTTTTAAGAATATATAAAAGGTAGCAATTGCTACCTTTTATACTTTGAAGCGATTAATAGTTAAAATAGCTCATTTATTAATTTTGTAAGCCAATATTTTTTAACCCATTCATTTAAAATTCACATAAGGGTTGTGCTCTAAATAAAACTAATGATTTAGTCTTTTTATTATAAAAATTATAACGATAACTGATTAGTTAGAGGGTCCAATTCTCTCTTTAATACTCTATACTAATAACAATAAAAACTTATGGTGAAGGTAAATGTTAAAAAAGAATATTTTTTTGAACGTGACAAAAAATAATAACTTAATGCTTGTTGCAACAATAATATTTGTTCTTATAGCTTTACCATCTCTGTATTTGTTCGATCAAAAAGTAAGAAGTGATGTTTATAATTCAGCTCAAATAGAATTAAAGCGTGAACTTGAAACAAAGAGCTATTCATTAAAAAAACATCTTAAAGACAGTGTTACCGCCATTCGTTTTTTAGATGCTACACCACCAATACAAGGCATTACCCGCGCTAAAGAAAATAAACTAATTGATCCTGTTCTCGGTACGCCAATAGATGTTTGGCAAGAGCGCTTAGCAAGTATTTTTACTGGTTTTATGCAGACCGATGACAGTATTTTGCAAGCTCGCTATATTATGCTCGAAGATGGTGGGCAAGAGATTGTTAGAGTTGACCGAAATCAACTTGGAGAGATTAGTCGACTACAAGGTCTGCAATTACAAAAAAAAGGTCAACGCGATTACATAATCAAAGCAAGCATGCTTGATAAGAAAAGTGTCTATATTTCTCCAATTAACTACAACCGTGAAAATGGACAGATACAAGAACCTTATATAAGCACTTTTCGTGTTGCTAAGCCTGTTTTTGATGAAAATAATAAAATATTTGCAATATTAGTTACTAATTACTTTGCGGATAAATTACTTGAAGATTTAACAGTTGAATCTCCACAAGGGACGCAGATTTACCTTATGAATAATGAAGGTGAATTTTTATATCATCCAAACCCTCAACTTCGATTCCGTTTTGAATTTAATAAAACTAAAACATGGTCTGAAGAATTCTCTACTGCAACCACCATGACAGAGCAAGGCACTTTACCAATAAGTAATTATCCAGTGGCTTACACTTTAAAAAAACGAATTTCGTTTGAGGGTGATATAGCCATGCTACCTTTAGAGCTTGGTGTAAGTGTTGATACAAAAACATTGTTTGCAAAGGTGAATGAGAGACGTCAAAACTTTATTGCAATGTTAGTGGTATTTTTTAGCATATTTTTAGTTATTGCTTTTTTATACCAACGCTTTATAAACCGTAAGCTATTAATTAATTCTCTAAAAGAGCAAAACAATAAAGTAATAGAAAATTCTTTGGATGCTATTTTTACAATTGAGCAAAACGGCGAAATTGTTCACTTTAATAATACCGCTAAAGAGGTTTTTGGTAGTTCAATTTCAGGCACTAATCCTGATTTTGTTTCGCTGTTTAATTTAAACGACGCAGACACTAATTGTATACAAGAGACTATTACAAACGGTTCAAAAATGCCGTTTGAAGCTATCTACACAGATGGTTATGGCAACAAACAATACTTTTCTATCACGCTTAGTAGTATTTTTGACGTATATAATAACCGTTATCAGGTAGCGGCTATTTTAAGAAATATTAGCTCATTAAAAAATACGCAATCAGAGCTCGAAGCGTTAAACAGTACTCTGGAGCTAAAGGTTTCACAAAGGACCATTGAACTAGAACGTGCAATTGACCAAGCATTAGCAGCAAGCCAAGCAAAAAGTGACTTTGTAGCAAATATCTCTCACGAAATACGCACACCAATGAATGGCGTACTAGGGATGCTTGAAATGCTCAAAGAAGATGGCTTAACCGATCAACAATACCATTATTTAAAACTAGCAAATAGCAGTGCTAATTCATTGATGAATCTGATTAACGATATTCTTGATTTTTCTAAAATTGAAGCAGGTAAGCTTGATATTGATAACCATACATTTGATGTTGTGACAGTATGTAGCGATATGATTAGCTCTTTAGCTTTACAGGGCCAACGCAAAGGTCTTGAAGTATTTTTAGATACTAAAGATGTAGTAGACAGAATGGTTATTGGCGACAGCCATCGACTTAAACAAATTTTAATTAACTTAGTTAATAATGCATTTAAATTTACCCACCGAGGTGAAGTAAGTTTAACTGTCGGTTCTAAGTACATAACTGACTCAAAATTATTAATGAGCTTTACAATAAAAGATACCGGAATTGGTATAGCGCCTGAAAACATAGACAAACTATTTGAAGTATTTACACAAGAAGATTCAAGTACAACCCGTCATTTTGGTGGTACAGGCTTAGGCTTATCTATATGTAAAAAACTTGCTCAGTTAATGGGTGGTAATATTACGGTTATAAGTAAAAAGGGCGCGGGTAGTACCTTTACCGCAACGGTTGAGCTACACGTTGCACAAGAGAAAAAATTAAACACAGGTATAGAGCTTGCTACAAGTATCAACGTAGCTGCATTAATAGCGCGCGATAACGTTTATAAAAACGTATGCGACTTATTGTTATTAACCTGCAAAGTAAAAGCAGAAAACATTGTACGACTTGACTACTTTAGTGAGCACAAAGAGTTTGAAGCTGACTTATTATTGATTGACGATGAGCATCCTCAAATTGATGCCCTTATTGATTATTGTAAACAGTTTAATAAAAAGTACGTCTTAATTTTACGCGACATGGTGACCGATAAACCGACTAAAATGATATTACCTGAGGGTAGCCACATTCTAAATAAACCGCTTACCCAAGATCAATTTAGCTATAAGTTAGCCAGCTTATTTGGTGCCAGTAATGATTGCATTATAGCGCCACCAAAAGGCTTGGAAGAGGAACAAGTAGAGCCTGACCTATCTGCGTATCATGTATTATTAGTTGACGATAATATGATAAACATTGAAGTAGCTAAGGCAATATTAAAACGTACTAAAGTAAAAATCACTTGTGCGTCAGACGGTATAGAAGCCTTAGAAGCACTGAGAGAAAACGAAGAGCAAGCTTTTGATGTTATTTTAATGGATTGCCAAATGCCTAATTTAAATGGCTATGATACAACAAGTGAAATCAGAAATAGTAAGGCCGAGGTAGATTATACTCACATACCGATTATCGCTATGACAGCGAGTGCGATGGAAGGTGATAGAGAGCGTTGTTTAGCTGCTGGAATGAACGACTACATTACTAAACCAATTAAACCACAAACTTTAAAAGACAAGCTAATTACTTGGTTAAGTTAATCGTTTTGAAAATCAGCTGCTAAGCAGCTGATTTTTTTGGTTTGGTATTTGTTGACGTATTTAAAGGCGTGTTAAGAATAGCTATGTCTGCGCTATCGAGTATAAATTGTGTATCTGACCAATGTAGTAATTCTATCTTTCCATCTTGCTGCTCTACAAGCGCAGTACAGCTCTCAATCCAATCACCATCGTTACAGTACATAATACCGTCATCCACTTTAATTTTGGGATGGTGAATGTGTCCACAAATAATACCGTCTACGTTTTGTTTTTTAGCTTCATGAACTGCGGCATCTTCAAAGGCACTAATCGCTTCTCGAGCTTTGTGTACCCGAGCTTTTATCCACGATGCAAGCGAGTAGTAGTTACCACCAAATATTTTACGTATACGATTGGTCCAGCGATTTAAAAATAATAAAAAGTCGTATCCTGCATCCCCCGCAATACTAACAAGTTTGTTATAACGAGTCGCTGAATCAAAGTCGTCGCCGTGTATAAGTAAAAACCGTTTATTAGCTTTAGTGGTGTGAATAAACTGCTGGTGGATTTCAACACCAAATAATGTTTGATTTATATAGTTTCTAAACGCTTCATCATGATTACCGGGAATATAAATGACACGTGTACCGCTAGCTGCTTTTGTTTGTATGCAGTTTAATACTTCATAATGAGAAGGGTGCCAATAAAACTGTCGCTTCATTGACCATAAGTCAATAATATCACCCACTAAATAAAGTGTGTCAGATTCTACCGAGTTTAAAAAATCAAGTAAGTAATCAGCTTTACAATCTTTGTAACCTAAATGAACATCAGATATCCAAATGGCTGGATAATGTTGTTTTTTACGCAGTTGATTGTTTGTCATGCCCGTCATCCATAGTGTAATAATTAAACACTGTAGATAAATCTAATGACACTTATGAGACACTTTAGCGAAGCCTCCATGACAATTTATACCAAGGCCGTAATTAAATGATTTCTACAAAGCTAGGAAAGGTGAGTCATTGAGCAGCTATTATTACGTATTGCTATTAATCGCGCATAAAAAAGGCCGCATTTTAAATGCGGCCTTTTAGTCTATTTTGAGCGTGCGTGTTATTAACCTTTAACAGCCGCTTTAATTGCATCAATTGCTGTATCAATATCAATCATTAGCTTTTCACCGGTGCGGCGGTTTTTAAGCTCAACTTTATTCTCGTCAAGGTTACGCTCACCAATTACAAGCGTGTAAGGTACACCAATTAGCTCCATGTCATTAAACATAACACCAGGGCGTTCTTTACGGTCATCAAATAACACATCAAGACCTGCATCTTTTAAACCCTGGTAAAGGTTATTTGCAATATCAGGAATACGATGTGATTTGTGCATGTTCATTGGAACAATCGCTAAATCGAATGGCGCGATTGATTGTGGCCAAATGATCCCGTATTGATCGTTGTTTTGCTCAATAGCAGCAGCAACAATACGTGAAACACCAATACCGTAACAACCCATGGTCATGGTTTGGTTTTTACCACCTTCGTTTAATACTCCCGCTTTCATTGCTTCTGAGTATTTAGTGCCAAGTTGGAATATATGACCTACTTCAATACCGCGTTTTATTTGTAAAACGCCTTGGCCACATGGACTCATATCGCCTTCAACAATATTACGAATATCAGCAACTTCGTAATCAGTTACGTCACGATCCCAGTTAATACCGCTGTAATGCTCGTCGTCTTTATTAGCACCGGCAACAAAATCAGCAAGGATATTAGCGGCTCTATCAACAATAATAGGCATAGATAAGCCCACAGGGCCTAATGAGCCAGGTTTTGCACCAATAGCAGCAACAATATCTGCCTCTGTTGCCATTTCAAGCGGAGAGTCTACTAATGGGTGCTTTTCAGCTTTCAATTCATTTAAATCATGATCGCCACGAAGTACAAGCGCCACTAAACCACGTACATCGTTTTCATCAGGTGCACCGTAAACAATTAAGGTTTTAACACCGCGATGAGGTTTTACACCGTAGTGCTTTTTAAGCTCATTAATTGTTTTAGCGTCAGGAGTAGGGAATGCTTTTAACTCTTTACTTGCTTCTGGGCGTGGATCGTTTGGCGCTAGTGCTTCTGCTTTTTCAATATTAGCTGCGTAATCACTGCCATCACTAAATGCAATGGCATCTTCGCCCGACTCAGCAAGTACATGAAACTCGTGCGATAAGCTACCACCAATAGACCCAGTATCAGCAAGTACAGGGCGGTAATCAAGGCCTAAACGCTCAAAAATGTTACAGTATGCTTTGTGCATCGCTTGATAAGTCGCATCTAAACACTCTTCACTTAAGTGAAAAGAGTAGGCATCTTTCATTGTAAATTCACGAGCTCGCATAACACCAAAGCGAGGGCGACGTTCGTCGCGTACTTTAGTTTGTACTTGATATAAAGTAACAGGTAACTGCTTGTAGCTGCTTATTTCTTTACGTACGAAATCAGTTATTACTTCTTCGTGTGTTGGACCAAGTGCAAACGTACGGTTATGACGGTCTGTGAAGCGCATAAGCTCAGGACCAAATTCATTCCAACGGCCAGACTCTTCCCACAAATCAGCGGGTTGAATTACAGGCATTAGCATTTCAATAGCACCTGCTTTATCCATCTCTTCACGTACAATGTTTTCTACTTTACGTAGCACACGTAAACCAGAGGGTAACCAAGTGTATAAACCCGAAGCGACGCGACGGATCATACCGGCTCTAAGCATTAACTGATGCGATACGATTTCAGCATCTGATGGCGTTTCTTTAAGTGTTGCGAGTATATATTGGCTTGTACGCATGTTTTTTCCGAAATAGAGTAATTATGTTCTTTTAATAGAACTTAAGTTTAACAGCGGATGCTTTTACACTAAAGCGCTAAGTGAGTTATTTAGTTTTTTTCTATGATTGTTACTACGTTATGCTCGCCATTGACTTGCCAGCGAATATTATAATTGTACAAAGTCATACCATAGCTTTGCTCGCCGTCTTTTTGTTTTTTATAGGCAGGGCGGGGATCTTGTTTTAAAACATTAGCTATAAAATCATGTAAATCTGGGTATTGTGTTTGCGCATTAACAAACTCAATTGCCTGAGGGCTAAATTCAACCGTCATTTGTGTTTCTGGGCGTGTATCTGCAAAGCCAGCACTGGCGTCAAGCATTGCATCTGAATAGGGTAAGTACGGTTTAATATCGATAATGGGGGTGCCATCAAGTAAATCAATGCCAGCGAGTAATAAACTAAGTTGTCCGTTTTTATATTCAATACCTTCAAGTTTTACTGCGCTCATACCAATCGCGTTTGGTCTAAATGTAGCGCGGGTAGCAAATACACCTTTTCGCTCATTCCCACCTAAACGAGGTGGGCGCACCATAGCAGAATAACCTTTATCGGCCGTTTCATGAAAACGAAATAACAACCAAATATGAGTAAATTCATCTAAACCACGTACAAACTCTTCGCGATTAAAATCAGGTGCAAAAATAAGTTTTGCCTTGGCTTGTGGCACTAAACGAGGCTGCCTAGGTATAGCAAACTTTTGTTTATAAGGAGATTCAATGTGGCCAATAGCCGAAATGGTATAATCGCTCATAGTACTCGGGTACAAATAAAATAGAGCGCTATTCTACCTGCATTTAGTATTTATGGCATTAGTGTAAGTAAGTTTATTGCTTATAGACCAAGCGGTTTAAAATCACTTATTAGACTGAGTGGTTTATATTTTGTATTAATATATTTAAAAAGGACCTAAAACAAAAAAGGGCAAGCTCTTAAGCTTACCCTTTCAAACATGTTAAAGATTAATTAAAACATGTATTGAAATGATACAGATGCTACATCCATGTCTGGATCAATATCGTCATCAAGTTTGTAGCGTTCGTACTCTAAACGAAACTGTACATTTGTTGTAAGTGCGTATTCAATACCCGCACCGTAAAATGCATCACCACCATCTGTAGACGCTGTTACACCACCTACTGGTAAATCTTGTGTGTAATCTGCATCCCACTCAAGCCAACCGCCTTTTGCATATACAGAAAAGCTCTCTGTTATTGGGTAGCCCAAACGTGCGGCAAGCGATACGCCATCAATTTCAGCTTTGCTGTCAATATCACTTACTTCATCAAAGTTTTGATAAGCAAGTTCTAAGCTTAGGTATTCGTTAAACTGAGTACCGATATAGCCTTTAAGCATTTGTGCATCGTCGTCAAAGTCAGTGTCGTTGTCACTGTCTTCAAATTCAAAAGAATATTGACCGTAACCGATACCAGTATAAATACGTGGAGAATCGAAATCAGAAATATCAGCGTGTGCTGCAGAGTTAAAACCCAGTGTTGCTAGTGCAATAGCTGAAAGAGAAAGTGTTTTAATCATTGAATAGCTCCTTTACAAAAAATAATCAAATGCTTGATTTCATTAATCAAACTTCAATTATCTACTTGCAGCGAGCGTGCCAATATTAAAATGGATTAAAAACACGCCATAATTAGTTCTTTTGTATTGGTTTTTACATTGTTTAGCGTGTTTTATAATCAAAGTGAACTTTTGTGTAATCGTGTACTCTAAAATAAGTTGTATGTTTTACAAAGTATAATGAGTTTTTTACATAGCCTTACTTTATTCAAATTACTAATTAGACTTTATGAAGCAAGTTTTCTGTTTCAATTGCTATTTCTTTCATTTTTATAGCGTAATTTTCTAATTTAATGTCTTCATCGGTCACTGCTTTAAACGAAGGCACTTCTATTGGGTAGCCCGTTTCATCCATTGCAATAAAGCTGATAACACAATGGTTTGTTTCAACCATATTTTGCGTTTTTGGATCGCCACACCTAACTTGAATAAATATTTGCATGCTACTTCTACCCGTATGGGCAATTTTAGCTTCTACTTCGACTATTTGACCCACTAAAATAGGGCGTCTAAATTTAACACCCGCAACCGAAACAGTTACGCAGTAATGACCACTCCAACCTGCAGCGCACGCATAACCTGCTTGGTCAATCCACTTCATGACGGCCCCACCATGAACTTTACCACCAAAATTCACATCAGTAGGCTCTGCTAAAAAACGAAAAATAACTTTTGACGACGGCATAAATAACACTCTTATTATTAAAACTACTATTAGCATAACGTAAAAAAGGGGCCGAAGCCCCTGCAATTTAGGATATGTTTATAATTTATATGTAAAAAACGTAGTTATATAGCTATACAGCGCATAATTTAGTTACATATTAGGATAATTTGGCCCACCCGCACCTTCAGGTGTTACCCATGTAATGTTTTGGCTTGGGTCTTTAATATCGCAGGTTTTACAGTGCACACAGTTTTGGGCATTAATAACAAACTCTTTATTGCTTGCAATTTCTTGTACTTCGTAAACGCCTGCAGGGCAATAACGTTGTGCGGGTTCATCAAATTTAACTAAATTTACGTTAATAGGAATTGACGCATCTTTAAGCTTTAAATGACACGGCTGTGATTCTTCGTGGTTAGTATTTGATAAAAACACACTTGAGAGTTTATCAAAGCTAAGGTGTCCATCTGGTTTTGGGTATGCAATTTTGTCAGCGGCGCTAGCATCAACAAGGGTAGAGTGATCGGGCGTATTATCTTTAAACGTAAAGGGTAAAGCGCCATTAAAGATGTTTTGATCAAGCGTATTGTACGCACCACCTAAAAATTTACCGAGTTTGTGCATAGCAGGGCCAAAGTTACGAGATTGATATAACTCTTTATATGCCCACGATTGCTCAAACGCAGTTTGATAATGAGTTAAATCGGTATTTGCTAACTCATTTTGCAATGCTTCAAAAATAACCTCAGCGGCCATCATTCCTGATTTCATTGCGGTGTGGTTACCTTTAATTTTTGCAAAATTAAGAGTGCCTGCATCACACCCAACAAGTAAACCACCAGCAAAATGCATTTTTGGTAATGAGTGCAAGCCACCTTTAGCAATAGCACGCGCACCGTAAGCAATACGTTCAGCGCCTTCAAGTACGTTTTTAAATACAGGATGGTGCTTCATTCGCTGAAACTCATCAAACGGGCTCAAATGTGGGTTTGAGTAATTTAAATCAACAATTAAACCAACAACAACTTGATTGTTTTCACTGTGATACATAAATGCACCACCATTAGTATCGCCGCTAAGTGGCCAACCTGTACCATGAACTACCTTGCCAAGCTCATGTTTACTTTCATCTATTTGCCAGATTTCTTTAAAGCCTAAACCATAATGCTGCGGTGATGAATCTGCATCAAGTGCAAACTCATTGATTAGTTGTTTACCTAAATGACCACGGCAACCTTCAGCAAAAATAGTGTATTTTGCACGAAGCTCCATGCCTGGCATGTAACCGTCTTTTTCATTACCATCTTTGTCTACACCCATATCACCAGTAATAATGCCTTTTACTGCTTCATCTTCAATTATTAAAGAGTGTGCGCTAAATCCTGGAAATATCTCTACGCCTAAGCTCTCAGCTTGCTCTGCAAGCCATCGACATACATTGCCCATAGATACAATGTAGTTACCATCATTATGAAATGTTTTTGGTGTAGCAAAGTGGGGAATTGATGTCGCTTTTTGCTCGTTATTAAACCAATAAATTTCATCATTAGTTACTTTGGTTGTAACCGGTGCGCCAAGATCTTGCCAATTAGGTAGTAGTTCATCCAAAGCTTTGGTTTCAAAAACAGCACCAGAGAGTACATGTGCTCCTACTTCAGAACCTTTTTCGACTACGCAAATCATGCACTCTTGTTGTTTTTCTTGTGCTAATTGCGCGAGTTTAATTGCACTTGAAAGCCCAGCAGGGCCTGCACCAACAATTACTACATCAAATTCCATGGTTTCACGTTCGACCATAATAACCTCTTTATCTATGACGGACTTATTTGAATGTTTACTACGCATTTAAATAAGGTGTACAGCCTATTTATAACCTTGCAAATTAAACGTTACAGACTGTGAATAGTTAAAGGTTATTTTAGGTTGACGTTTACGTCAACAGTAAGTAGTCTAATTTCATAAAATAAATAGGTTGACGTGCACGTTACCTTGTAGGTTTAAATAATTATGGAGTTCCTATGAAAGTTCTCGTACCAATAAAAAGAGTGATTGATTACAACGTAAAAGCACGCGTTAAAAGTGATAACAGCGACGTTGATTTAAACAACGTTAAAATGGCAATGAACCCGTTTTGTGAGATTGCTATAGAAGAAGCAATTCGTCTTAAAGAAGCCGGTACCGCCACTGAAGTGGTTGCTGTAACTATTGGTTCAAAAGCATCACAAGAACAATTACGCACAGCATTAGCATTGGGTGCTGACAAAGCTATTCACATCGAAACCGATGAAAAGCTCGAGTCACTTCATATTGCAAAACTACTCGCTAAAATTGTAGAGCAAGAAACGCCTGAACTTGTCATTTTAGGTAAGCAGTCAATTGACTCAGATAATAATCAAACAGGTCAAATGCTTGCTGCATTAACTAATCGCGGGCAGGGTACATTTGCATCAAAAGTAGTTATTGAAAATGGCAAAGTAAACGTAACACGCGAAGTTGATGGCGGGCTGCAAACGGTAGCACTTAATTTACCGGCAGTTGTTACAACTGATTTACGCTTAAATGAGCCTCGCTATGCATCACTGCCAAATATTATGAAAGCCAAACGTAAGCCGCTTGAAGTAATAGCAGCAGATTCGCTTGGTGTTGATTTAACACCGCGTATGCAATTAATAAGTGTAGAAGAGCCAGCTAAACGCACCGCAGGAATTATTGTAGAAGACGTAGCGCAGCTTGTAGAAAAATTAAAAACAGAGGCAAAGGTGATTTAAATGAAAACACTCGTAATTGCAGAGCACGACAACGGTGCCTTAAAACCAGAAACCTCAAAAACTATTAACGCCGCAGTAAAAATGGGTTTTCCTATTGATGTACTAATTGCAGGTAACAACTTAAGCGCAATGAGCTCACAAGTGGCCAGCATTGATGGCGTAGCTAATGTTTTAGTTGCTGATAATAGCGTTTATGAACATCAGTTAGCTGAGAGCATGAGCGATTTAGTTTTATCAATTAGCGACAACTACAGCCATATTGTTGCAAGTGCTACTACAACGGGCAAAAACTTTATGCCACGTGTTGCTGCGCTATTAGATGTTGCGCAAATTTCTGAAATTATCGCAGTAGTGGACGCCGATACATTTAAACGTCCGATTTATGCAGGTAATGCAATCGCCACGGTTAAATCACTCGACAGTAAAAAAGTAATTACCGTGCGTGCCAGTAGCTTTGATTTACAAGGTGAGCAATCAGCTGTTGCTATAACAAGTATTGATACAGTATCAGATTCGCAATTAAGCAGCTTTGTAAGTGTAGAGCAAACTGAATCAGAACGCCCTGAGCTTACAGCTGCTAGTGTGGTCATATCGGGTGGTCGCGGTATGCAAAACGGCGAAAACTTTGCATTACTTAATGGTATTGCCGATAAACTAGGTGCAGCTATTGGTGCATCGCGTGCAGCAGTTGATGCAGGCTTTGTACCTAACGACATGCAAGTAGGCCAAACAGGTAAAATTGTAGCGCCTAATTTATACATTGCAGTAGGTATTAGCGGTGCTATTCAGCATTTAGCGGGGATGAAAGACTCAAAAGTAATCGTCGCGATTAATAAAGACCCTGACGCACCTATTTTTCAAGTTGCAGATTACGGTTTAGTGGCTGATTTGTTTGAAGTACTGCCACAGTTAGAGAGTGCTTTATAGCCTTTAAATAAACAAACTTATTCTGGTTGAAAGCCGTGGTGCTCTTTGAGTGCTGCGGCTTTTTTATTCGGTAAATTAAAGACACAAAAAAACCAGCCAATTGGCTGGTTTTTAGTATTTATAAACGGCTAACTTAGTATTAGTAAGTTGCGCTGCCTTTAGTACGAGGGAAGGCAATAACGTCACGTACGTTGCCCATACCTGTTACATAAGCAACTAAGCGTTCAAAGCCTAAACCAAAGCCTGAATGTGGCACGCTACCGTATTTACGTAAATCGCGGTACCAGCTGTAATCTTCTTTGTTTAAGCCCATTTCTTCTAAACGTGCATCAAGCACATCAAGGCGTTCTTCACGTTGTGAACCACCAATGATCTCGCCAATACCAGGCGCTACTACGTCCATTGCGGCAACGGTTTTACCGTCTTCGTTTTGGCGCATGTAGAATGCTTTAATGTCACGAGGGTAGTTTTTAATAACTACCGGTGCTTTAAAGTGCTCTTCTGCAAGGTAACGCTCGTGCTCAGACTGTAAATCTACGCCCCATTCAACAGCGTACTCAAACTTTTTGCCACAGTTTTTAAGGATTTCTACAGCGTCTGTGTAGTCAACTTGTGCAAAGTCTTTATCTACAAATTCTTCTAAACGCGTAATTGCGGTTTTTTCTACACGTTGTGCAAAAAATTCCATGTCATCACGGCGCTCTTCAAGTACGGCTTTAAACACATACTTGAGCATGTTTTCAGCAAGTTTTGCTATATCTTCTAAATCAGCAAACGCTACTTCAGGCTCTACCATCCAAAATTCTGCAAGGTGTCGAGATGTATTTGAATTCTCTGCGCGGAATGTAGGGCCAAATGTATAAATTTTTGACATTGCAGACGCGTAAGTTTCGCCATTTAACTGACCAGATACAGTAAGGAATGCTTCTTTACCGAAGAAATCTTCGCTGTAATCAACTTCGCCTTTGTCTGTAAGTGGTAAGTTTTGCATATCAAGCGTTGATACACGGAACATTTCGCCAGCACCTTCACAGTCACTTGCCGTAATGATTGGCGTGCTGATCCAGTAAAAGCCTTGCTCGTGGTAAAAACGGTGAATAGCTTGTGCTAAACAGTTACGTACACGAGTTACCGCGCCAATCATATTTGTACGAGGGCGAAGGTGAGCGTGCTCACGTAAGTACTCAATGCTGTGGCGTTTTGCCGACATTGGGTATGAATCTGGGTTCTCTACCCAACCTAATACAGTCACTGAGTTAGCTTGAATTTCGTAAGATTGACCTTGGCCAGCAGATTGAACTAAAACACCAGTAACCGACACAGAACAACCGGCTGTTAAGCTAGTAACTTCATCATAATTATTCAGTGAATTAGGAACTACCGCTTGAATAGGATCAAAACACGAACCGTCATGAACGGCTAAAAATGAAATTCCTGCTTTTGAATCGCGGCGAGTACGGATCCAGCCTTTAATTGTTACTTGGCTGTCTACCGCAACATTGCCTTTTAATAGCTCTGAAATCGCTAAATGGCTCATCTTCACTCCAATGATATAAGTTGCCTAACTATTTTATTTTAACTGTGCGCAACACTCGGGCATAAATTGCACATAAACGGCGCTGCACTTGAACCCTGTATCTTACCTAGTAAAGTTAAATAAAAAAACTATTGTGGGCAACTCTTTAAAAGTTTTTATGCATGCGGTTTATTTTTAAACAGTTTTTAGAGTTTAATTGCCACTATTATGATTTGTTGCTCTGAAATTTAATGATTTTGTGGCATTATTAACATCCAAACTAAATTAATATTTATTCACCCTTAAAAAATCGATGCTATGAAACAAGTTTTTATTTTACGAGGACTACCAGGAAGTGGTAAGTCTTACTACGCGCAAAGCCTTGCTGACGAATTAGGTGGAGCCGACGAAAGTCAGTATCTAATTTGCTCAACTGATGATTACTTTAATAATGAGCAGGGCGAATATCATTTCGATAAATTTAAGTTACCACAATTTCATAATTTAAATTTGGCGCGCTTTATAAATGCACTTGCTCAAGGCATTCCATTGGTGATTGTAGATAACACCAATATTAAAAAGTGGGAATTTATAGCTTACTCTCAAGCTGCCGTTGCTTTAGGTTATCAAGTAAAAGAAGTGATAGTGGGTGAAGTAAAAGACAAAGCTATGCAGCACCTATACGCTAAACGAAACTCACATAATGTGCCGCTAAAAACAATAAGTAAAATGGCCTACATGTTTGAGTGGTAGTGCTTCGACTTTAGTTAGTAACCTACATAGCAATACCTATTGAAAAGCCCATATATGGGCTTTTTTGGTTTATGTAAGTTACAAGGTAGTTAAGCTTTTTGTTTATAAACCGCTAATGGGTGCGAGGTACTTAGTGATACATGCACTTCGTCGCCTGGGTTTACCACAACTTCATGGCTTACTCTGCTAGTTACAACCGTAGAGCACGCAAGTTTTACAGCGCACAAGCGGCTGCCACCTTCAAATCGTACCCAAATTACTTCGCCGTTATTGCCAACACTGCTTTGTACAAGTAACACATCGTCTGGTCGAAGTAGTACATCAACGTCGCCACTTTCACAGTCAACGCCATGAGCGGGCGCATTACCAATTGAGGTAGTGGCTTGTCCTTGGCTAAATTGGCCGCTAATAAAGCTGGCTTCACCTAAAAAGCGTGCCACAAAGCGATTGTTTGGGGTACTAAAACAGCGCTCGGGTGTATCGATTTGCTGAATTTCGCCGCCTTTAAGCACACCAACGCGGTCGCCAACGGAGAGTGCTTCTTCTTGGTCGTGTGTTACCCAAATCGCCGGTACGCCAGCGGCTTTAAGTGCGTTTCTAATATCCCAACGAAGCATGTCTTTAAGAGCGGCATCTAAGTTTGAAAGCGGCTCATCAAGTAATACAAAGTCAGGTTGGTGGGCAAGGGTACGCGCAAGTGCAACGCGCTGCTTTTGTCCGCCAGAAAGCGTTGCTGGTTTTTTGTCTCTAAAATCGCTCAACCCAAGTAGGTTTATCCAATACTCAGCAGGGGCTGTATCTTTTAATCTAAAGCAAATGTTTTGCTGTACGGTTAAGTGCGGAAATAACGCAAAATCTTGAAATACCATGCCTACACTGCGTTTTTCAGGAGGTATTGTTAATTTGGGTGTAGCGCGCCATTTACCTGTGTTTATTTCGCCTTCGCTAATAGGTATAAGGCCAGCAAGGGCTTGTAAAATTGTACTTTTACCACAACCTGTTGGCCCTACAAGCATAAGGATTTCGTTTTCACCCAGCGAAAAGTTTAAATCGCTTACTACGCGGTTACTGCCATAATCTATAGACAACTGACTTACAGATAGCATTGTTTCTTAAATCCTTAATGTTCAAACTGGTTGCGTTTTTCGCCAGACATCATAATAGCTAACCCGCAGGCAGATATCACTACTAACAATAACCCTGGAATCGCGGCGCGACCAAAATAGCCCGCTTCGTATACACGCCATAAATAAGTAGAGAGGGTTTCAAACCCTGTAGGACCAAGTAATAGCGTGGCTTCGAGTTCACGCATTGACTCTAAAAACACCAGTGCTGCACCGGCAATAATACCGCGCATAGTTAAAGGCAGTGTTATGCGAGTAAATACTTCACGTGGGCTTGCACCTAATACGCGCGCAGACTTCACTAAGCTTGGATCTAAGTGTTCGGTGCTTGTTCTAACAGAGCCTACAGCAAGTGGTAAAAATCGCAGCATGTAAGCAATAATAAGCAATCCCAGTGTTTGATATAAAAACGGCAACTGCAAACCACCGTAAACAAGCGCTGTGCCCATTACTATACCCGGAATACCAAAACCAAAGTAAGTAACACGCTCCATTATACGACCCGCTTTTCCACTCAGTGCAGCATGTGCAACGGGGATCGCAACGATAACGGCTACAATTGCCGCAATACCCGATGCATACGTAGAGTTCCATGCAATATTAAAATCAAATGAGCTAAAACCATCGCGAGCTAACCAAAGCGAAAATATAGCCAAAGGCAAGCCAATAGCAAGCAGTAAAACAGGTGCAAACGTAACAAACATGGCACTTAATTGTACTTTACTTGGAAATAAAATTAACGGGCGACCATGGCGCTCAGGCGCTGTTTTTATTTGTGATTCAACTAAAAGTAAAAAACCGACAATAACCATCAGTTGAAGTGAAAGCATTGCAGCGCGTCCTAACGCAAAGGCATTGTATTCAACGTAAATTACGCGGGTAAAAGTATCTAAGCGCATCATTGCCGGCGTGCCAAAGTCTGATAACGTATAAAGCGCGACTAACAATGAGCCTGCTGCAATACCGTTAACTACGCGCGGTAATATAACTTTAAATATACTTTGCGTCATCGACATGCCCAGCGTTCGTGCGGCATTAACCATGCTTGCGTCAAGGCTCAGTAGGGATGAGCGAGTTGTCATCATTACAAACGGGAAGGTATAAAGCGTCATTACAATGGCGGCACCTGTTAGGCCATACATTGATGGTGTTTCTATTCCTGTTAAGGTATTTATTTCGCCACCGGGGCCAAAAGCAGCATAAAGTGTAAATGCGCCAATATAACTGGGAATTGCCAGTGGGGCTGCAAATACAACCAGCCAGAGCTTTTTAAATGGTAAATGCACATACGCGCTAATAAACGCCAGTGGCACACCAATTAAAATAGATCCAAGTACCGTTAAACCCATTAACGATAACGTGTTACCTAAAATTTGAAGATTGTGGGTGTCAAACACTGAGCTCGCATCGCTTGCAAGCACAATTAATACATAAACAGGGGTAAGCGCAACAAGCGCTGCAAGCAGCGCCATTGGATAAGAGGCAGGTATTTTCATTACAATACGCCGCTGCTTCGCATCAAATCTATAGTAGGACGTAAATCAGCTAGCTGTGTTAAATCTACTTTAGGTGGAGAAATATTAGCAAGTGACGGTAAACCCTCAGGTTGGGTAATACCATTTACTAACGGAATTTCGTACGCTTCACTGGCTAAGTAACCTTGTACTTCTTTACTTAGTAAGTAACGCATAAAGTTAGTTGCAAGCGGATCGTCGTTAAGCGCTAATACACCCGATGCATTAACTAAACAGCCCGCATCATTTTGTGTAAATGCTAAATCTAGCTTGGCATCAGGCTTACCTGATTTTAAACGTAAAGTGTAATAGTGATTTGCAAAACCAATATCAACTTCACCGCGTTCAACGCCCATAACAACACCTAGCTCGCCGGCGTATGTTTTAGCACGTTTTTGAATCTTTTTAAGCCACTTAGCGGTTTTGTCATCGCCTTCTAAAATTCGCATTGCGGTTACAAACGATTGAAAAGAAGCGTAGGCGGGCGCCCAGCCAATACTTAAATCGCTGTCGGCAATTTCCATAATACTTGTTGGAATTTGATCTTTAGTCAAACGCGACGTGTTATATGGCAATGTACGAATACGGCCAGTTACAGGTGCCCACTCTTTATATCTAAATTGTGGTTGTAACTGAGCAGATAAATCACCTGGGATAGGTTGTGCAAGGCCAGCATCAGTTACTAAACCAATTGCGCCTGAATCAACTGCCCAAAATAAATCAGCGCGGCGAACGCCAGCTTTAGCTTCTGCAACAATGGTATTTGCTAAAGCAGCAGTAGGACCTCGGCGTATACCGAGTTTAAAGTCTGGATTTTTTTTCTGGATTGCTTGTAATACGTTTTCATACAAACCACCTTCGCCTCGGCCTAAATAAAGCGTTAACTCGCCTTTGAGCTTTGGTAAATCGTCAACAGAAACAGGGTTTGCTATATCAGCGGCTAGCGCACGAGAAAGAGGCAGTGGCAATGAGCCAACCACCCCTAACGCAGCTAGGCCTTGAATAAAGGTCCTACGCTTCACTTAAAATACATCCTTACGTGCTTTTTCGGCTTTTTCTATTAAAACCTTAGCGCGGTCTAATTTTGTTTGCATATCACTGATCACGTCGCGTACTTCGTCTACGCTTTTGCTGTTTTTAATGGCTTGTGGCAGTGTTACGTTAAAGTCTTTTTCCAGCACTTCAACTAGTTTTGCATCTTGTTCAATAAGTGTACCTTCAACGCCTTCAAACAGGTGCAGATAAGTATCGTGAACAATTTCAGTTGCTTCGTCTCGTAAACGCTCAGCAAATTTTGCTACTACACGGTCTAATTTGTGCTTAATTTCATCAATTGTGGCACTTTGTGTCATTTGAGTTGTAGCGGTTGCTTTTACAGTGTCTAACAAGCCTTTTTGCTGGAATTTTGCAGCAAGCTTAACAGCCCCAAGGCCTTGCCACAAGGCTATGTTCATCGCTTTTTGCTGTTTACGAACTTCCTCAGCAGGCTCTTTATTATCAATGGCCATTTTTACGCCATAAAGACCCTGCCAAATAGAAGCGTATACTGGTACAAAGTTAGTTTCTATTGCGCTGTGAAACTTAACTGATTCCCAATATTCAATTAAATCATCAGTTTTTACAGATTTTGCGCCTTTAGTATCGTAGTCGCTTACCATGGTATCAACTTTGCCTACCATCCATTCTACTTCTTCTGCGTAACTTTTGAGGTTAGCTTGAAGATGATTAACATGCTCGCCAATAGGGCCGTTAGCTAATACTGGTTGAGCCATAAACGCCGAGGCTAGTAAAAGGCTTGCACCTAAAGTTTTGGCTGGTTTAAATAGTAATTTCATAGCAAAGAAGTCCAAAAAGGTAATTGTAAATGATAGACATTATCATATAGCTAATGGTTAACGAGATCAATAACTACAAACTCGCTTAATAGATAAAAACACTAAATGTAGCGGTAGGTTACAGCAAATAGCGCTATAACCTGTATTAGGATTAGTTATTGAGACCGACTATTAAGCGTAATGCTTGCCTTTAATGGCATTATAAATGGCATCACACAGTGTTTTTATACTTGTGTCGTCACTTATATACGGTGGCATAAGGTAAATTAGTTTACCGAATGGGCGTATCCATACACCTTGCTCTACAAAATAGGCCTGAATTTTAGCAACATCAACATTGCCAGCAGCCTCGTTTAGTTCAACAACACCTATTGCACCTAAGGTACGCACATTAGCAACTGCATTAAGTTCACTGCATTTATGAAGTTGTTGTAGTTGGGTGTTAATTTGCTTTATTCGTTGTTGCCAGTTTTGCTTAAGTAATAAATCAATACTTGCGCAGGCCGCTGCACAGGCAAGTGGGTTACCCATAAACGTAGGGCCGTGCATTAAAACACCTGCTTCACCTTCGCTTATGCCAATCGCTATTTTATCGCTAGTTATAGTGGCCGATAACGTCATTGAGCCGCCAGTTAATGCTTTACCAATACACATTATATCGGGCTCTATATTGGCGTGCTCTACAGCAAATAATTTACCTGTACGGCCAAAGCCTGTGGCAATTTCGTCGCAAATTAGTAGTACGTTATAGTGGGTGCATAATTTACGGACGCAGGCTAAATAATCAGGATGATAAAAGTTCATGCCACCTGCGTTTTGTACAATAGGCTCAATGATAAAGGCGGCTACTTGGCTGTGGTTTGCTTTAAAGTATTCTTCAAGCTCTTGGGCTTCAGTTTGGTTAAACTCGAACCCAAATTGACTAACCGGTGCAGGCACAAAAACGTGTTCAGGTAAAAAGCCTGAATATAAACTATGCATTGAGTTAACGGGGTCGCATACGCTCATGGCTGCAAACGTGTCGCCATGGTAGCCCTTGTAAGGCGTCATTAATTTTTGTTTTGTAGTAATACCTTGGCTTAACCAATATTGCAGCGCCATTTTTATTGCCACTTCAACACTTACCGAGCCGCTGTCGGCTAAAAACACTTTAGTTAAACTAGGCGGCGTTATATTTACTATTTTTTTGCACAGCTCTACCGCGCTGTTATGTGTAATACCGCCAAACATAATGTGGCTCATATTATTAATTTGCTCAATCATGGCGTTATTTATAACAGGGTGGTTATAGCCATGTATTGCGCTCCACCACGAGGCCATGCCATCGATTAATTGCTCGCCAGTTTCGAGATAAATAATGTTGTGATTTGCATGTGTAACGGGGTATACCGGAATTGGCTTAGTCATCGATGTATATGGGTGCCAAATGTGCTCACGATCAAAATCAAGGTCAATAGTGTTCTTTTTAATCATATGTAAACTTTAACTTGGTGGGCTTCGTTGACAATGGTACTTCAACTCGTAGACTAAGCCAATATCACCGCTGAGAAAAAAATAAGAGAGTATTATGGAACTTGCACCTGTTCGTCACGATTGGACCCACGCTGAAGTTAAAGCATTATTTGAAATGCCATTTAACGATTTACTTTTTAAAGCCGCATCGGTTCACCGTGCTAACTTCAACCCAAATGAAGTGCAAATTTCTACGTTGTTATCAATTAAAACAGGCGCTTGCCCAGAAGATTGTAAGTATTGCCCGCAGTCGGGGCATTACCGAACTGATTTAGAACGCGAACGCTTAATAGAAGTAGAAAAAGTAGTAGAGCAAGCACGCCTTGCTAAACAAAAAGGCGCGACCCGTTTTTGTATGGGCGCTGCATGGTCAGATCCAAAAGACAGAGACATGCCATACATTTCGCAAATGGTTAAAGAAGTAAAAGAGCTAGGGTTAGAAACCTGTATGACGCTAGGCAAACTCACTAACGAAAAAGCCCATGAACTTAGAGACGCAGGGCTTGATTACTACAATCACAACCTTGACACGTCACCTGAGTATTACGAGCAAATTATATCAACCCGTACTTTTCAAGATAGATTAAATACCATTGACCACGTACGCGACGCCGGTATGAAAGTATGCTCGGGCGGAATAGTCGGCATGGGCGAGCAAGCAAGCGACCGCTTTGGACTACTTATGCAACTAGCTAATTTGCCACAACAGCCAGAAAGCGTGCCTATTAATATGCTGGTTAAAGTTAAAGGCACACCGCTTGAAAACGTAGACGATTTAGATCACTTTGAATTTGTACGTACCATAGCAACAGCGCGCATTATGATGCCACACAGCTATGTACGTTTATCGGCAGGGCGTAACGCCATGAACGAGCAAATGCAATCGATGTGCTTTTTTGCAGGCGCTAACTCAATATTTTATGGTGATAAACTACTTACCACCGAGAATCCCGACGCTGATGCCGATATGAACCTAATTAAAAAACTAGGCATGAACCCAGAAAAACGTCACGACTATTCAGACGAAGCAGTAGAAGCCTCGCTTTCATCGCAAGTAGCCGACAAAGCAACGTCTGAATTGTTTTACGAAGCGTAGGCTTTTATATCTATGCCTTTTGATTTTATAAATACGCATCTTGAGGCTCGCCAGCAAGATGCGCTGCTTCGTAAACGCAATGTAGTAGAGCACGCTACAGCGCGCACCATAACGGTTAATAATAAAACCTATCTTAACTTTGCCAGTAATGACTACTTAGGCTTTGGGGATGAGGCTGTAAACCTTAATGACTCCTACGCATTAGGCAGTCACAGCTCTGCATTGGTTACCGGTTATCAGGCGCAGCAAAAAGCGCTTGAACAATACTTATGTGAGCAATTTGGTTATGGCGCAGGAATGCTATTTAACTCAGGGTTTAGCGCTAATAGCAGCGTAATTAAAGCGCTGTTTCAAGATAAAGCGGCTGCACAAAACAGCGCTATTTTTCAAGATAAGTTAAATCATGCAAGTTTGATTGACGGGGCTATGCACTCAAACGCGGCATTAGTGCGTTTTAATCACAACGACATGAATCACTTACGTTCACAGCTCGAAAAATCAAAAGCGCAAAACAAGCTAATTATAAGCGAAGGTGTGTTTTCGATGGATGGCGATACCGCGCCTCTTAAAGAATTACTCGTCTTAGCAAAACAGCACAACGCATGGCTAATGATTGACGACGCACACGGCTTTGGTGCATTAGGTAAAACAGGCTTAGGCAGTTGCGAAGCGTTTATTACTCAAACGCTGCCAGATATATTAGTCATTACTTTTGGTAAAGCAGTGGCTAGTAGTGGCGCGTGTGTATTAGGAAGTAAACAGTTTATTGATTACATGCTGCAGTTTAATCGCGATTACACGTATTCAACCGCCATGTCGCCGCTTATGGCAAGTCACACTCTCGCGCGTATTAAAAACATAAAAACAGCCAATGATAAACGCGATAAGCTAAATGCCAATATTGCATTATTTAAGCAACTCACTAAAACCCATAATATTGCAGTAATGGAATCAAATACAGCCATACAGCCCATTGTATTAGGTTGTGCTGAGCAAACGTTACAAGCGGCAGATAAACTTAAACAACAGGGTATTTGGCTCACTGCAATTAGACCGCCCACGGTTGCACATAACACCTCACGTTTACGCATTACTTTAACCGCCGCACATACCGAGCAAGACATAACGCACTTAGTTAAGCATTTAGTAGGTGCAATAGCATGACTGCTCAGCCAGTATTAAAAACAGATCTAGTGCAAACACAACTTGTAAAACCGTGCCTAGTGAGTAGCGATTCAAATAAAGAATTAAATAAGGAGCCAAATCGAGAGCTAAACAAGGAGCTTAAAAAGTCTACACAAAGTAAGTTTTCAAAGGCGGCGGCGAGTTATAACACCCATGCAAATGTACAAAAACATGCTGCGAGCGATCTATTTGCGCTAATAAAACCAGGCATTAATAAAAATAAGCTTTGTGTTGATTTAGGCGCAGGCCCGCTTGTTAATACACACACATTACAAAGCGTATTTGCAAGCGTTGTGGCAATGGATTTGAGCTTAAACATGTTGCAAAGTAGTGATTTAACCACACCAAAAATATGCGCCGATATGGATAACTTACCGCTACAAGCAAACAGTGTTGATGTTATTTACAGTAATTTTGCAGTGCAGTGGTCTGCTAATTTTTCGGCTTTAATGCAATCACTTTACAGCATATTAAAACCAGGCGGGCAGGCGTACATAAGCACTGTGGTAGAGGGTTCACTAAACGAAATAAAAACAGCCTTTGCCGCGCTTGATTCTAACAGCCATATAAATACCTTTAATAGTGAGCTGCATATAAACCAATCAGTCCAAAATGCAGGGTTTACTATTAATAGCGCTAAAAAACGTATTTACACCGATGAATACACAACACCTTTAAAAGCTATTGCCTCAATTAAGGCTATTGGCGCTACTACGCAAAATCATACCAATACGCGCCAAGGGTTACTTACTAAATCGGCGCTACAAAAAGTATGCAGTGCGTATCCGCTTATAAATAACAAAGCATGTGTGTCTTATCATGTGGTGCTGTTATCATTACAAAAACACTAAATAAGTCCAAAGACATTAAAGGCAACGCATGAAAGAATTTTTTATAACAGGCACCGACACCGATGCCGGAAAAACCCACGTTACCAGTTTGCTACTAAAGTTACTTGCCCAACATAAAAAACAAGCCATTGGCTTTAAACCCCTTGCTGCTGGCTGCGAAATGGCGTTCGATCAACTAGTAAACGCCGATGCCCTAATACTAATGGAAAGCGCAACAGTGAGCGCTAAATACGACGTAGTAAATCCGTTTGCGTTTGCACCACCTATTGCGCCGCACATAGCAGCGGAGCAAGTTGGGGTTAGTATTACTGTTGATAAACTTAGTGATGCTTATAAAAACGTAAAACAACAGGGCGCTGACATTATACTTACAGAAGGTGCTGGTGGTTGGGCATTACCTATTAATAAAAACGATTATTTATACGACTGGGTTAAAGCAGAGCAACTGCCGGTAATACTTGTTGTTGGCATGAAGCTAGGTTGCTTAAATCATGCGTTACTAACCGCTGCGCATATGCAAAGTATGGGTATAAACTGCGTTGGCTGGATTGCAAACCAAGTCGATAAAAACATGGACGAATACCAAGCGAACCTTGATTCACTTAAAGCACGTTTACCGTTTCCAATACTTGCTATAAGCCCATACAGCGAGCAAACTCCTAAGTTACAAATATACAAAAGCTTGCTTAGTGCGTTATCTATAAACACTTAAGTGGTTTTAAAAAAGTTACTTTTTTAGGTAAATCTTGAAATAGTCAGCCTTAGTACACATATAAACGTTTATAAATACATAGCTTGCTTAAAGACAATGTTACTAAGGACATAACGACTATATGACGCACCCATTTATTGAAAACTACGCCCCAGATGCGCACGTAAGCGCTGAGCCAAAGGCACTAAACTATGGCTTACCTAAAAAACGCGTAGGTATAATAGGTGGAGGCACAGCTGGCGCCACTATAGCCATTAGACTTGCTGCGTTAGGGCTAGAAACTTATGTGCTTGAAAAGAAAAAGTCGTTAATTGATGGCCCTCCAATGTGCCATTTGCATGCGGGTGGCAACTTATATCGTGAAATACCCGACGAAGACTGCATAGATTTACTCAAGCAATGTATAGATATTGCGCGCCTTTATCCTTACACCATCGATGTTCGCCCCACAGTATTTGCAGTGCCTAAACGCGATGACGACTCACCGGAGGACTTATTTCCGCGTTTAAATAAATTAGTAAAAGCCTACAGCGAGCTTGTAGAGCAAGATAGCGCTAATAAAGTGTTAGGCGAGCCAGAGCATTATTATCAGTTATATAGTTATGAGCAAATGCTAAAGCTTGCTAAGCAAAAACAAGTAGCCAAGCCCACGTCGTTAGATGAGTGGATGATACCCGTGGCTAAGCATTTAGATTTAGATAAGCTAAAGTTTCCGCTAATTGTTGCACAAGAATATGGCTGGAATATTTTTCGTTTATCGGCCAGTGCACAACTCGCCCTTGCACAGTACAAACACGCTCACGTTTTAACAAGCACCAGTGTTAAAAATGTATCGCCAGTTATAAATACCAATAATGATAAGCAAACACTTAAGTGGCGTATTGAATACCAATCAGAGCCAAGCCTTGATGAACAACCTGATACTTCAACCAATACACAAGCCGATACGCAAACCATTGAGGTAGATTACCTAATTAATGCGTGTGGTTTTCAAACCGGTATTATTGACGACCTCGTTGGGGTAGATGTAAAACGCATGGTCGAATTTAAAGCCTCTTATATAACTCATTGGCAAGGTGCTGGTGGGCAAATACCCGAAATTATTATTTACGGTAACCGTGGCACACCAGAGGGCATGGCGCAGCTAACGCCTTACCCTAACGGGTATTTTCAAATACACGGCATGACCAACGACATTACGCTATTTAATGATGGCTTAGCTGATGCAACACCAATGAGTGCTCAACCTAAACTCCCTGATAAATACCTGCACTATATTAAAGATGGGTGGGACAAAACAGCATTGCAAACACGTAACCAAACAGCAATAGATTATGTAGCCGAGTTTGTACCTGCATTTAAAACTGCTAGCACACAAAATAATGCCTTGTATGGCGGGCAACAAATCCCAGGGGATGACGACACTTTGCGCGTAGCCGATGTAAGTTTATATTCGCATATTAGTTACGCACGGGCCGAAAATGTTAAAGCATCGTCAACGTTAATAGCGGCAGATCAAATAGTGGGTGAGTTTATAAAATTAGGAATAATAAGTAGCGATCCTGCTGTAAATCATCACCGCAGTACCCACCAATGGTCGTACCTTAAACATAATAGCGGCGACAAAATTGACGAAGTTGCACGCATATTGGCACACGAGCGTGGTTTTCCAATTGATATGGCAGAGCTTAATAACAGCTTGTAATAAGCTGACTTATAAAGAAACTTTAGTCTTAAATTTGCTATAAAATGCCTCTCAAAAAAATTATCAATAAACACATAAATAACACTTGTGTTATGACATAGTTTGTCACAGAATAGCGCTAACGTTATGACATAGTGTGTCATAACGCAGTGGTTGCTTTAACCTAATTTAATTTTATGTTCGGTGATCAAACCTATTTTTGTGAGGACAATATGAAACGTATATTTTTGTTTTTATTAACTAACCTAGCGGTTATGTTGGTATTAGGTGTAGTGCTTTCAATAATAATGAGTGCGCTGGGCTTAAGCCATCGTAGCCTTGGCGGAATTTTACTTATAGCCACAGTATTTGGTTTTGGTGGATCGTTTATTTCGTTATTTATGTCGAAATGGATCGCTAAAAAATCAACAGGCGCGCACGTAATTACGCAGCCTCGAAACGAAACCGAACATTGGCTTGTACAAACGGTATCTGCGCAAGCACAAAAAGCAGGTATCAAAATGCCAGAAGTGGCTATTTACGACAGCCCAGAAATGAACGCGTTTGCAACGGGCCCAAGTAAAAACAACTCGTTAGTGGCAGTAAGCACAGGCTTAATGCACAACATGACCAAAGATCAGGCCGAAGCCGTACTTGCCCACGAAGTATCGCACGTGGCTAACGGCGACATGGTAACGCTTACGCTAATACAAGGCGTGGTAAATACCTTTGTAATATTTGCCGCAAAAGTACTGGCAGGCATTGTAGATAACTTTATTAATAGCGATGAAGAAGAGGGCGGCAGTAGCTGGACATACTTTTTATTCGATATGTTATTCCAAGTATTATTTGGTGTACTAGCAAGCATAGTGGTTGCAAGTTACAGCCGTAAACGTGAGTTTGCAGCCGACAGCGGCGCAGCAAAACTAGTTGGTGCCGATAAAATGCGATCAGCCCTTGAGCGATTAAAGCAAAATCATCCGTCGCAATTAGAAGGTTCAATGATGGCCTTTGGTATTGCAAGTGGCAAAGGGATGGCTGAACTGTTGTCATCGCACCCACCGCTTGATGCACGAATCGACGCACTACGTAAATAACGCATAAATATTACACATAAAAAAGCCTGCTAATGCAGGCTTTTTATGTGTAATATTTTTTGTATAGAGAAATAATTATTACTGAGAAAGGATAATCTCGGTAATTCCCTCAGCAGAGAGTATTTCAATCCAGTAGCCGTCAGGATCTTTAATAAAGGCTAAGCCTTTCATTGAACCATCATCTGGTTTTTTAACAAACTCAACATCGTATTTTGCAAAGCGCTCACAGGCTTCGTAAACATCCGGTACGCTAATACCAATATGGCCAAAGCCTTTAGGCTCTTGGTTACCACTGTGGTATCCCTCAAAACTGTCGTCGTTTTCAGTGCCCCAATTATGAGTAAGCTCAATCAACGCAGGGCGACGAAACACCCATTCAGCTTTTGCCTTATCATCGCCTTCTGGCAACTCTTGTTCGTAGCCTAAAAAGTAAAGCGTAAATTTCATACCAGGAAAGTCATACTTACCTAAAAGCTTCATACCCAATACATTTTGATAAAATTCTAAAGACGGCTTTGGATCTTTAATACGCAACATAGTTTGCTGCATCACATAGCCTTGTGTGGCTTGTTCAATTTGTTCTGGAGATTCGTTATAGCTAGACATGGTGATCCTTTCTAATAATTAAAAAGCGAAAATAGAGATATAATGCTTAAGTTATCATAATCAACCGTAGTTTAAATTTAAACTGCCCTGAGCATAAAAGAGTGGTATAAAATAGTTAGTGAAGCTTAATATCATTTATCATTAATGCGCCCCAAGTCGTTTCATCGCTGCAGCCATTTATTTCTGAGCTAATAAACAGACACCCATAACCTTTGGCTTCTGTTTTTTGAATTTCGGTGTAAACACTAGCACCATTATCAGATAACCAAGTAGTGGTGCGTTCACGACCATAAGGTAATATAAGAGGAATAGGAATAATTGGCGAAATTATAACACCCACCCATTTAAAGCCATCCCCATACTTAATTTGTTTAACGGCTGTACCTTTGACTGGCTTTTGCCCTGAAGTATATGTTTTAACGTGCACTAAATCGTAAGAAACACATCCTTGTGCCAGTATTAATGCACCGATAACTATCGCTTTTTTAATTAATTTCAAGATAAATCCCTTTATAACGTTATTGAGCAAAGAAAACTGCTAACTTGTACCTAAATTGATAATCATACTATCCTATAAAAAAGTAAACTTATAACGCCATAGCGTTTAGCCCTTATGTTTATTTGTAGGATGTATGTTCGTTTTTAAACATGGGTAACCACGTAATCAAAGTACAGAGCAAAGCAAAATTAAGTTTGTAAAACATTTAACAAAATAAAATAGGGCACTTTATTCATCGTTATTTAACTAAGTGCCATGTAGAGTTTAAATAACTACTGCGGGCAATTACTTATATAAAAAATAACGCACATAAAGGAGTGACTATGTTTTTTGATGATATGCAGGGTTTAATACGCGTACTTATTATTGGCGTACTAGGTTATATCGCACTGGTTTTTTGGCTGCGTATATCGGGTAAACGTACGCTTTCAAAATGGAATGTGTTCGACTTTATAGTCACCATTGCGCTGGGCTCTATATTAGCGTCTGTTATTATTTCAAAAAGTGTCCCTTTAGCTGAGGGCATACTTGCCTTTGTAGTATTAATTGGGCTGCAATATGTTATTACATGGCTTAGTGTGCGCTCGTCAAAATTTGCAGCGCTTATAAAAGCAGAACCCACGCTTTTAATGAGTGATGGTGAATACTGCACGGCTGCACTTAAATCGCAGCGCGTAACAAAATCAGAAATTCGCGCAGCTATACGTGGCGCTGGTATATTAGCCATAGAAGATGTAGCCGCCGTAGTGCTAGAAACCGATGGCAGTTTTAGCGTACTTAAGCAAAATAACAGCGGGTTAAAAACCGCGTTAAGCGATGTAAGCGGGCGTTAAATTAATACGCTAATAGTTATATTAACTAAGGCAGGTATACTACCTGCCTTATTTTGTATTGAAGGTTATTTTTATTTAGCGTGCTGCTCTAATAAACTAAAGGTAGGTAAGCGCCATTTAAAGCGTATTGATGCCATACGTATTAAGTACCCCGCAACCAAGCTCACAATAATGCTTATGTTGTCGTCAATATTGTAATGGTGTAATGCTAAGTATAAGCACGCTACAATTAGCGATACGCTTGCATATAGCTCATTGTGTAATACTAACGGTGCTTGGCGACATATTAAATCGCGCAGTAACCCACCAAATACGCCAGTAACAACGGCGGCCACTACACAAATACCGTAATGTAATCCCATATTTAGTCCCACTTGGCAGCCAATAATACTAAAGGCAGCTAAACCAAGGGCATCCAAGCGCATAAATATACCTTTAAATTTAACCACCCATTTAGCCAGCCATGTAGTTACAATGCCGGCAATACAGGTAATTAATAAATACTCTGGGTGTTGTACCCACGTAAGCGGGTAATTGCCTAGTAATATATCTCGAACGCTACCACCACCAATTGCCGTGGCGCTGGCTACCAGCACTACGCCAAACCAATCCATTTTCATCCGTCCTGCGCTAAGTGCGCCGGTCATGGCTTCTGCGGTAATACCAATAATATAAACAACGGTTAGTAACATGAGATAATCACTTAAAATACGTGCGTAAAAATAAGGTGTGGATTGTATAGGTAAATTAAGTAAATAACGAATGAAAAATCGTACTAAAAACGGTTAATTGAGATAGAAATAATTAATGACAAAATCGAGTGTAAACATGCTGTTAAGCTAATCGCTTTGCAAAAGTTAGCAGTCGTAGAATAAAGGACAAATGGCCGTAATTTATAAAATAAAACACGCGATTTTTTTTCCTGATTTTAAAGCTCAAAGCTCGATATTTTTCCTATACGGTTAAGTGTTTTGCCAACTAATTAGAATATTTAAATTAACATAATATGAATATTTGGTTGCGTGGTAGCAATTTAGGAACGTATACTAACAAGTGTTAACTTAAATGGAATTTGCGTAATCGCAGCTTAATCAGCACAGGTAAATACATGAACAAAGGATTGTTAAAAGCGTGGAATGACGAAAAGGGCTTTGGTTTTATTAAATCAGACACCCTAGAGCACGACACCTTTATACACATTTCAGCGCTCAAACATATGAGCCGCAAGCCAAAAGTGGGCGACACCCTTTATTTTGAAGTGGCAACACAGCCCGACGGTAAAACCAAAGCCGTAAATTGCCGGATAGAAGGCGTAGCTGCGCTTAAAGTAACGCCTAAAAAATCAAACCATCATCGTGTTGCTAAATCTAATTTTACCGACAGCTTTTTAGGCAAAGTAGCCTCAATTAGTATTATCGCTGTACTTGGTTTTGTCGCAGTTAATAAATACAGCCATTATAAAAGTAACGAGCAATTTAATTACCACACCCCCGTTATTACCAACGCCGATTTAGCCACATTTGATGAGCAATACTCAAAAATCGTGATTCCAAAAAGCACGCAAAATTTTACCTGTGACGGCAGGCAGCACTGCAGCCAAATGACTTCACGTGCTGAGGCGGTGTTTTTTATTAACAACTGCCCTAATACAAAAATGGATGGCGATAGAGATGGTGACCCATGTGAGAACGATACAAGGTTTGAAAATGAGTGGTAATTTTATAAACCGTTTAGTTAAAGGTTAGGTTAAGTAAAAATAGAACTAATTAATGGCTGTGTATAAATATAGCCATGTAAGTTTTGTCCCATAACATTATTGAAAGTCGTTTTGGGTTAACATAATCCACCAAACTAGCACGAAAAAACCTTTTAAAAATTACAATTATTCTTGGAGGATTTAAGTGGTATCAACTAGAAAACATAAATACGTTATAACAATCGACTTCGCAAAGAAAGATAATAATGAAATTTACAAGGGAGAAGTTCCATACCCTTTTTCTAAATCATATACAGATACTGTAAGCGTATTTGGGAATAAAATTATTATTGTTGCTCAACGTAGTAATAAAGTTGAAATTTCTGGCATATTTGAAAACTATACAAGTGCTATCTATACGCAAATAGTTAAAGCATTAGTTTATTACTACTGTAATTTAGGGGAGGCGATTCAAATCTCGGAAATATCCATAGATTACATTCGTAACCTAGAGTTTAAGAGTAGCCATAAAATAGAAAATACACATGTAAACCAGATTGTAAGTAAAGCGGATCAATTATCTAATCTTAAAAAGCTCAATCATAACGCCGTTAATGTTATTTTTGAAGAAACGGTAAAGGGGCACTCGTATTTGATTGCTTTGACTCACTTAGTTAAATCACATTGTTCAGAAAGTCCATATGACGCGTTTGAGAGGAAGTGGAAAGCTTTCAATGCAATTTATAGGCAGGTATCTGGGCTTGAAAATGAGTTTAAAAGACTTAGCTTTATCCGCAAGGATTTAGTTGATAACCCTGAGTATTATCCATTAATAATAAATGAAGTTAGCAAGTTGAAAACAGGTACGATCAGGTCAAAAGTCAGGTGGATTAAATTTATTTACAACAATTTTTCTACAATTAAGCAAACTGATAATTATAAAAACTTCATCTTAAGTAACGATGATTATCGGTTGGCTGAGATTAATCAAAGTACTTTAACCGTCAGAGAAGACTTTCTTAAAGAGAAAGGATTTTACGAAGATGTAACAGCTCACCTAGTTGAAATAATTAGCAAAAAGAGAATTAATAACTCGCATTTAGCCGCTACGCTATGCATTAAGTACATGTACTTTGTTCGTAATAAGTCTGTACATGCAGAAAAAATAGATTCTAGTTTTAGGCTGACAGCGTTGAGTAAAGAAGAAAATGAAATAATATGGTTATCAAATCTTTTAGATTTATTATTAATTGATTTAGTAAATGGTCATGAACATTTTTAACAAGCAAATTTAATCAGAGTGTTATCGACTGTCAGGTTTTTTGTTAAAACAAAAATTAACAAGGCACCCATTCTAAATTTTGTATTTAAGTTTATCTTTAAAAATTTAAAATGGACAATTTAAGGCTAATGGAACTAATGATTGATTATGAGAGGCAAATTCTAGCTTTAGATGATGTGAAGTTAGAGAAGTTAGTTCGTGAATGGGCTGAACAACAAAAAACAAAGTATCACTTGGCCAAACGCTTTGCAGGTGCAGGAGATATGGGAAGAGACGTGGTGGGTTTTTACTCCGAGTCGAAACACGAGGGGGATTGGGATAATTACCAATGCAAACAATATAATAAGGCCTTACCTACTGAACAAGGAATGTTAGAAATTGGCAAGATTTTATATTTTTCTTTTCTTAAAAAATTTTCAATACCTAAAAATTATTACTTTGTTGCTCCCAAAGGAGTAAATCGTAATTTAGAAGCATATATCTTTAATCCTGAAACTTTTAAAGAAGAGCTTATTAAAAACTGGGATAAATATTGTAAAAAATCCTTAGTTCCCTTAGACCATAAATTACTAAAATTTATTCAATCATATGACTTTAATTCAATATACATTGTAGACATCGACACAATTGTGTTGGATAAAAAGTTTAAAAATATTCTTGTGGAGTGGTTTGGAGGTGAGATGCTTCCTGCTCCAGATGGAGTTGTGCCCACTGAGATTCAAAATGAAGAATCAACATATATTCAACAGATATTAATGGCTTACAGTGAGTATGATCAAATTGAATATACACACTTTAAAGATTTAGATGGACATAGTGATTTTGAAATTAATTTAGAAATTCAAAGAGAAAGGTATTTTAGTGCTGATGCTTTTAAACGCTTCTATCGGGATAATACTATTGGAAATTTATTAGGTGCCCTAGAAAAACAGGTATTCAATGGGATCTATGATACAGCTAAGCAAGCTTACCCAAATGGGTATGACTGTATGTGTTCAGTGATGTCCCAAGCTGCAAATGTAGTTCCTTCAGGTAAATTAGCTGTACATGCCAAAGTTGATGTAAAACAAGGATATTGCCATCATTTTGTAAATGGAGGTAAATTGAAATGGATCAAGTAGAAACAATAGATGTTTTTAATACTGTGTTGGAAGCTGGTCTACGAAGTGTAATTTTATTGAATGAATATTACCCAACACCAATAGGATTCGAAGAAATCGTTAAATTGGATTACGTACTTGTCTACTCAAAAGATTTTAATGGACCTAAGAGTCTTCATCCATGTATTCCAAATAGAAAAGGTGAATTAGCCGTAAGGCGGAAGTTAGTTAGGGATGGTTTAGCCTTAATGAAGAGATTTGGATTGATAAACGTTCTTTGTGAGAAAGAAGGTATTTATTACTCTGTAACGGGAGATGCTAAGCCGCTCATTAAGCTTATGAAGAGCGAATATAGTATGTCATTAAAAAATAATGCCAAGTGGTGCGTAGGACAGTTGAATCATAGTGGCTTTCAATATTTTAATAAAATTTTTATGGATGTAGCGTTTTGACTTTGAAAGATGATAGTAAATTAGAAATGGAAATTCATTCAATCCAATTCACGGGAGAATCAGCTAAAACCGTTTCAGTGGACTTTAAAACTCGTGTTAAAGTAATTAATGGAGCTTCTAATACAGGTAAGTCTTTTTTGGTTGACTCTATTGATTATATGTTTGGCAAAGAATCGATAGATAAAATTGAACAAAGTAAACCTTATTCGGAGATATCTCTACAATTATCAGTTAATTCAAAAAAATATACTTTATTTAGAGGTTTTCCCTCTCAGAAGCTTGAACTCTATGATGGGCATATTAAGAATAAAAAATCTGACCAACATTTGCTTGACTATAAAGTTGGCACCTTAAAAAAAGGTGAAGTGAATTTAAATGAGTTTTTCCTCCCTCCTTGGCAACAAAGCAATATTAAACTTGCAAAAAATCTATCTGGAGAGAAAGTTAGTTTAACAATCAGATTACTTTCAGTAATTATATGTTCATACGAAGAAAGGATTATCAATAAAAAATCACCAATAGAAAGTGGGGATAGCTTTGAAAAAACAATTAATCGTAATTTGTTTAATTATTTACTGACAGGGGTGGATTATAGTTCATTTAAAGAGCTAATTAAAAAAGAAGTATTTGATAGTGAAAAATCAGGCAGAAAGAGCTTATTGATAGAGTTAATAGATAATTTGAAAGTCGATATTGATGTTGAATATGAAAATGAATCCATAAAGAATTTAAAAGAACATCAAATGAAATTAGAAATGTCTATTTCAAAAAACAAGTCATCACTAATCGAGGCACAACTGGATGTTTCAGGAATTATAAATCTTAAAAAACAAACCTCAGAAGAGCTCATAGAAAAAAATGAAAGGCTTAATAGTATAAAAGCCAATTTAGTTAATTTTGAATATCTTGTCGGTATATATAATTCTGATATCAAAAGACTTGAATCTCAGGAGGAGACTGCTTTTTTACTATCAGTAAACCATAATGGACATTGTGGGGTCTGCGGTAATAAATCTAATAATATATGCTCTGATTTAACCGAATTAAAACAACTGAAAAGTGCTTCCCTTGCCGAAATAGAAAAAATAAAACTAAACAAAATTGAGCTCGACTTAACTATTAACTCAGTTAAAAAACAAAATAAAGAGCTTATTCTGGCAGTATCTGATTTAAATAAAACCCTTGAAGACTTAGATGCAAAGATATCAGCTAGAACACCAGATTTGCAAAAGTATGATTTTGATAATTCATTATTAACGGAACAATATTCAAATCATAAGAGAAACATTAAGCAACTCGAAATGATTGAAGACTTGCAACGAAGACTTCAACAATGTAACTCTGAAAAACCCCCACAAAAATATAAATCACCAGATTTTCATCCTAAAAATGAAGTAATAGATGAGTTCTGTGAAATTTACTCCGATGTTTTAACTGAAATCAAGTTCCCAGGTAATAAAATAGTGACTTTTGATTTCAAACAATATGATGTTTTAATTGATGGGAATCCAAGACACCTTAATGGTAAAGGCGTTCGAGCAATTCTGCATTCGGTTTTTAAGATAGCAACGCTATTATATTGTTCTCGTAAAGGTTTATTTCATCCTAAATTATTGATTTTAGATTCACCTTTGGTTACTTATCGAGATCCTACAGAAAGTAAATATGGAGAATTATCAAAAGATGAGCAGGAGCTGGCAAGCACAAAATTAAGTTATTATTTCTTGAATTATTTAAGTGAAATTAGTCATATGGCTCAGTTTGTGATTATAGAGAACATAGATGTTCCAGATATAAAAAGCGATAAAATAAGCGTTGAAACCTTCCATGGTGAAAATTCACCTAGTAGAAGAGGCCTATTTTGAAGATGGTTGGGGTCACCCATTAGCAAGATAACAGTGACATCCATTCTAAATTTTACAATTAAGCAGACACACATCTTAATTTTTTGCACTTTAAACGCCTAGATTCTAATTGGAAGTGCAAAAAACGAGCAGGGTGTCTTATGGCAATTGCAAGAAAGCGTCAAATAAGTTTGGTTGATACAAAAATATTATCACTGTATTTCACGCTGTGTTCGTCGTGCATTTTTATGTGGAGAAGACCGTTTTACTGGTCAATCTTACGAGCATCGACGAGGGTGGGTTGAAGATAAGCTGCTTGAATTAGCAAAGGTATTTTGTATTGATGTGTGTGCTTATGCTGTTATGAGTAATCACACTCACTTAGTCCTGTATGTAGATGATAACCGAGCAAATAGGTTGAATGATAAAGCGATTGTTATTCGCTGGCATAAACTGTGTAAAGGAACATTGTTGACGCAGAAATATGTACGAGGTGAAAAGTTAAGTAAAGTTGAGCTCATATTTTTCAATCAAACGGTTAAACAATACCGCGAACGCCTAGCAAGTATCAGCTGGTTTATGCGGTTGTTAAATGAAGACATTGCGCGAAGAGCAAATAAAGAAGATAACTGCACAGGGAGGTTCTGGGAAGGGCGCTTTACGTCTCAAGCATTATTAGATGAAGCAGCACTTGCAGCTTGTATGGCCTATGTTGATTTAAATCCCATTAGAGCTAAAATAGCTAACACCCCAGAAGAGTCAGACCATACCAGTGTACAGAATCGCTTAACATGCGCGGCAGAAGGTAAGCAACCTAAGCAGTTACTACGTTTTGCAGGCATGCCACGTCAGATTATGCCTAAAGGACTGCCGTTTGAGCTTAAATCGTACCTTGAACTCGTTGAGCTAACAGGGCGAATAATACGAGAGGATAAACGCGGGCATATTGATAATATGACCCTTCCTTTACTCGAAAGACTAAACATATCCCCAGAAAACTGGTTAAAACTCACTACGCAATTTACACGCGTATTCCATGGTGCGGTAGGAAGACCCAATTCACAAGCAAGTTACTGTGAAAATTTAAAGCGTAAACGGCGATCAAATATTAGTAATTGCGAAAAGTTACTCGCATAAAACTTAAGCTACTCAGTAAAGCTATTCAGTAATAAATCATAACTGCATTATGCAGTTATTTTCATGTGTGTAATTTAGGTTTAATAGGGCTAATGACTTATTTAACGGATGAAATAAAAGTGACCCAGCAATAAAAGATAAATTCTTAATCTGAAGAGCGAATTTTTTGGCATAGTTCTGCTTGTTCAATTAAGGTGGCTGTTTGGTTTGGTATGGTTGCAAAATTAAATGAATTTAATATAGGGCTGATGGGCACTTCGACTAGTGTCTATTCTAAAAGAGTTGGTGATTTTGCCGATGCAGTAAGTGATTATCAGAAATCACTGCTCGAATTTCGTCAAGCCATCAAGTCTAAATCACCATATAAAGCTGCGGCTAAACAAAAAGCAAAGCTTGCTTTTGATAAAATGCAAAATAAATTTAGATTGGAAGTAAAAGCAGTTACAAACCAAATCCAATCTAAACGCGGTACACCTATGACAAACTTTTCAAGGGGGGCAAATATAGCTAGGAGCAGCCGTAATGTTGCTAAGCTGGACTTAATAACCCCTACTCATGCAGATAATGTTGTTAAATTTACAAAGTATTCTAAGTTTTTAGGAAATGGTTTAGCTGTAATTGATTTTGGTAGTCGGGTGGGTAACATACATAACACCTACAAAGCTGGTGATAATTGGGAGCGCGAAATGTTCGTAGAATCAAATAGTTTTATTGCAAGTGCTGCTACTGGTATCGGTGTTGTTAACGCGGGGGCTGCTGCTCTAACTTTTTTAGTTGTAGCAACTCCCGTCGGCTGGGTTGGGCTTGTTATTGGGGGATTGGCAGTAGCAGGAACTGCGGCGGCCGCCTCAATAGAAATTAATGATTATACGAAGAAAAATAGCGGTAGTTTATACGACGAAATTATGAAGTGGTTTGACTCTTAATGGATATTGAAAAAATCTTATTTGTTATTTTTCTAGTTGGTTGCCTTCTTAGTGCAGTTTTATATGTTTTTTTTGGGCAAGTTACTGTACGCAAATTAAGGAAAAATCCAAATACCAAAGAGCTTCTTGGTATGGAGTATATAAGTGGCTGGGATATCATAAATGTTGCTAAAGTATTCTCACTACCAAGGAAATGGATGCTCAAGGTTGAAAAGAGTAAGTTTGCATTTATGTATGCAAACTCTTCTGCTTTATACGAAAATACAACAATATTCGATAGGGTACTTGGTTGTATCTTCTATTGGTCATTGACTCTTTCAGGTTTATTCGGGGCTTTTTTCGCACTACTAAACTCACTCGGTTTTTTTGATTAACACATGCTGATGGGGTTTTTAGCTAATAAAGTCAGCTATTGGCTCCAATCACCAAAACTTAAATTAGCAAAACTTTTTGTTTTAAGCTATTTTGTCCTCTAAAAGCGAAGCGCCTCATATCCTCTTTGTGAATTAGCCTTTAGATTACGAAGAGGGCATTAACTTGGGAAGCTGTAGTCGAACGCTTTAAGTTGAAAGTGGGCGTCACTTTAAACGTAAAACATCGGCGAATTAGATCTCTAATACACGCCGATGTTTATAACTTATTTAAATAAGCACATTACTAGTAAGCTATTAAACCTTAGTCTGCTTTACGGTTAAGACTAATCAAACATATTGCTAATATTAACGTTGCAATCATGCCTGAAGCGCCAGCAACAGCTGATGGAAGGAATCCATCACGGCCAAAGATGATTAATATAGCATTGGCAAGCATTGCAACTCCGCCTGCTAAGGCAGTAAGCCCGCCAATTGCTTTGCCACCTTTAGCGATAAAAGACAGGCCAAAAACAAGTGCTGCTAATCCCAATAATAATTTAGCTGCGTAGTAAATCATGAATGACAAAGAAACCACGCCACCAATTAAAGGTTGTGCGCCTTCTACGGCACCCGCTACTTTTCCAAATGTTGAAAACAAAGTAAGGCCAATGCTTACCTGTACTATGTTAAGAATTGCGCTAAATGTTATAGCCGACCATCCTAGCTGAGCGTTTTGTGCTTGCACCATAGCAGAACCCGCTAAGGCAACAAGTAGAGTGAAAACTACGGCTTCTAGTCCCCATGCATACTGCCTTGAAAAACTAATTTCTGCACTGTAAAGGGCAGTAAAAACAGCCTGTGTTAACGCCAATACCAACAATAAAGATGCCGTAATTAGAGTGGTGCGTTTATTCGTAAATTCCATTATTTACCTCTTATAATTTTATATTTAATGCTTTAAAAAGATTCGACAGGTTTGAATACGTCAAACAGGGAGCTTTTTAGCTAATTAGCTTTTACACTTAGCCTATAAGACAGGTAAAGCTATTTAATTATTTCACTTAAACCTATAAAAATAATAATTAATTACAAATAGGCTCAAATTTTGGTTTTATTCAAAACTTAAATTGGGAAATCGTTTAGGTTCAAGCCATTTATGCCCTCTAAAAGCGCAGCGCCTCATACCCTCTTAGTAAATCAATGTTTAACTATCTTAATTATCAAGAGGGCATTAATTTTGAGTATGTGGTTAAACGGCTTAATACTTACGGCGTTAAGATAAAAACGTAAAATGAGACCAGTCACTTAACGCTGTAATAGTTTGTTCTGTGGGAGGGGCAACATAGATTAAACCTGCAATGGCAATAATTGAAGCTAGCGTAATTAGTTTATTATCGAAGTCAGCTATTTTTAAAGCGGTTCCGAAAGAGCGTTTAATTGTGACATTACTTAAATCTACACTGTAAATTTCATCCAGCAATAAATGAATTAATCCGCCGAGTAAAATAAACCCACCCGTTAACCAGGCAAAGACGGCTGCTTGTGTGGTTGATTGGTCATTCAGTTTCCATGTTAATTGAGTTGTTAATAGCGCGCATAACAGTATAAATAGTAAAGAGTGGCAACTACCTCTGTGTACTGTGATCCATTCAAAAATGGGTCTAATAATGTATTTCATAAATCCGTAAACCAATAACGGCACTACGATTAACTCGATAAAGCTAATTTCAATAATGAGCTCGGTGGTTATGTAATGCAGTACCAGTAATACAGCGCTGAGTGCGAATAAGTTAAAAATAGTATCGAGTGATGTTGAGTTATCTGAATCTATGTCGGGCAATAAGCCGCCAATTGAGCCTAAAAACCAAAGCCAGAGTGCGCCCTTTAAATCAATATGGCTTGCAGATAGTAAGGTGGCTGAGGCTAAGCCTGTGATGATTACGGCAGTATTAAGATGAGTATTGAAGTTTGCCATTGTATCTCTTTATGGGAAAAAGTAGGGCATTCTATCAATTGAAAAGTTTATTGTTCAATATTCTTTTTAATTAGATTTTTTATTACTTTGATTAATTACTAATAGTACAATTGTTATTCTGTTTTGTGGTTAGTAGAGCAATCAAGTTGTAATTTTTTTATAAAAATCAATAATACGGACAGTTTTTATTGTCTATTGGCCTTTTGTGTTTTAAATAAAAGCCTAGCTATCAACTTATATAAAACGGCTTAACTGGAATCCACATGAACCAAAATAGATATAAAGCATCGTTTCCTGCGCCTGACATTGGTAGTAACTATTTTGTCTCATCAACTTGGAGCAGTTATGGTTTCTGGGCTTTATTAGCACTGACTCCGCTTGCTCATTACATGATGTACTATACCGAAGATGGTTTAGCGCATGGGGAAGATTTAAACACTTTAGTGTATGTAATACTTGGTGCTATTACCTTGTTTGTTTTAAATATTGCAGCCCAATCTATATGTTGGTTAGGCAGGCTTTTGGCAGTGGTTTGCTTTAGCATTAGTCTGTTTTTTATATTATTGCTTATTTACCTCAGTGTATATTCACACTTTCCAATTGCTTATTTAGGTGCTATTTCTTATTTTGGGTTAGCGGCTTATTTTTATAATAAAGACTATTTGAAAGCCATAAAAACATTATAGCATTTACTATGTAGTTACTAATTCACGCCATCTAATTTTTTATATCGTCATAAAAGGCAACTTTCCCTCGGCCTGTTTCTTTTACGTGATAAAGAGTTTTATCACCGTTGTGCATTAATTGATGTAGTTCATTACCATCATATGGGGCTATTGCAATTCCTATGCTTGCACCTACTGCGCATGTTTTTGTGTTTGAAATACTAACCTGCTGTTGTAGCTCATTTAGTAAGGCGATTGCTTTTTGTTGTGTTGCCGTTTTATCGTAGGTTTTAATTTGCTGCGCAACAATAAATTCGTCACCACCTAGGCGGATACACATGTCGTTTTTTTCGTGAAAAAGTGTTTTAAATCTGTGCGCTATTTCAATTAGCACTTTGTCACCAGCTTCGTGTCCGTAGGTGTCGTTAATGGGTTTAAAGTTATCTAAATCAATCATCATAAGCACTAAATGTTCATTATGTTTAATACATTCACGTAGTGCTTTTTTAAGGCGTTTTTCACCGGCGCGTCGGTTTAATAAGCCAGTGAGTGGGTCGTGATCGGCTTCAAAGCGGGTTTGCTGTTCGCGTTCTGCGCGCTCGGTCACATCGTGTAAAATTACTTCTACTAGCTGCTCTTGTTTGGGGTTTCGTTTGGTATCTCTTTGGTCTGTTAACCTTACAAATAAACAATGAAACCATACCGTTTTATAGCCAACTTTACACTCTACATCTAAGGTGGTTTGTGGTGGGTTTTTAGCAGAGCGAATATCTGCCAGTAGGCTTTGTAATTCGTCTACATTGCTAAGTAACTCAGGAAAATGCAAGGTTGGTAATTCTTCTTCGCCGGGTACGGTAAAGTAATGCTTAAATGCAGGGTTAAAGGTGGTGATAATGTTTTTGTCATCTAGTAAACAAATACCTGCGCTGGCTTGTTCAAAAATAAGTCTAAATTTAGCTTCTAGCTCTTGAGTTTTTTTACGCAGTGTTTGCTCATTACTAATAGTTAAATGTAGCTCGTGCATTAAGGCATTTATACCTTGGGTTAAACGGCTTATTTCGTCCCGCTTGCCTTGCTTGAAGGTTAGCATTTTAAGGGTTTCTGGCTCGCTTGGATTTATTTTAGCAAAGCTGTCGGTTAGGTTTTGAATTGGTTGTGTAAGCCAGCGCTGAACTACCAGCGATACAAAAAATGCGATAACAATGGATTGAATCAGCATTAAGATAAATTCTTTTATAAGCGCTGACTGTGCTTGTTGTTCAATAAAGTTATCGTCAGGGTATATGGCAAGTACACCTATAAAAGTGTCTTCTATAAAGGGGTGAACTAATTTAATTAAAACAGCTTCATTTTTTTTGTTAGTAGAGCCTTTTGCTATAAATAAATCTATCTCTCCTTTAGGGTTTACTTCTCCTTCTAGGCTTGCACCTTGCACTAAGTCGTTACTGAGTAGGCCGTTAATAATTTCTTGGCTTAATTCTTTGTCATTTAAGTAAGCGGCAATAGCGGCTGTTTTTTCCATTGTTTGCGCTAACTGTTGAACAAGTAGGTAATTTGTATTTTTTTTCTCTTTAAAGCCTGAGTAATAAGAGAGCATAGATGAGACTAAAGACACAACAATAGCAACTAACGCAATTGATATAGCGACGCGTATGTAGAGTTTTTGGCTAATAATTTTAATCAAATGTGTATACCACTTTTACTGCATCTGTAACTTGCGATAGCGGAATGTAGCCAATAGCAAATTGTGATGCTGCAATTTTATTTATTGCATCTTCAACGGATGCCGAAGGTGTAGGGGGCTTTGCACGGCCAGAAAATAACAACCTGGCCCAATACGCATTTATTTTTTGCTCGTCTTTATTGACCAGTTTTAAGTAAAAATCGTTTTTTAATGCTGATTGGGCGGGCAAATCGAGTGGCTTTGACGTTTCACCATCAGGAAAAGTTAAATACCTACCCATGTAAATATCAATTATTTCCCGTTTTGATAATGCGTTAACTGCGTTGCTTTTATTTACCACTACAACAAACTCTGTAGATTTAGCATAAAAGCTCACAAAAAGCAGGCATAAGGGGATCATTACATTAAGACCTAGATTACGAGCGCTTATCATAACTAAAACACCATACTAGCATTTAAACTGAGTATATGTACTTTGTTGCTTTTATTTGCATCAGCAGGATTGCTAAGGCTCCATAGCCCCGCACCTTGAGGCTTTATATCAAAGCGGTCTAACTGCGCTTTAAATACTAAACGATCCGAAAAGTGCCATTTTACGCCTACGTTAATAGAGTGCTGGTGAACATTTGTAATTTGAACTGAAGATTGAGTGGCAACCGCGAGTTGTTGTATGGGTACTGAAAACTGCTCAGGAGTACCTGGTGGGAAAATAGGGCTGTTTACTTCAACTACATCATGGCGATTTTTAGCTGCCGTAAAGCCTGTGTAAAATATTGCATCATCTACTCTGTAGCCCGCACTAATATAAGTGCTAAATACAGATGGAGCTATTATCCAATCGGATTCTGAAATACCTAACTCAGATTGAATAAGCCAATTATTATTATCGTAAGTAACGCCAAAGGCTGCGTATTCTATGCTGTTGCCTTTGGTGTTAAATTTGTTAGATATACTTTGTGCTTGCGGCCATACACTTTGTGGTACTAAATCGAGTGCGGTTATAAATTCGTCCAACGCGGTTAGTTTATAATCGCCAAAGTTTGACCTTGATAACGAAAAACGCATTGTCCATGCATCTAAAGAGTAGGTTGCACTAAGGGTTGTTAAGTTATCAAAATCAATAAAAAAGTCGTCATTATAGGCTTGTAGCTTGGCTGTTGTACTACCATAAGCAAGTTTTAAACGTAAAAAACCGTCGTTAATTGCTTTGCTGTATTCCACATCTACACCATCGAAATTTCCTGCAATGTTTGCAAACGAGTAGTACGAATGAGGCGGGCGCACCCATAAATAGGCATATCCTACGTAAGGGTATTCCGATAGTAAGTAAAGGTCGCTATTTAACCTGCCTGCACGAATAGCCCAATGACGGGTAGGGCGATAGCGCACAAAGGCGAGCTCTAAAAAATTATCAAAGCTTTTAAAGGCATGATCTTGAATAACTACTTGAAACACAGAGTCCCAATTTTTTGAGAGTGATATATTAGCCTGCCCACCTAAAATTGAATCTCGCGTTGCTGAAAAACCAGATTCGTTGACATTGGAATAACTCGATGCAAAGCCAATATCTGAATCGTCCGTGTAGCTGAGTGTTAAGGATGCAAAACCACTAAATTGTACATCTATGTCGTTTGCATAGGTTTTACTAGCAGCAGAAATTGCCAATATTGCTATGGCAATTGTACCTCGGAACAACATGTTAGCTCGTATTTTTATAATGTAGATAGTAAAAAGATAGCACAATTTATTAAATTACCAACTTAAGCATTACAGTGGCTTATCAATTAAATACAAAAAAACATGACATCCCCCTAAATTTTGTACTTTGTTAAGCGAAGTACTGGGACATAAGAAAAGCAAGGCGGAAAATTTGTGTTATCTATTGTTATAAGTGGCGACAATATAGATTATGAATAGGGCGGTTTTTTTAATATTACTAAACTTAAAACGTGTTGGTTACTGGATGAGCTTTATTTTTATAAGGCTGCTTAAATTAGGCAGCCATTTGTATTTAATGTATTTAAAACTTTAAAGCGATTATTTAAAATGGTGCATAGCCATCATTTGGTTTGTTTGGGTTAGTCCAGCGCTGTTTAGCATCAACAGGAATGCGTGGTGCGCCTTGTGCTGGTAATCGACCGCGATCCCCATACAACCACAATACAAAGTTAGTTCGCTCGCCACTGGTAATAGGCTTGGCTGCGTGTGCAATATTGCCTCGATGTAACATGGCAGTACCAGGCTTAAAGGTAAGTGATTTAATGTTACCTGTGTACGGGTGATAAAAGTCCACTTGTGATCCTGTAAACTCTTCGCCTGGTAAATTTATGTTAATGTTAAGCGTTACAGCTGATGCGTCGGTATGTGGGCGAATTGACGAATCTGTATTTGGCTCATAATAAATTGAAAAGCCAAATGTTTGTGTTTCAAACCCCATAACTTCCGGGAACAGCATACGTGAAATAGGGCGCATATAAGTGTTTAGTATTTCGTTATAAAATGCCTGAAAGCTTGGCGCGGCTAAATAACCTTCTGATCGGCTATCAAGCATGGCACCACGGCGATTTAACACTATGCCGTATGGCGGGCGCATAGGGATTTGCGAATTCCATACTTGTTCTAAATATCCGCGTAATACTGCTAGGCGCTCTGGATCAAAAAATTGAAATTGAAACACATCAGGCGCTACTTCGTGTAATAACGCTTTTACGGCCAGCTCTTTTGATGGATCTTCCCATGCTTGCTTTACTGCTTCACGGAGGTTTTTATCAAGTAGTGTGTCGTCTAGCGTAAACGTTGAGCTATCTATTGATGTTGCTTCCCATTCGCTCCACGCGTTTGTAATTAGGTCAGTGTTGTTTATCCAAAAGTTTTGTACTGCTGGTTCACGGTAAAGCATGGCTTGTCGTGTTGGTAACTCTAGAGCACGCGCTAGTTGTAATTGGTTGGCAAACATTTTGTGTAACTCCAGTTGTTGAATTTTGTTTATATCAATTTAGGAGTGCAATTTATTGTATTTGATTTAGTAGATAAACAGCCTGCTTTAGGAAACAGAATATACTATTTATTGATAATGAATCCTAAAACTGAGTATCTTAAGTCAAGCAGTGCTGTCCACTTAAAGCGAAGTGACATGTATCCTATTTGCTATTCAAGCATTTAGCTTAATAACAAAGGCTTTATGAAATAGACGGTGTATAAATAAACCTTTATTATAAATTCCTTATTTTGCCTATGTTATAGCTAGGATTTAATAGCAATATAAAATGGAGATTAATTGTGGAAGATAAATTAAAAGAAAAAAGTGTGACACAGAAATTTTTTGGTGAATATTCTTGGATGTATCAAGTTTCAGCGTTTGTTGCTTTTATTATGGTTATTTACATTAGCTTTAATGGAGAGGGAAATGTTTGGACACAGCTTGTGAGAGGTGATTTTAATTCAGCTTTGCTTGTTAGCATTGTTGGTTACTTATCTGAATTTAGATATCGATTTATTAAAGAATCTCGCAATAACTAAAATATTAAAAAGCTGATAATTAAATCAGCCTTTTAATATTTTACAGTGGATTACCTGATTAAACGCGATTAATGGGTTGCTCTGTCGCCCCAAATTTCTTCTAGGCGGCTGTCGCGACCACAACGCCAACGATAGGTGTTGTATCGGATTGGATTGTTTTTGTAATAATCTTGATGAAAGCTTTCCCTCCCTTTTATAGGGTAAAAGGTGCTTGCATTTAGTATAGGTGTAACCACAGTTTGATTAGGGAACTCGGCAACGACTGCAGCTTTTGTTTTTTCGGCTAATTTACGTTGTTCGTCGTTTTGTACAAATATAGCGCTTAAGTAACTAGGGCCTTTATCACAAAATTGGCCTTTTGCATCAAAGGGATCAATATTTACCCAGTAATGATCAAGTATGCCCTGATAGCTTACTATGGACGGATCGTATGTGATTTCTACGGCCTCGTAATGGCCTTTATGATTACCATTGTATGTCGGGTTTTTAAGTTTACCGCCAGTAAAGCCCGATATTACATCGGTTACGCCTTCTAGCTTTTCAAAGTCACTTTCCATACACCAAAAACAACCTCCAGCTAGAACGGCTTTTTCGGTTTTAGCTGCATGGGAAAATGTACTAAACAAAATAACGGCAGATGTTAATGCAAGCGTAAGTGATTTTTTCATAAAATTATCCATCTGTACTGTGAGTTTATAAATACTTATAAAGTTAGACCCGCTAAGTGCTAATACAATTTCATTGTAGAGGGCTGGCCAACTTATCTATGGTGAAAAATATTGCACTTTGACAAGTTTTATAGGGATAAGGCTAGTAACAAGATCACTATTTAAGTTAGTAGCACGGTTTAATTGGGTTAGCCAAGTATGCGTTATTTAATGGGGTGTTGAATTATGCTTACGTGTTCATTAAAGTGACAACATCCGTGATATAAATTAGCAGGTGATAAATGAACCAGTTAACAGAAACATCAATAAGCTGCCCTTATTGTGGAGAAAGTATAGAAGTATTACTTGATGCAGCAGATATTGATGAGCAATACATAGAAGACTGCCAAGTGTGCTGTAAGCCTATTTCGTTTGTGGTATTTGAAAATGATGACGAGCTAAACGTTAATGTTTACAGCGAAGACGATGCATTTTAACTCGTTAATTAGATAGTAGGCTGCAAAATTGCAGCCTTTTTACTGTGTATGTGTTTGGTTAGCTATTTTGCTCACGCGCTAATTGGTTAGGAAGAAGTTCTTCTACTATTTCGCGTGCTGGAAGCGTATAGCGTGTGCCGTCAAACATTACTGAGGTAAACTCGTTAATATTAGTAATGCCTGTTAAGGTCCAGCCTTCGCCGCGCTTTGGGCAATATACTGTGGTAGTGGGTTGTATTACTTTAAAATCGTCACTCATTACGTTCTCTTACTCTTTTTGCTTTAAAGATAATGCTTGTTAATAGGGTATGGTAAGTTAATAATGCGTGCCCATAAAGAGCTAATTTAACTAACCACTTAAATAAAATGTTTAACACCACAAAGCTTGAGCGCGTTACGCTGCGTTTAGTTACCCACAAACACGCAGCGTGTTTATTTAATATTTTAAATCACCCGCACGTGTCAGAATTTAACGACTACGAAACACCACTTAGCAAAACGCAAATCAAGCAATTAATACAAGATGATATTAGTGCATATTACGAAGGTGAAGTAATTCGAGTTGCAATTGAACATAATATATCTGGAAAGTTAATGGGTACTTGTGGGCTTTATAATGTAACCCCGTGTAAAAGTAGTGCGTTTATAGGATTTGAGCTGCATCCTGACTTTTGGGATAAGGGCGTAATGTTTGAAGTGGTGACCGGTTTTATTGAAACTCTAGTTAAGCATATTGCGCTTAAACATTTGTCGGCTGAGGTGAGCGCACATAATGCACGTTGTCATAATTTACTTATGAAACTAGGGTTTAGTTTAAGAGAAAATTCTATTTGGCATAAATCACTTTAACTCAAGACGGCAATTATAAGTGCTTACCTTTTTTCAATCCTCAATCCTTAAAGCTCAGTAAATAAAATACAAAAAATAGCGGCTTTCTATTATAGTTAAGCGTAAGCAAATGAATTTGTTACCCGTGTTTTATTAAACATTTACGCTTAACAAGGATTTTATATGCTAGAAAAACTCTCTCAAGATGCGCTTGTAATTTGGGCGACCATTGACCCTATAGGCACAATGGCGCTGTTTGCTGCGCTTACTTCTCATTTAACTGATCAACAACGTCGTAAAACTGCATTTAAAACGGTGCTTTATGCTGGGGGCGTATTATTAGGGTCTATTTTAATAGGGCAACTAATACTTAATGAGATGGGAATTAGGTTGGTATCGTTTCAGTTAGGGGGCGGAATTATATTGTTTTTGTTTGGCCTACAAATGATTTTTGGAAACGATTCTAATAAAGCCAAACAAGACCCCGATCACGATATAGCCGTGTTTCCGCTTGCTATACCTGCAACGGCGACTCCTGGCGCTATTTTGGCGGTAATACTACTTACCGATAACCATATACACCCAATTACTACTCAAATAGGCACAGCGCTTGTTACAATTGGTGTGTTGGGTATTACATTAATACTGTTGCTGCTTTCGGGTAAAATAATTAAGTTAATTGGTATTGGCGGCGCGTCTATTTTAACGCGTGTGATGGGGATGATTTTAGCCGCGTTTTCGGTTGAGCTTATTATGACCGCACTTGAAATAAAACAATGGGTTAAGCTTGGTTAAATAACTCCTAAACATTGAAAGGAATGCCGTATGGCAATAAAAATAACAAAACACTATATTATTAATTTAAGTTTGGCCGTAGTCATTTTTGCTATTGGTATTTTAGCGATACGTTATTACAACCATTATGTATCGGCCTATACAGATGTAACAATTAACTCAAGCGTGCTTAATGAGTCGCGCAAAGTGTTTATAAGATTACCGACTAATTACAATCCTAAAAAAGCGTATCCGTTAATTATTAAAACCGATGGTAACTTTAATTTAGATACATGGGATAAAGCACTTACAAAACAAGCTAAAAGCGAAAAAGGGGATAAGGCTATATTGGTGTCTATTCCTAATTTATTTTTTACTGATACACGTAATCGCGATTTAGTACCTCCTTATGCCCGCCAAGATGTAAATACACAAGCGCGTCCAGAGCATGAAACACTTATTGAACCAAATGGTGAAGCCGACAAGTTTTTAGCGTTTATTGAAACTGAGTTACTTCCGTATTTATCGGTAAAATATAAGCTTAGTAATAACCGTGTATTAAGTGGTTTTTCGGCAGGTGGTAGCTTTGTACTTTATACACTGCATACAAAGCCTGAATTGTTTAATGGCTATTTTGCTTTTAGCCCAGCGGCTTGGTATGACGATATGACCGTAGTTAATAATTTAGAAGCGTTTTTAAGTGCTCAAAATAACAAAGTTAAGTCGTCTACTTATTTATATCTCTCGGTGGGCGGGGCAGAGCATCCGCTAATGTTAAAAGCGTTTAGTAATTTAGAGGCCGCTTTAACAGCCAACCCTAACAATAACCTTGTGTGGCAAAGTGCTAGAAACAAAGGTGCTGAGCATTCAGATAATCCATCAATTAGTGTGGCTAAGGCATTAGCTGGTTATAGTACGTTTATTAAAAAGTAGGTTAGATAGGTTTAAGTGATAACTGTATACATATACAGTTATCGTTGTTTTATCTATTTATGACAACGAATCAGCTTTATTATTAACGACTTACAAAGAAAGGTTGGTTTAAATTATTTTTGCACAGTAATTACACATACTGTTTTTATATACAGTTCACAACTATTAAATTAGAATACCGTCAGTACCCATGAGCATATACACATCTATTTGTTACTGCTTTTAATCAGCCTTTCGCCTTTGTGATCAGTAAAAAGCAGTGTCAGTACTTTGCAAGTTCAATATAGTTTCACCATCTTATATACTCTTAATGCAGTTAATATAAATTGGCTGGTGGCTTTACAGCAAAAGAACACATCATACTAAATATTACTATAACGCTAAACTTAGCAATAGAGTCAAATTAGAAAAAAGTAATCAAAATAATAAAGCCTGCGATAACTACATCCACTAAAAATATAAATGCCGAGTGTGGACTATGAGTGCTTAATTAAAGTTTTCCCCGCTCATTGTAATGAGCAGAAAAACGGTAAACGTAAAAAAATAGGGGCATCGTGAATGGTGCTATTACAAATTAAAAAAGCAGATACCAATGCGGCTGTTAATGCCTTTTTTGAAATAGCCTTAAATGCAAAATTGAGTATTGAAAAAAGTATGGCGGAATAAAAAAAAGCCCAGTTAAAAAAGTTAAAAGGGCTAAAAGGGTTGTGCTTAGGGAAGTTGTAGTCGTTTTATAAACTTATATTTAAAACTTATATCTAAAACCAAATGCTATACCGTCATCTTCCGACTGTTCCATTTGTGCTTGTTGATCGTCGTTATCGCTTTCAAAGTCGCTAAAGTCTTTACGTGCTTCTACGTAGGCAATAGTGTCTTCGTCAATTAAGTAGTGAAGGCCAATAACAGCAAACTGACGTTTAAATATATCGTCTGGGTCGGCGTTAAAGTTTGGCTGAATTACGTAATCATCACCGGCATCAAACACGTTGTAGGCAATAAAAGGGCGAAAATCGTTATCAAAGCGGTAAGATGCAAATGTTTCTACACCGATTGCGTCTTTAATTAAGCGACCGATGTTATCTGTGTCGTGGTTTTTGTTTTTATTTACGTTGGCTGCAACGTATAGGCCGGGCTCATCAATGTTGCCCCACATAATACCTGCACCATAAATTAAATCTTCAACATTGCGAGTAGAACCATCGCCAAACGTTAAATCAAACTCACCACGGTTAACACCTGCTGTAAGTGTTAGCATGTCAGTTGGGGTATAAGTTACAGACGCCCCAAATGTGTAATTAAATTCAACTTCTTGGGCTGCACTATCGCCAGAGTTCCAAAGTGCTTCACATTCTTCTTCTGAAATGTCGGTGACGTCACAGGTATAAAATTCGCTGTTTTTAAGCTGCGCTTGTACTGCAAAACTAAAATCGTTATAGCTATTGCGGTACTGCACTAATTTATCTCCACGGCCAGTGCCATTAACAGCGCCATCGTCTTTGTTATAGGTGTAAACACCAGCCGCATTACCATCCCATACAAAGCTATTATTTGTGCCGTAAACTACGTCGTACCATGCACCCCATTGTTTACCAATAGTTAGTTGCCCGTACTTTTCGTGCGAAAGCCCTGCGTAACCTAAACGGTTATACAAAAACTCATCCTGGATAGACTCAAAACGATTGTTATAAATAATATCGCTGCTGCCAACAGGTTTTACACCCCATTCTACGAGTGCGAGTGCGGTCCAGTCTTTCTTAAGCTTTCGGGTAAATCCAAAGTTAATGCGCGAAGTACCATTAACAACTTCGGTTTCGTTTTGTGTATTAATAACACGCACATCAAGATATCCACCAACTTCAACAGTATTTTTGTCATCTTTGTATAATTCTACTGCCGAAACAGCGGGTGCGAATACAATACTTGCGCTAATAAGCGTCGCTAATTTTTTGCTCATCTTGTGTGTTGCCCTGTGTAAATTGGTCAATTTTTTACGTAGGTAAAAATTCAGATTCGAAGACTAACAAAGCAATAAACGGCTCAAAAGTGAAAAATACTCAATAAAATTAACCGTTAAACTTAACGGATATTCACTAAAGGTTAATTTTGTTTTTCAGGTGTTGCAAAAGTTTATGTTTTTAATGATTTGATAGGTAAATAGGATGAGAAATTAGCGATGTATAAAAATTGTAATTTGAATTAATTTCATCTTGGTTAAAAAGTAGTAACTAGTGTAAAAGCCCTAAAAGTACTTTATTTTTATAAATATAACTTTTTATTATTACAGGGTGAACAAAAATGAGTTAAGTAGACACACAAACACGTTAAAAGTGTTTTTACTCTAATTTGTATCGTAATTTCTAATCTCTTATGCCTGTTTATAAAACATACTTTATGGATTTTAATTAGAATAAGTTGAATAAAAATTAACGAAACCATTAAATCTAATCCGTTATTTTTACTACTAACTACATAGCCATAATAAATGGCTAAAACGCAGTGGTTTGCTTTTAAACTTTCATAGAAAAACAGGCCATTTTGGTTTAAACTGCGCGCAATTTAAATACATCATTACTCCTTTGGAGGGTAGCGCTATTATTAGTACAGCTAATGTCACCATGCAATTTGGTGCTAAACCATTATTTGAAAATATCTCAGCAAAATTTGGCGATGGTAACCGTTACGGTTTAATCGGTGCAAATGGTTGTGGTAAATCAACATTTATGAAAATTTTAAGTGGTGAGCTTGAAGCGTCTTCAGGTAATGTAAGTACTGATCCTAACGAACGCGTTGCTAAACTTAATCAAGATCAGTTTGCCTACGAAGAATACTCAGTAATCGATACCGTAATTATGGGCCACAAAGAGCTGTGGGAAATCAAACAAGAACGTGACCGTATTTACTCTTTACCTGAAATGAGTGAAGAAGACGGTATGAAAGTAGCCGATCTTGAAACTGAATTTGCTGAAATGGATGGTTACTCTGCGGAATCTAAAGCAGGTGAGCTTTTATTAGGTGTAGGTATTGGCACTGACCAACACTTTGGCCCAATGTCAGAAATTGCACCGGGTTTTAAGCTGCGCGTGCTACTTGCACAGGTATTGTTTTCAGACCCAGACATTATGCTACTTGATGAGCCTACTAATAACTTGGATATTTACACCATCAAGTGGTTAGAAGACGTGTTAAATCAGCGCGACTGTACCATGATAATCATCTCGCATGACCGTCACTTTTTAAACTCTGTGTGTACACACATGGCCGACATTGACTACGGCGAGCTTCGTATTTACCCAGGTAATTATGACGAATACATGTTTGCAGCAACGCAAGCACGTGAGCAATTACTTAACGAAAATGCGAAAAAGAAAAACCAAATTGCTGAACTTCAACAGTTTGTATCTCGTTTCTCTGCTAACGCATCTAAAGCTAAGCAAGCAACATCGCGCGCTAAACGTATCGACAAAATCCAATTAGACGAAGTTAAAGCATCTTCACGCCAAACGCCGTTTATCCGTTTTGATCAAGAAAAGCAGTTATTCAGAAACGCACTTGAAATGACAAACTTAACACAAGGTTTTGACGACAATACGTTGTTTTCTGGACTTGAAGGTTTAGTAGAAGTTGGCGAACGTATTGCTATTATTGGTGAAAATGGTGTTGGTAAAACAACATTACTTAATACATTAGCAGGGCGCTTAGCCCCTAAAGCTGGTGAGTTTAAGTTCTCAGAAAACGCGAATATTGGTTACTACGCGCAAGATCACGCTGATGAGTTTGCAACCGACATGAACTTGTTTCAGTGGATGGAGCAATGGCAACAAGAAGGCGACGACGAGCAAGTGGTTCGTAGCTTCTTAGGCCGTATGTTATTCTCTCAAAACGATATTAAAAAATCAGTTAAAGTAATTTCAGGTGGTGAGCAAGGCCGCATGTTGTTTGGTAAAATTATGATGCATAAGCCAAACATATTGTTAATGGATGAGCCAACTAACCACATGGATATGGAATCAATTGAAGCGCTTAACTTAGCCCTTGAAGCTTACGAGGGCACATTGATGTTTGTTTCCCACGACCGTCAGTTTGTATCATCGGTTGCAACCCGAATTTGGGAAATTAAAGACGGTAAAGTTATCGACTTTAGAGGCAACTACGCAGAATACCTAGCGAGTAAAGAAGCTTAATTAGCTATTTACCCGTTAACTCTAAAAAGCCATGTTTAAACATGGCTTTTTTTGTTTTTGTGAGTCGCAATTAAACTTGGTTTGGGTATAATACCCGCCTAAAACCGGACATAAGTCCGCTATTTTTAAAATACATTACTGAGGAGTATTTATGACTGTTGGCATTATTATGGGTTCTAAATCAGATTGGCCAACCATGGAACATGCAGCACTTATGCTAGAGCATTTTGGCATTAAGTACGAAACCAAAGTCGTGTCTGCACACCGCACTCCTCAATTACTTGCTGATTACGCAAGTTCAGCCGCAGAACGTGGTATTAAAGTTATTATTGCTGGTGCTGGCGGCGCAGCGCATTTACCTGGTATGGCAGCTGCTTTTACGTCGCTTCCTGTACTTGGCGTACCTGTAAAATCAAAAGCATTAAATGGTGTTGATTCACTTTTATCTATTTGCCAAATGCCTAAAGGCGTTGCGGTAGGTACGCTTGCAATTGGTGAGCCGGGCGCAGCAAACGCGGGTTTATTAGCTGCACAAATTTTAGGATGTCAAAATCCAGAAATTTTTGCAAAAATTGAAGCGTTTCGTAAAGCTCAAACCGACACTATATTAGCTAATCCAAACCCTGCAGAGTAATAATGAATATTTTAATATTAGGTGCAGGGCAACTTGCACGTATGATGAGCCTTGCAGGCGCGCCGCTTAATTTAAACGTTGTTGCATACGATGTAGGCAGTAAACAAATTATGCACCCGCTAACTGGTGACATTTATAACACGTCGCTTGAGCAAGCAATATCAAACGCTGATGCCATTACTGCCGAGTTTGAACACATTCCTGATGACGTACTAACACTTTGCTGTAACAGTAATAAGTTTTACCCAGGAAAAGCCGCTATTAAAACCGGTGGCGATCGCTCGCTTGAAAAGGCATTGCTTGATAAAACAAACGTAACTTGTGCGCCGTACCAATTAATTACTGAAAAAGCGCATTTAGAACTTGCCGTTAAAACTCTAGGTAAACCTCTTGTAATTAAAACATGCCAAGCGGGTTACGACGGAAAAGGCCAATGGCGTTTAAAATCGGATGATCAAATAGACGAAATTTGGTCACAAATGGCTGATTTTATTGCATCAGGCACCGAGCTTGCGCCACATACGATTATTGCTGAAAAAATGATCCCGTTTGATCGTGAAGTATCTATCATTGGTGCGCGCGACAAACACGGTAATGTTGCTATATATCCGCTAACAGAAAACGAGCACACTAATGGTGTGTTAACGCTTTCTATTGCTGGTAAAAATAATCAAAGTGTTGAAGCGCAAGCAAACGATGCATTTACAAAAATAGCAAATGAGCTTAACTACGTTGGCGTGTTAGCTATTGAGTTTTTTGATGTACATGGCACGTTACTCGTTAACGAAATTGCACCGCGCGTACATAACTCAGGCCATTGGACGCAACAAGGTTGCCATTGCTCGCAGTTTGAAAACCACATGCGCGCTGTTGCAGGCTTACCGCTTGGTAATACAGAGCTTAAACACATTACCGCGATGATAAACGTATTAGGCCAACCAAGTATTCCAAGTGAAGTATTAAAAACGGTTGATGTAACGAGCCATTGGTACGGTAAAACTGCAAAACCAGGTCGTAAAATGGGCCATATTAATGTATCAGCTGTTAATATGAGTGAGCTTGCAGACAAACTTGGTGAACTTACAGAGTACCTACCAGAGCAAGATTATCCTGGTATTTTAAAAGCAGCTGCCAATTTAGTGCTCAGTGAATAGTTATCATACCTTTATATAAATACCGGCTTAAGCCGGTATTTTTTTGTCATAAAAATGGGCTTTGAATATGTAATACTGTTAAAGTCTAATTTTAAATTTGTGAAGTAAAACAATGAAACTAAAAACAATATCTGGTGTGCTAGCCATTACTGCATTATTTAGCTTAAATACATTTGCATCGGAATCTCTTCGTGTTGCAACTTTTAATGTAAGTATGGATGCAACTAATCACACGCCTAAAGGTGAGCAAGTTAAAAGTGATGCTTTAGTTAATGCACTTAAAGCTAACCACCAGCAAATTAAGAACATAGCGGAAATTATTCAGCGTGTTCGCCCTGATATTATTTTACTTAACGAATTTGATTACATCCCAAAAGAGCAAGGCATTGAATACTTTAATCAGCATTATTTAAATGTAGGTCAGCAAAAACAAGCCGCTATTAACTACCCTTACTCTTATATTGCACCAGTAAATACAGGCCTAGCTACCGAGTTTGATTTAGATAACGATGGCAAAAAAAATGGCGTGATGGGCGATGCACAAGGCTTTGGCTTTTTTGAAGGGCATTATGGCATGGCTATTTTGTCAAAATACCCAATTAATTTTGATAAAGTAAGAACCCTTCAAACCTTTAAATATAAAGACATGCCAAATGCACAAATGCCTGTAATGCCTAAAACAGGTGAAAACTGGTATAACGCACAAGAATGGCAAGCACTTAGGCTCAGTTCTAAATCGTTTTGGGATTTACCTATCAGCATTAATGATAAAACAATTCATGTTATTGCATCTCACCCAACACCGCCTGTATTTGACGGTGAAGAGGATAGAAACGGCAAGCGTAACCACGATGAAGTAAGATTAATTGCCGATTACGTTTCAAATGCTAAGTATATTTATGACGATAAAGGCGAAAAGGGCGGTTTAAAAGTTCACTCTCGTTTTGTTATTTTAGGCGATTTAAATGCAGCCCCTGAGGGGGACAAAGCCCGTACAAATACCACCGACCAATTACTTAAAAACCCATTAATAAATGCTCACTTTGTTCCAAAAAGTGAAGGTGCTAAAGAGCAGTATGATGTGCCTTATGCACAAAATTACAGTGCTAATTGGCAAGCCCGTGTTGATTACGTTTTACCGTCAAACTATGGCTTAAAAATTAAGGACGGTGGGGTGTTTTGGCCTACTAAAACGAGTAGTGTGTATCGCTTAATTAAAGATAGAAACGCATCGAGCGATCACCGACTGGTGTGGCTTGATTTGGTAATTGAATAACGCCTGTTAACAAGAGAAGCGCTAGTAAACTGAGCTTTACCCTGTTTAATGGCTATTTATCTAAAAAAATTGCAATAACTTAAGTGCTTCTGCTTAAATACGGCTTAATTATAATAACCGTATAGAAGCACTATGATTTTTAATTTTTCTTCATCTAAAACGTTAGTGGCCTTAGCTGTTGCCTCAAGTGTCATGCTTGCAGGTTGTAGCGCGACCGCTAACACCTCATCAACACAGCAAAGTGCTTTACCAGCAACATCGGTTGCTGCGGTTGTAAACACGCCAGCAGATATCGGCTCACAAAAAATAACGCTAGAACAAGCAATGGCCGATCCGGATTGGATGGGCAATCAGCCAGAGAGCGCTTATTGGGCTAGCGATTCGGCTACTATTATTTATGCTCAAAAAGAGCAAGGTAATACACTACGCGATTTATTTAGCCAATCGGTTACTAGCCAAACAGCAGAGCAGGTAGCACTTAATAAACTTCATACTGTGGGTTCAAATAAAGCTGTTTATTCAAAAAATAAAACAATGGCGGCCTACACGTTTAAAGGCAATGTGTTTGTTAAAAACCTAAAAACCGGTGAACTTAAGCAAATTACAGCGACATCAGCGAGCGAATCTAAACCACAATTTTTAAATAACGGCGATTTAGTTTACCGCCAAGGCAATGTGTTTTTTAAAGTTGATTTAAAAACAGGCTTAACGAGCGAGCTTGCTAACTTAAAACTTGCTGATGAGCCAAAAGGTATTGAAGAGCCCAGCACGTATATTGCTAAAGAGCAGCATAAATTGATTAAATTTGTGGCGCTTCAACAAAAAAATAAAAAAGATAAGCAAGCGCGCAGTGAGCAAGTTAATGAACAAAACGATTCAATTGCTAATACGGCTTACTACTTAGGTGACGGTAATAAAGTTGCAGAAGCACAGCTTTCGCCAAATGGTGATGCGTTATTAGTCGTTGTACAAAAGCAAACTGATTGGCGTGGTGATGGCGATATTATGCCAAATTATATCACTAATGATGCAACCATTGAGCCTAAAAAAGCACGCCGCCGTGTTGCAGATGCTAAACAAGAAACCTCAAAGCTTGTCTACATCAATTTAACTAACAAAGAGCAAACATCACTTAGCTTTAATACCTTACCGGGCTTTGACGAAGATGTTTTAGCCGCAGTTAAAAAAGAAAATTATGCACGTGATGGTAAAACATATAAGTCCAAAAAGGCACCTCGTGGTATTAACCTTATTATGGACTGGGGTTTTGAGCAAAGCCCAATAGTATGGAACGATGACGGCTCGCAAGTGGCTATCATGCTCGAAGCATGGGACAACAAAGACCGTTGGCTTGCTACTGTAGATTTTAAAAACAACAAACTTGTGTCGCAACATCGCCTGCATGACGACGCATGGATTGCTTATGCGTTTAACGACTTTGGGTGGTTACATAACTCGAACACGCTTTATTACCTATCGGAAGAGTCGGGTTACAGCCAGCTTTATAAAAAACCAGTTAATGGTAGTGCAACCGCGCTAACACAAGGCCAATTTGAGGTTTCTAACTTAACGCTTACAAGTGACGACAGCGCAATTTATTATAAAGCGAATGTTGAACACCCAGGTCTGTACGAAATTTACCGCGTTAACCCGCAAACAGGTAATAGCGAGCAAATTACTGACTTAAATGGCATGACCGATTACACGTTGAGCCCAGATGAAACCAAGTTACTCCTTAAGCACTCTACAATTACTATGCCTAATGAGCTTTACGTAGCAGATGCTAAAGCCAATACAAAAGCAACGCGATTAACGCATACTGTGTCGGATGAGTTTTTAGCTAAAAAGCTAACAGCCCCTAAAATTGTTGCTGTGCCATCGAGCCATACTGATCAACCAATATATGCAAAAGTGTACTACCCAGCTGATTACGTTGAGGGTGAAGTAGGTAAAAATCGTAAAGCGGTTATTTTTAACCACGGCGCGGGTTACTTACAAAATTCACACATGGGTTTTTCGGTTTATTTTCGTGAATTTATGTTCCATTCATTGCTCGCTGATGAAGGTTACATAGTAATGGATATGGATTACCGCGCATCTAAAGGTTACGGGCGTGATTGGCGTACCGCGATTTATCGTCAAATGGGAACACCTGAAACACAAGATTTAGCCGATGGCGTTAAATGGATGGCGCAAAATGCCAACGTTGATACCAAAGCAGTCGGTACTTATGGTGGCTCTTACGGCGGTTTTATGACCTTTATGGCATTGTTTACCGCGCCTGAGTTGTTTCAATCGGGTGCGGCACTTAGACCTGTTACCGATTGGGCACATTACAATACAGGTTATACAGCTAATATATTAAACCATCCTGATGTTGACCCGATTGCGTATGAGCGCAGCTCGCCAATTTATTACGCTGAGGGCTTAAACAAACGTTTATTAATTAATGCCCCAATGGTTGACGATAACGTGTTTTTTCAAGATTCAGTACGTTTAGTGCAGCGCTTAATAGAGCTTGAAAAACAAAACTTTGAAACAGCTATATTTCCTGTTGAACCACATGGTTTTGTACAGCCTTCAAGCTGGTTAGACGAATACCGCCGTATTCATAAGTTATTTAAAGAAACACTTTAATCTTTAACTCTTAAAGTATAAAAACAAAAATGCCGCATTAGTTTAGTTAACTAATGCGGCATTTTTATTGGATTGAACACAATCTAACTTTATTTTTGCTTTTTAAAGTTCTTTTTAAAGAGCTCTATAGCCAATGGTATTGCAAGTAAAGTCCCGCCAATAACACCAATTAAATGTGCATCAATAGCCACAGTGGAGTTAATAAGCTTTCCTATATCAGCATTAGGGCCGCTAAATTGTTCAAACCCTATTTTAATCCATACGCCTATAAATAATAAATAACCTGACTTAAGCCCTACAGTTATATCTTTAACTGCACCCCAAATAATTACACCATGCAGTAGGGCACTTAATCCGGTATAAATATGTATGCTTGGGCAAAACCAATACACGCCGAGTCCACACCACAGTGCTAGCGCAGTTGTATTAAAAGCGTAGCGAGTAGGTGATGTGTATTCGCCATGTAAAAGCCATATTAATAAAACACCACTGGCATTTAATCCCAAATGAGCCCAACTAGCATGAACAAATTGGCTTGAAAAGATTCGCCACAGTTCGCCATCATCAATTAGGCTTCGGTTAAATTCAAGTAAATTATTTAAATCAAATGCAGCAAAAATGGTACTAAAAAGCAGCAGAATAATAGGCGGTAATATATAACGAGGTTGAATAGGTAAATTAAGCATTTTATTATATTTTTTTAGTCAAAATTTTTGCATATTGTGCCCGTTTAACTTTAAGATGCCAAATACAACTACGTAATTAAGTGTTTTTAGTATTTTTATGCATTTTAAACTTAACTCATTATTTGCCATTGGACTGTGCGCAGTATCACTGCCTTCATTTGCACAGCAAGCAACTCAAATTGAAACTCGCGAACCTGAAGCTGCTACTGGATTAATCCATAAAAAAGTAGTGCAAGGTGATAAATACATGGTTGCTGCGGCAAATCCATATGCCTCAAGAGCCGGTCAACAAATTTTAGCCAAAGGCGGCAGTGCCGTAGATGCTGCCATTGCTACTCAACTAGTGCTTACTTTAGTTGAACCGCAATCCTCAGGTATTGGCGGTGGTACATTTATGATGTATTACAACAAAGCTAACAATAAATTGACTAGTTTTGATGGCCGCGAAACTGCACCTGCAAATGCAGACGAAACACTGTTTTTAGATAAACACGGTAAAGCCGTTAAATGGATTGAAGCCGTAGTAGGTGGACGCTCTGTTGGTGTACCCGGTATTTTACATGCCTTTGCAAGCGCACATAAACAATACGGTACATTACCGTGGGAAGCGCTTTTTAAACCGGCTATTGAACTTGCAGAACAAGGATTTGTAGTTTCGCCGCGTTTACATGGCTTATTAGCACGCCAATTAAACCCTGGTGTATTGAGTATGCCGATTATTAACGAATACTTTTACCCAAATGGTAAATTAATTGAAGTGGGTAGTGTTAAAAAGAATCAACCACTTGCTGATTTGTACAAAGACATTGCAAAGCAGGGCATTGATGCATTTTACAAAGGCGAAAATGCAAAACAAATGGTTAATGCGGTACAACACTCTAAAATTGCCCCTGGTAAATTAAGCGTACAAGATTTAGCAGATTATAAAAGTAAAGAGCGCGATGCGGTATGTATTCAATACCGTGCTTATAACGTGTGTTCTATGGCACCACCAAGTAGTGGCGGCGTAGCAGTACTGCAAATGCTTGGCTTGCTTGAACATAAAGATATGAGCGCACTTAAGCCAAATGGCGAAAAGGCGATTCATTACTTTAGCCAAGCTTCGCGTATTGCATTTGCCGATCGCGATATGTACATGGGCGATCCCGATTTTACTCAAGTACCTACACAAGAGCTCTTAAACAAAGATTATATTGCCTCACGCGCTAAATTAATTACCGAAACAGACCAAAAAGCCGTAGCAGGTAATCCTGTAGGGTACTTAAGTTATGCAATGGATGATTCATACGAGTTACCTTCTACCTCACATGTATCTATTGTAGATAGTAAAGGTAATGCCGTTTCGATGACCAGTTCAATTGAAATGGCGTTTGGCTCTACGGTTATGGTTAATGGCTTTATTTTAAATAACCAACTAACTGACTTTTCGTTATCGCCACGTAAAAACGGCAAGCTTGTAGCAAACCGTGTAGAGGCTGGTAAACGCCCGCGTAGCTCTATGTCACCGGTAATGGTATTTAATAAAGATGGTAGCTTACGCTTAATCGTAGGCTCACCTGGTGGTAGCCGTATCATCGATTACGTTGCACAAGTTGTTGTGGGTGTTATTGACTGGAATTTATCAGCGCAAGACGCCATTAACTTACCGCGTACAACAAATCGTAACGATTACACCAGCCTTGAAAAAGGCACAACCATTGAAGCCATTGCGCCTGCGCTTACTAAACGCGGCCACAATGTACGTATTATTGATTTAAACTCAGGCTTACACGCAGTTGAAGTTAAAAATAATACCTTATATGGTGGCGCTGATCCGCGCCGTGAAGGTGTTGCGTTATCTGATTTAACTGATAATAGCGCCACTATCAAATTTTAAATTATGTATAATATACATGCGGGCAGTGAAGCCCGCATGTATTTTCTCTCAATGGTCTGACTAGCTTAATTGTCGTTGCAATTAAACCTCTAACACTGATAATGACAGATCATAACTTAAGACTCCGTTAAAGCCTGGAAATATGACAACTAATACTGATCCTAACTACTTATATATTCATCATTCTGGCCCTGGCCTAATTGAAACACCGCTATTAAATAAAGGCAGCGCCTTTAGTAAAAAAGAACGCGAAAATTTCAATCTTGCTGGTTTACTTCCTCCTCGCTTTGAAACAATAGAAGAGCAAGTTGAGCGTTGTTATCAGCAGTATTCTAGCTTTACCGACAACCTTAATAAGCATATTTACTTACGTGCGATTCAAGATAACAACGAAACACTTTACTACCGTTTAGTGCGTGACCACCTTGAAGAAATGATGCCAATCATTTACACACCGACAGTGGGCGATGCTTGTGAAAAATTCTCTGACATTTATCGCAGCGCACGTGGTTTATTTATTTCGTATGAAGATCGCTACCAAATTGACGACATTTTACGCAACGCTACCAAAGGTAAAGTAAAAGTTATTGTTGTAACCGATGGCGAGCGTATTTTAGGCCTTGGCGATCAGGGTATTGGTGGCATGGGTATTCCAATTGGTAAATTGTCACTTTACACAGCGTGTGGTGGTATAAGCCCAGCATACACATTGCCTGTAATGCTCGATGTGGGTACTAATAACGAAAAGCTTTTAAACGATCCTATGTACATGGGCGCACGCCATAAGCGAATTGCTCAAGACGAATATGATGAGTTTTTAGATTTATTCATTAAAGCGGTTAAACGTCGCTGGCCAAATGTATTACTTCAGTTTGAAGATTTTGCACAGCCAAATGCAATGCCATTACTTAAGCGCTACCGCAATGAAATTTGTAGCTTTAACGATGACATTCAAGGTACTGCGGCTGTAACGGTCGGTTCTTTACTTGCTGCGTGTCGTGTTAAAAATTCAACCCTAAGCCAGCAAAAAGTAGTTTTTGTGGGTGCAGGCTCTGCTGGTTGTGGTATTGCTGAACAAATTATTAGCCAAATGGTTTTTGAAGGTATTTCAGAAGCACAAGCGCGTAGCCAAGTATTTATGGTTGACCGTTTTGGTTTGCTTAGTGAGGGTATGGAAGGCTTACGCGATTTCCAACAAGCACTTGCACAACCTACAGGCTCGTTAAGTGATTGGACGTACAGCGGCGAGTACGCATCACTTCTGGATGTTATGCACTGTGCTGAGCCTGACATTTTGATTGGTGTTTCTGGTCAACCTGGCTTATTTACAGAACAAGTAATACGCGCTATGCATGCCGGTTGTGAACAGCCAATTATTTTCCCATTAAGTAATCCATCTAAGCAAGTAGAAGCGCATCCTGCTGATGTGATTAAGTGGACTGACGGTAAAGCACTTGTTGCCACAGGTAGCCCATTTGATCCTGTTGAGTACAATGGCGAAACGTTCCCAATCCCACAATGTAACAACAGTTATATTTTCCCGGGTATTGGTTTAGGGGTTATTGCCGCTAAAGCGACACGCATTACAGATGCAATGTTAAGTGTATCTAGCGAAATGCTTGCAGAGTCGTCGCCGCGTGCAAACACAGGTAAAGGTAGTTTATTACCAGCCTTGACTGAAATTGAAACGCTAAGTAAACGTATTGCATTTGCCATCGCTAAAAAGGCAATCGAAGAGGGCGTTGCTCTTGAGATTACGGATGATGCGTTATGGGCAGCAATCGACAAAAATTACTGGTTACCAAAATACCGTAACTATAAACGTTGTAGTGTTTAATTAGGTTTATAAGTAATTAAAAATAAATAACGTTGTAGGCACAGTTACAATGCTTAACAAAAAACAGGCAATTGCCTGTTTTTTGTGCTTGTTCATATTTAATTAACCACGTACGGTGTTTACTTGCTTTTATATAATTAAAGGATCGACTTAATGAAAACACTGACTCTTGTTTTAGGTAGTGCACTGGCTTTAAACGTACTTAGCTTTGATGCACTTGCGGCAGCGACTCCCGATGCTCCTCATATTTATGTTAAGGGCGAAGCGACTCTTACTACAATGCCAGATTACGTACAGCTTAGTGTAGGTATTACCGAAGTTGATAAAGACTTAATTGCTGCTAAAAATAAAACCGACTTAACTATCGCCAAGGCAATTAAGCTCGTAAAAGAGATTGGTGTTAAAGAGGGAGATATAAACGCAGGGCAAATTTCAATAAACCGTGATAGCCAATACAACCGCACTACCGGTAATCAAGAATTTAAAGGCTTTAAGGTTTCTCGTACGTTAACAGTAAAACTCAGCGATATAAATAAATACCCTGAGTTACTACAAAGCTTAGTTAACAACGGTATTAACGAAATTAATCAAACGCAATTTTTAGCAAGCAACTACAACGAGCTGCATAAAAAAGCGCAAAAGTTAGCAATTAAAGACGCACGGGATGCTGCAAAAGAGTTTAGTGAGGATTATGACGTTGATTTAAAAGGATTATACAGCGCGTCACTAAGTCCACTCAATGTGCAGTCGCAGCCTTATATGCGCGCAGAAAAAGTAATGATGGCTGATAGCGCACCAAGTAACTATGTACCTGATGCCTACCATGCTGGAGAGATTAAAGTAACAGCCTCAAGCTATGCTGTGTACTACATAGATTAAAATATAGGTTCTTCCTAGGGACGATTAACTCTATGTTGCTCGGTTTTTACTTAGCCCACTAGGTTACAAACCTCGCGCCGCGATTTAATCGCCCCTAGATTGAACAAATTTCAATCCAAATAATTCAACACGCCCTAGTGGTGCTCAAAACGTGCCACCAACTTCTCACCTTGCTCTTGGCTGATACGCGCTATAGAGTTGAGCATATTAGTCACTTCGCGTCTGTCGTATTCATTAGTTACATGCTCATTTATGTCATCAACAATCGCATTTAAATAATTAAATAAACTGTTTCGTGCATCGGTATCTTTATGGGCTACAAACAAAATATTTTTGAATGCCTCAAGCACGTTTGTCATTACGTATGCATCGCCTTTGGCGTAATTACGCAGCGGTGTAAAGTTGTCATGTAATAACTCATCAAAGCTTGTTTCATGAAGGTACAACAATGGGGCATTATCACTGTGCTTAAACGAGTAGTTAATATCGTTAATTGAAAGTCGTTGAATAAGTAAAATACTCAGCATATCAATTGATTTAACCGCAGTACCGGGATCGTTGATACCTGGACTCATTGCCTTAACTGCAATTTCTGATATTTGCGTTAATCCATAACGGTAATGATCGCTAATGTACTCTTCTATATAAAAAATAAAGCAGTCGAGAATTTTATTAATCAGCTCTTCATCGTTTGCTATCTCTTTATTACATTTTAAAAACGGGTAACCTTTAACTGTAAAATAGCCTTGGTTTACAGATATATACACCTTTATATCTTGCTCAGCCAAAATGGCACACAGCTTATCGGTATGTACGCCTTTATAATATCCTTCTGTTTTACTGCTAACCGAATGCCATTTGCTAAAGTCTGGAAAGTCCTCAACTGGGTCCTCTTGTTGTCTTTGTATTATTGTTTTAATTTCGTTTTTAGTTTGGCTAAACAAGCCATTTAACACGTTATCAACTTGAATAGCACGTGAGATTGAGTGTATAAAAAATACAAACAAACCTAATGAAATCAATCCAAAAACAAGTGCAAACAACACACCTATTGAAGGAATTGCCGTACTGCCACCATCAAGCTTATTAATATTTATAAGCATAATAATAGAGTAAATTATGCTGCCTAAATAAAACCCCAAAACCATTTGGTGTGATTTGCGCGTAATAAGCCCTGGCACTACGCGGGGCGATAAACTCGCGCTGGCTGAATTTAAAACCACCATTACCATCGAAAAACTAAACACGGTAAGCGAAATAATACTCCCCGCTAAAGTGCTTAGAATAGTCCGCGCGTTTTCGGCGCTATCTACAAGTACAACCGATATAAACGATTTTAGCTGCTCAACAGGGGCTAAATATTCAACCGACATTGTAATAATGGCAAATAACAAAAAGCCCACTGAAAGCATCGAAGGGTAAAAGCCAATACTGTTAATCATTTCACGGTAACTGTCGGCTACTTTACGAGGTACAAACATAAAATCCTTATGTATTTTCTACTAACTTAATACCTCTAGCTTAGCATAGGCAATTATTAAACTTCTGATAATGCTGCTCAAATTTATGTGTTATTATCACGCCCACAATAATAGAGCGCATATTTATGCGATAAAAATAACAGGAAAACGCCGTGATCATTTCAACTTATGCTGCATTACTCGCATTCTTTTACATTTATTTAAGCTTTAACGTAATAAAAGTGCGCCGTGCGGAGCAAATATCGCTTGGTGATAACGGTAATGCAACGCTACAACGTGCTGTGCGTGCCCACGCAAATTTTATGGAATACGTGCCATTTGCTTTAATTTTGCTTTTTTTAGCAGAGTACCAAGGGCTTGCTAGCCATTACTGCCATATATTAGGTGGTGCGTTATTAGTAGGGCGTGTGTTTCAAAATTTAGGCATAGTAGAAAAAAGCCTTAAATATCGCCAAATTGGTACTATTACTACATTTTTAGTCATGATTATCAGCGCCTTTGTATTACTAGTAACACGCGGCTAATTATAGAAAAGTTAATGAGCAAAATATTTATAATAGGTTTACCACGTACCGGCACAACTAGTGTGTGCCATGCATTTTTAGAACTTGGCATTACAACAGCGCATACCGCGTATACTAATGCCTGTTTTGAAAATGCCAGCGCAATTGCTGACACTCCCATATTTAACGATTTTAAAGCGCTTGATATTCATTATCCTGACTCTAAGTTTATTTATTTAGAGCGCGAACTTGGTGCATGGCTTGTATCAATAAAACAGCTTTTAACGCGTATGCACACTAATTTAACCCGTGCAGACGGGGGCTTTAATATTCATATAAAGCGCTGTTATTTAAATACGTTTAGTGAGCTTTCGCTTAATAATATTAGCGACGATAGTTACTTAGCTCACTGCTACGAAACACATTTTAACGATGCTCACACGTACTTTAAGAATCGTGACAACGATTTTTTATCCATTGATATAGCAAAGCCCGATAGCTACAAAAAACTATGCGATTTTTTAGCATTAAAAAGTGACAAAGCTGATTTTGAAAAAATGAATATGGGCGGTAAAGTCACCGCATGGAACGATATCAAACACCCGCTAAAAGTTGAATCCACCGCTAAAGGGCGCATAGATAAATTGCTGCCTTACAAGATTTTTTAAAACAAATACGTTAAAATCCCCGCATTATTATTTGAGTTGTACAGAACATGTTTGAATTAAAATACCACACCCCATTTGAATGGACCGAAGTTGTCCTTGCTGACTTTAATACTTTTTTACAAGATCATGCCGCTGCAGAAAAAAAAGCATCGGGTATGGCTATGTCTATGCTTTCACATTACCCAGACAAACGTAAATTAGTAAAAGCCATGACCGACTTAGCATTAGAAGAATTAATACACTTTAAACAAGTGCTTAAGTTACTTTTAGAGCGCGATGTAAACTTAGGTGACGACAAAAAAGATCCGTACATAAAACAAATACGTGCACTGTTTAGACATGGTCGTGATGGTTTTTTAATGGACCGATTACTGGTTGGCGGTGTAATTGAAGCACGTGGCCACGAGCGTTTTTCTTTAGTTGCACAAGCACTTCCTGAGGGTAAAGAAAAAGATTTTTATGTTGCTATTGCTAAGTCAGAAGAAAAACATAAAAACCTATTTGTAGAACTAGCTTACGAATACTTTGAAAAAGAAGAAGTTGATGTTCGCCTAGAAGAGCTGCTTATAGCTGAAGCTAAAATCTGTGAAAGCATCCCGTTTACAGCCGCTTTGCATTAATTAAAACTAGCGTAAAGCGTATTTTCACTCGCTTTGCGCCACACACCTCTGCTCTTATTTCTTTGTTAACCTCTTCATGAATTGTTGATTTGCAATTTGCAATTTGCGAATCAAAATAATAAAAAACACGTTTATACATCTTAATCCACTGATTATAAATATAAAAAACCTTGGTCTCATACTTGCTACCTATACAGTAAGCAAATTGAGGGAAAGGCTTATGTTAAAATTTATTTTTATACTATTACTAATATCTTTTACCGCTATGGGCAGTGAAAGTCATTTAGATTATATAGAAAATGCAAATGGTGAGCGGGTACAAAAAGTATCGCACTTAGTTAAATGGACGCATACTCGCTTTGTGTTTACCCGTGATATTTCTCGTATTGCACTTGGCCACGAAACAACGCTTGATGTGAACGTGGTTAATGGTCGCGAGCTACTAATTTTAGCTAAAAAGTTGGGCCGTACATCTATGATGGTGTGGTACGACGATAAAAGCTCGGAAACATTTCACTATTTTGCAAACCACATTTGAGCTGGTCGGTATCGATTTAGTAAATAACCTTATCATTAGTGAAACACTGAGCTTAATAGGGATTGAGCCAGGTATTACATATTGCAAAACATCACTTAATTTAGTTAATGCAGAACAAGTAATTAATATCACCACAGGCAAACCTGCTCTTAGTAGTTTAACGCCACCATTTAAAGTTTTACTGCCAGTACATAGCGGCCAAAACAGTACAACGTGGATACATACTCCCCCAAAAGGGGAAGGAGAACGTCAATGAACGCCTCAAATATATTTACCTCACATGCTAATTTAGCAGATACACCAACTGATGAAATATCAACAGAAATTAAAGAAACGCTAACGCTACTAAAACAGTTTTATGATGTTCCAATTGTTAAATTTATCGATTTTAGAGAGGTTTATTCAGAGCAGTTAATAACCTGCAACGATAAAGAAAGTGTCGAAAATGAGTTATTAAGCTATCAACAACGCTGCACACAAGAAAAACTATATTTATTTGAAGATACCTTTTTTGATGATGTATCAAACAACACGCACAAATTAATTCGTTTTTATGCACAATATCCAATTTATAGTGTCACTAATAAATTCATTGGCGTAGTGCTGATGGCTGATTTAGCACCTAAAACATTAATAGGTTCACAAAAAAATCAGTTTATTTCATTTGCTCAATTATTGCAGACACAGTTAAATAAAAATTCAGATTCAGTAAGTAATCAAAGTACTAATCCTGTGAAAAAAATTATGGGGAAAAGTATATTCATGTATTTAGTTTAGCGCCCGTGGCATTCTTAATTGCATTAGTATTATGCTCATTCACTGCATTACTGCTTTATACTATAGAAAAAAAGGAGCTGCAAAGTAATTACAATGAACAAACTCAGCAATTACGTAAAACGTTATTTAATGCTCTAGAGCGATTTGATAATCAAGGATTATATATATCACAAAAAGATTTAGTTATCGCAGGCTTTTTACAAAGCCAAAATAGCTATACAAAAGAGCAGCTTAATGATTTAGTACAGAGTCAGGTTTCACAAAGCTTAACTTATAAAGGGTATGTTGTGTTTGATTCTGAGTATAACCAACTTGCACTTTGGTCAAAAAATAATTTTGATTTAGCCGCGTATGGATTTAAAAACTGGTTAGAAAAATTCAATAATAGAGCGAATAAACAAGCAGTAGAAGTATTTACTGTTGCAGATACGGCCTTCTTAATTTCTGAAATAAATATTAAACAAGGCTCTATTTATACACTTACAGCATTTGATTTAAGTAAGTTTTTAAAAGCCGTTATTGGTAAATTAAACACTGAAAATTATAACGTTTTTATAGCAACACCACAGTTTACTTTAGGAAAACAAGGAGAAGTAAACCCCAGTATAATTAAAAATAGTATTAGCGCTTTGAGCAGTCGTTTTCCACCTACTTGGCGTTTACATGTGCAACCAATGAATAAAATAGTACGTCCACAAATAACTAAATATATCCTAATTAGATTAGGACTGATCGCCTTTTGTGTATTCGCATTCGTGTACTATTTTTTACGTTTGCCTAGGCGTTTACACAATGAAATAAAACAAAAAAATCAGTTAATACTTAATAGGGAAGAGCTATTTTCAAGTTCTCTTGATGCATTGCCACATGGGTTTGCTATTTTTAATAGCCACGAATTTCCTGTGATTACTAACAATGCATTTAATCTTTTATTTCCACAGGTGAATAAACAAAACAGTCAGCTATCGTATAGCCAGCTGATAAGTATTGCGCAACAGCATAATATTATAAATCATTACCATGAGCATCATAAGCTTGATGATGATCGTAACCAATTAATAGATATAGGTTTTACAGACGGGAAGTGGATAACTGTATTACAAAGACATACAGATTTTAATGGTTTTGTTTGCTACTTTAGAGATGATACAGAGGCACATCAAAAAGAATGTTTACTCGCTGATGTTCTCGAAAAATCTAAACAGACAAATCAATTAAAAGAAAAATTTGTTTCAAGGCTTAGTCGTCAATTAAAAACGCCTTTATCATCTTTAAAGTCATTAATTGAAATATCAAAAGATCCTATAAGCTTTAACGAATTTAAAAACAATGTAGGGAATATTTCTGATGTGTGCGACCAGCTTGAAAGTGTGATTCAACAGCTCGTAAATATAAATAAATCAGAGATAGGTAAGTTAAAGCTTCAAGCCAAAAACGTAAATCTAAAGAAACTGATCAATAATAACATGTCAATTTTAACGAAAGAGGCTGAAAATAATAAAATAGTTTTGAAAAATAATATTACATCAGAGTTAACGGTAGCAAGCGATGAAAAGTTAATTTCTCAACTGGTTATTCAGTTAGTTACTGAGGTTTTGGATTCATCAAATAATATAACGCTTTCAATTGACGCTCAGATTAAAAAAGAAAGTACTCGTAATTACTTAAACCTCGACTTTTCATTAAGTAATTTAATCAACACTAACCATTTTATAACTGAACTTAAAAGCATTTCGGGTGATAATATAACACGCTTTATAGATGATAAAGACTTATTATTAGAGTTAAAGTTTTTTATCTCGATATTTAAAATGCTTGGTGGGAAAGCGATAATTATTAGCAGTAATGCAAATAAAACGACGATATCACTTTCTATATTGGTAAACCTAGCGAGTAAACAAAACAAAGATGATGAACAAGAAGTATTAAACAGTCCATTAATAACTACCGATTTAGTAAATATTAATCCATTAACTAATGAAGAACAAAACACGCTATTACTGGTTGATGACGATCCACTGGTTGAAATTGTTATTAGGGCAATGCTAAAAAATGAGAGCATTAAAATAGATTACGCGCGCAGTGCTATAGAAGCAATGTTAATGGTATCTCAAAACAGTTACGACATTATTTTAATGGACATAGTAATGCCAGAATTATCAGGAACTGATGCTATGTTAAAAATTAAAAAACACAGTGATAATTCTAAAACTAAAATAATTGCACATACATCGACACCCGATCCAGAATCTAAATATGTAAACCAGGGCTTTGATGACATGCTATTAAAACCTGTAAAACAAGGCATATTAATAAACCAAATAGCACGTATTTTAAAAAGATAGGCCGCTATACCAACCGCCTTAATGTAGATTTTATGTAACGATAAAATATTAATGCCGGTTGGTGTTACATATAGCGTAATATATTCGAGGTAAAAAATGAAAAAAACGATTGAAGATACGATGGAAGTTATCGGATTTAATACAGTAAAACCTATAAATAAAACTACACGACTGCTTTTAGTCGATGATGATTTACTAATAGAAATTGTAATAAGAAAAATGCTTAAAGAAGAAAACATATTAATAGATTTTGCATCCAGTGCAATAGAGGCGCTATTAATGGTTTCTCAAAATATTTACGATATTATTTTAATGGACATAGTCATGCCACAGTTTACGGGCACCGACGCAATGCTAAAAATAAGAAAGCACGCTGATGCATCAGCAACGAAAATTATTGCGCATACATTTAGTGAAAACGAAAATAGTAATAATAAATATATAAAGCTTGGGTTTAATGGTTTGTTATTAAAGCCAGTTAAGCAAGGTGTATTAATTGAAAAAGTAGAAGGTCATCAAATTACTTATCAAGAAATGGGACAAGGTACACCTTTATTATTGATACACGGTATTCCGACTAATAAATTTTTATGGCGAAATGTGATGCCAAACTTGCATCAAAATATCGGGTAATAGCACCAGATATGCCAAGTAACACTGATGTATCTATAAATGCGCAATGTAGAATAATGTGTAAGTTTATAGAAGAGCTCGGTATTTCTAAAGTTAATATTGCTGCACATGATATTGGTGGTGGTGTTGCTCAATTAATGGCTGTAAATCATCCGGATAAAGTAAACGGGTTGGTTTTACTTGATATTGATAGTGTATGTTTTGATTCTTGGCCAATACCAGAATTTGAACCTTTACTAGAACCAGGCGTAGAAGAAAAAACATCTGTAGATGAATTTGTTGATACATTAAGAGATTTCATGCCCAAAGGTGTCTACGACTCGAACGTAATGACTGAAGAGTTGATGAAAATATACTTAACACCATGGAGTAATGAAAAAGGAAAAGCCGCTTTATTTAGTAACATGCGCAGGCTCAATAAAGAATATACCGAAGCTATTACAGGCGATCTTAAAAGCTTACCTCATGAAGCACTCATATTATGGGGTGAAGAAGACAAATTTCAAAAGCCAAAGTATGCACCAATGTTAGAAGAAGCAATTCCAAATTCGTCATTGGTTTGAATAGATAAAGCCGCACATTGGGTTATTGATGAACATCCAGATAAAGTGTCTGAGCTTATTAGTGATTTTATGAATGATAAATTATTCTAGTGAATTACTAGGATAATTTAAAATCTATTTATTTCAATATGTTAAGTTTTATTGCATAAAGTAGCGAATAGGCAATCAGTGTAATACCGCTTGATTATATTAATAACCAAGCGGTATTTTTATATGTTTAAGTAACAAATAGCGAAAAGAGGCAAAACATTAATTTTTAAAATAAGTAGGTTTAAGTAGGTTAATGCTTATTAAATAGTCAAAATATCGCGTTTATACGTTAATTCATGAAGGTGAGTAACTTAGTTATGTATTTATTTACCCTATTTAACATAATATAAATTATAGGTAGTTAATGTATATATAGAAAGAGCGCTTAAATGCGCCCTTGCTATGTCCAATACTAGCCGGAGTATATAGCTGTAATGTGTATTTAACTTTTTAACCATTTTAACTAGCTGATTTTTAGTGATTTAATCAAACTAAGAAATAAACACACTATGTATATGAAAGCCCGCTAAGTCCAGTACTAGACGGTATCGGACTTAGTGGGCGTATAAAAGAATGTTGACGATATAGATAAGTTGCTGCAATCATATCTATAGCAGTTGAAACAACGCATGTATGTGAATTGGGAAATGTAAAAAGCTTTATAAGATTTAAGATCTCAGGCACCATATTGTCATTACAGTTTACTGCTCACTATCCGAGGTTGAATAACGAAACTTAACCCAAGCAAGCTGTTTTTTATATTCGTTCTTCATCATATCTATCACGAAATGAGCTAAGCGATTCATCACCATATGCAATGTAACGATTAAGTAAAGACTCTAAGGGACCATTTGGGTTATGAAAAACTGAGGACACACCATTAATAACAATATCTTCGGGCAATTCGCGCTCACGCAACAAAATGACTGATCCTGCAATCATTTTATGGTAAAATAACATGTCACCTATTTCGATGGGATTGAACTCGCAGTTTTCTGTAAGGTTGTAAATTGACATATCAGCAATAAGATAAAACAGAGAAATTGAAGTTTTTAAATATTCATGAAAAGTCCAACCCTTCGGTAATAAGAAAATATCAACAACTGATCTATTAAATAATAGCTGTTGATAGTTTCGTTTAGAGTTATACAAGAATCCATTTACTTTCTCACTATCTAAATAAAATGTAGCTATGGCAAAGGCAAATTGATCACTTTTATTTACTACCCCTTTATGACGATATTCTTGAGCCCCTGCCCTAGCACATCATCTATTGAATTGTGCACACTGGCGAGTAAGTTGTGCTTCTTTTCTTTAGCTAAAGCCGCGACAACTGCATCGAGGCATAGTGCGGCAGCTTGTTAAGTTACTTTTTACCTGTTGGAAGCGCTATTGGTACAGAAAAACTCAGCCTACTAGCAGTGTTATCTGAACTTATATCTGATTTATCTTTACCGAACTTGATTCCTGCAACATTAACTCCAATTCCTTCTTTCCCATCTTTTTTGGTTGTAGTAGATACCGAGACATCAAAACTTATCATATGAACAGGTCTTAAAAAATTTGGATCTGGATTGTCTGTCGGAGAAGTCATATAACCTAATAAATTGTCCTTAGCATTTTTTTCTACTGAAACTCGTTTAGGATTAACAATTGTACCTATTACTTCTAAGTCATCATTACACTCGACAATTGCTTCTGAAATATCCTTTATAGCTTCTTTAATGAAGTCTTTGAGTTCCATACGATACCTTTAAGTAATTCAATAATTTAATAATGCGCTCATCGCGCATATTTTGCCGAAACTATGCTCATTTTTCTACATTATATAGTTTTCATAAATAACCTAAAGTATTGCTATCTCTAAGTTTTCTAAAACTTTTGAGTAAAGTTAAATAGACCAATATACGCGCGCAGCTCGTTTTCATGAATATATACGTGCCAGTATCGAACGGTGGCACCATTGCCTCTTGTTAGGCATTTTTCCAATTTACAAATAAACGCTTATCTATTTCAATTTTGTTGTGTTTTTCAATGTAAATAGGAAATACATCAACATCTGTGACTTTAGCTATAGCATAACGATGATGTCCTCCCTGAAATATAACCTCACCATTATCGACAGGTTTTACCAATGGAGGAGATATTGGTCTATTCTCAGATAAATAAACTATAAGCTTTGCCAAGTTATCTGGATGACCGAGCTCCCACAACTCGCCTTCATCTCTTCGACTAAAATGACATAAGATTTTATCAAATTCAGTTAACAAAACATAACCAAGTATAAATCCATCAGGGTAGTACTTTTGAAAATCACTTTCTCCTACACCGTCCAATGCAAAACGTTGAGAGCTTCTTGACACATCCCAATTAAATATAATTTTAGGCCATGAAGAAACTGGCGTATCCCAATACTTTTCAGATTCTTTCAAAATTCTGGCATGTAAATTTCGCTCAGTTAACTCTTCAATAGATTCTTCTCCATCTAAGCGCAATAGTTTTTTTCTAATAATTCATCGCTCCTAATATTTAACACCTTCATGTCTAACAGCTTAATCAGAGGGCGCTTTAGTTATTTTTACATTAAAACGCCCGTATCTCATAAATTACTAGCAAATACTGTAACTTATTGCCAGCTTTAAATATCACTCTTACTGTAGGTTACTTAAACATATGAAAAAGGAGAAACGCCCTTTTTTTATTACTAAGTTAATGACAACGATCCTGAATGACTAGTTTTCGCTCGTTGCTAAAGTATGCCTGGTGGCTGTTAAAAGTGGAGGCGAAGCCTGAGATTTTAACTGTCTGGCACCTGCTCCTTGATAGTTTCATTATTCAATTTCACTCAATGCGTTTGCAATAATTTCAAGTGACTCATCGCAGTCAGTGCATATTTTTTCGTAATGATTTTTATAGCTACCATATTCAGTTATAGCCACTTTTCTAAGCTCTTCTGCTTTTGTACCTAGAGTGTGCCCCTTTAAAATTGAACGAGCATTGTGAACTATATGGAATGGAGACATTATTTCACGTGCATGCTCTTCTTCGAATTCAACACCAATTAAGATTACTTCGAGTAATTTTAATGCACGTAATCTCGCATCAGGTTTTAATTTTAAAGCCTTCGCTTTATTCCTAAGCCACTTCTCTTCTAAGCCTTCAATAAGTAACTGATCTAGGTTTAGAATTTCTTCAGCCCATTCATCACGAGAACTAGTATACGGGTAGTGAACTTTATCTGGAGCATTTTTATCCCTGAGCTTCCACCACAAAGAGCCTTTTGAATCTAGCTCAGCTAGCTTGGCTTTTAAACTTAATAACGCATCATACTCACTACTCCACTCACCTTTTATATCATTTTCCATAGCGCGAGTTGAAATAGATGCTTTGGGAGCCTCATTGTACTGTTTCCAATGTAGTTGTTCTTCATAAGGCAGATGGCTCAGATATATTAAATAAGTATGTACCTGACCAGCAGTATTGACATCAAAAGTCTTTAGTTCCCATGCCCCTCTGCAATATATACTGCGACTATTCAAAGTAAACCTATCTCGATCAGTTTTATATTTTAGTAATACTTCGGGTTTAAAAAACACAGGTGTTATTTCAAACGGTAGATTAGATTCTGTAAAGTAGTTCGATAAATGAGTTGGGTTACATGAAATCTCCTTTATTTCATTATTCTTCCAGTCTTGCGCAACATAGCTACAATATTCTTTTTCAATTTCATCGTCAGAATGACCCCAAATATTTGCTATTAACTTTTTCTTTGAAACTGAAATATCCGAAAGCTGAAAACCTCGAGAGTAACTTCCAACACCATTTACGATATTAATTTTCCCCAAGATTCCTGTCGTATTAAAATCAACAAGTTCTCTATTTGATCCCCACCCACTAAAATCACCTGTTTTGTAACGAGTAAAGTCAAACATACGAAATAACTTCACATCTTTTATACCCGCATACTCTCCAATAATTTCTCTCTTTGCGCAGATGATAGTTCCCTCATCACTATTCCGAAAATTAGGGATTTTAAGTATCTTAATTACTTCATTAATTTCACCGTGAGAATTTAATTTACACCATGATTTTTTTTCGGGAACGAAATGTAAATCCAAAGAATGAGATATTTTTTGATTAAGCTCATAATAGGTTTCATCGTTTCCTATGGCTTGAAATGACCGAGCGAAAAGTATCTGCTCTCCAGAAGCTAATTCTTTACAGCCAAGATTGGACATAGGACTTTCTATAGATATATCTTCAGATGAACAAGAAATACCCCAAGAAGAAAATGGATTTCCACTCCATTTGAGGAGGTTATTGAAGTTATCTTTAATCGCATTTTTTTCAGGTAAAAATACTGCATGGATAAATACATGTGGCATTGATGCATACAAAATTACGTATTCATCATTAATATCCGAAGTTAAAAACTCAGCAACATCACTTTGTTGACACCAGTCATTGAACTCATCTTCGGAGCTAGGCTCATCAGATAAGAACTTTAAACAATTTAAATCATATACATTCATTGCCGATTTCCACCAAAACTCGAGATAAAACTAACAGTTTTATCAGAGGGCACTTTCCCTATTTTAGCGCGAAAACACCCTTACCTTATAAGCTTCTATTAATAGCAAACAGTGTAAGTTATTGCCAGCTATAAATATTATACTTTCTGTAGCTTATATAAACATGGAAAAAAGAGGAAAGTGTCCTCTTATTCTTACTAAGTTAATGACGATTCACCTGACTGACAGCTCCTCGCTCAAAGCCGACCTATTAGAGTAATTACGTTAACACGTCTTGGGGCAAAGGCGAGTTATATACATAACCCGTCTCTGGACAAAAGCAAGTTAGAGTATTTAGTCAGTAACGCCGCGCTCACGGGTAAATTAGGAGCGCAGCGAGTAATTTATCCGTGTGCAGCGCTTTGTTATGTGCGCGACTACAAATTGACATCATTGACCATCTCTTTCTTTAATATGTTGCTGCGTTTCCTCAGGTACAATATCTGAATAGAGCAGATCTAACTCTTTAGGCTTTGAAATCATTTCATCTGCGATGAAGTTAAGAACGTGGAATAACTTCAGCGCTATGTCTCTACCATCTTCTAAGTCAATTTGACCTGGATGCACAGCGTTATTCCCTACAACTCGAAGTAAGTCTAGTGCTTTTTGAATTTTTGGACTTAGCCCTTCTGCTACAAGATCTTTTATGTCGTTGTTAATATTTTTACCCGACTTACCTAGTTGCTTGAGCAATAGTTGGAGTGCCAATCTAAGTAAGGCCGTAGCACCTTTGGGAGAATCAACAACAATTGTGGATGCCTCCAGATACAATTCCTGAATTTCTTGATCCATATCTTCATTTGGAGGCGATACTGTCGTTTGTTTTGGATAGACAATTTCTTGATTTACCCACAAAGAGAATTCATTACACGTTGAGCAAGTTGCAACAGAAAAACCTTCCGGAACAAACTCGCACATATGTCGATTATTTGCATCTACAACTTGCTCTATAAAAGCTGAGATGGCATTTTGCTGATAATCCTTTATGCGCGTTCTATAGTCATAAAATACATGATTTATTATATTATTAGCTGCATCACTCGAATTATCAACGTCAAACCAAGCCTGCTGAGAGGCAACCTGACAGTGTGGGCACTGAAACTTTTCACTTCTGTATTTTGGGTTTAGATCCAAAGTCTGTCTCCTACTCGATAAAGCACATAACGCCGCCTTAAGCTGTGAGTAATGGTTGGCTAAAATGTGAATGAAGCGAAGCGAAACCGAGCCAACTGTTACGAATCAGACTTTAAGGCCTTGTTAGCTGATGCGGTGCCAAAATAAGTAGATATATCTGTATTTTTATAGTCTTTTAACTGCAATATTTCTTCTCTAATATTTTTCAATTTTTCAATATCCTCTAATATAAAGTAAAGCTTTATAGCTAATTCTTTTCTATTGCTCTTTGGGGGAATTCTATCCGTTGATACACATATTTTTACTTCGTTTTCATTGTGGTTGTACCTTGGATATGACTGCTGATTGTTAAGACTTCCTTTTTTGAAGTGCCTTTTAAAGAAATCAACCACCTGCAAGGCAGATGTAAATCTAGAGTCGTGGCAAACAAGGTCGCTCACATCGTTTATATCGTAATCATCATCAAACATATACATACTATATAATGAATGACTCATCGAAAACATTTCTATAGTTTTCCCTTCTTCATTTTCCTTTGGCTCAGATTCAGCAAGCAACTGCTCATAAAGTGATCTTACAATATTTTCAAATGATAGGATTTTCTTGATAATAACCTTGTCATTAGAAAATTTATCTTTATGAAGGATATAGGTGCTAACTATGTAGGAGAATATAATCTTAACATAAGCATCTAACGACCCTTGAAATCTTACTAGATCTCTTCCCTCAATATCCTTAAGATCAAACCTATTAATTTCGTTGCGAAGTTTATTATCAAATAAAACCGAAATTTCGAGGCAAGTTTGATGAACTTTTTCTATGCCAGTGCCATAAGTATTATATGAATCAAAATAATCCATAACTAAATTAAACTGCTCTTCTAATTCCTCATAAAGACTGTTTTCTTCGGCATGCACTATAGCCTCAATTATAGGTTTCAAATCAGCTTGATAAACATAGCTATGATGAACCTGGATAAGTGTTGCTGGTATTGAATTACAGCCTTCATCTTTTTTCTTAATAACTTTAACTATTTGTCCTGTTGAAGCATCTCTAATTTGAGTTCCTGACTCAACTAGCTCTCCATTTTTGATGCCTTCTTCAATACCGACATCATCAAGTTTTTTCGTTTTATCATTCATATTAATCAATACCCAAATCTATCGTGTAACTCAATTTCAAAACGCCAGCTAACGCCAGCTAACGCCAGCGTAACGGGCCGGTTTGGAGCGCCAGCGGAAAACCGGTCCCGTTGACGCATTGGTTAGTTCTGAATCAGAAGAAGCTTGATTTCGTCCCTGATGCAGTCCCTTAATTCGTATGACTTGCTCTCAATTTCGTCCCACGCTCCATCTCTGACATCATTAATTGAAAACAGCTCATCATCGTCATATACGCCCAAGAAACATTTATATCGAGTAACAGGGCTAGAGACACTCTGAATGAAGTCGAACAGGCTTCCAGCGATGCTGTCTGGAAGCGATATTTCGCTTTTCTCAACAAGCAGGCTCAGTTCTCCAATTTCTTTATGTAGCGCAGAAACCTGACCCCTTAGTTCGCCGGCAGAGGTAGGAGCGCTATAAAATGCGAGGGTATGCCTGGCTTCATGTAAAATGTGGCAAACCCTTTGATATATATCTTCAAAAAGATCAACGCGTAAGTGCTGCTTTTCGTAATTTAAAGAAAACTGGGGGTAATGCTTCAAAAACACCCTTGGAACTGAAACTAAGTCTTGAGTAAGATCTTCCCAAAAAACAATATTTACAGAAAACTTATTGAGGCTTTCTCGCGAACGGGACAAGCCTCTTACAGCTTTCTGCATTCCAACGTCACGAGGCGCCGTAGTCGCGATGTAAAGGCATTCAAGCTTTTCGGGAAAACCTTCCGCTTTTGATATTTCACTATTTATTGTTTTCTCTTTGACTCCATCATACGTATTCTTGCACTGTACTCCGACAAAGCCCAAGTGATTATCTCCATATATATCAACTCCATCCTGCGCCTGCCCGGGTCTGCCGTGCATCGACAAGTCAGGATTCCCCCACCTTATTGCCAAAGCATCTCGAGCGATCTGTTCAAATTCCTCCCAGCTTTTTGGCTCCGGAATTCTCATTGTTGAATATGTAGGCAAAACTTCTCCTTAAAACTAACGCCTCAATAACCGGCGGCTGGAACGGAGCGAAGCGTAGTGCAAGCCGTCCGGCGCCGAAGGCGCGTAGTTCATTGATTTGTTATGTGTGTATCAATTGGCCTAGTTAGCATTTGCCAGATACTAATGCCATAGACGACAACAATAGCCAAGCCAATAACGAGCAACCGTTGGTCCGGAAAGGTAAACCAAGCCACAACTACCAATAGGGTACGCAAAATTGCATGCACTATGCCCAGTGGATGCTGGATTATCCATGACCAAACAATCCAGTGCAGACCGAGCCCAATACCCAGGCTCAATGGAACAAATGTTGGGGCATAAAGAAAGAGCGGTATGTGAACGGCCCATAGCAAATTGACCATCAATACACAAAGCCCCATCAGCTTAGCTAAAGGGTTATTAGAAGCTAAGAGGTTTTCCCCCCTAAATCGTGCTATTAAAAGAGCTAAAGGGAAAATCGTACCCGAACCAAATAACAGGACCAGCACACCAACTCGCTCATCAAGCCTCACAGAAAGCAATGCGACAATAAGCCAGACACATGCACCAGCAATTGGCATCGATACAGATCTTTTTGCTGACGCTTCGAAATCCCTTCTATACTCTTCTAATGTCATTTCCTTGAATCCTTGTTCAGAGCTGAGCTCACACATAACAATTTTATAGTGCGCTCGTCGCGCATCTTTGTGCCGATGTTACGCGCATGTATTAATGAATCTATTTTTAACAAATAACGTAATGCATTGCCAACTTTAATATTTTTATGACACTAAAGGTATTCAGAAAAAGAAAATGCGCTCGTCGCTCATTTTCTTGAATCTGGGAGCACAACAACAAAATTGTATATTAATACAGTAATATATATCATCACCAACATAAAAGTTAGTGGAATATCAGATTATGGGGTAGAGCCAATATCATTAGGTGAATCACTGTGTCTGATAGCTCAAAGGTGATCTATAGAGTAATTACGTTAACTCATTTTGGGGCAAAAGCTTGTTAGAACAAAAGGCAGACTGCGACAAATAGCATCGAAAAGTTTCGAACGTTATTGTCATGGTTTTAGTATTTATTGTCGAGTTTCATACTTTAATGTCCTCCGGCAATAACAAGTTATATTCCTTGGTTTACTTTAAAACTCTGCGCTTGCTCAAATATTTCTTTGTATACTTCATCGCGGCTGATTGGTGGGTATTTAAATTTAGCGAGTATTAAAATCAGCTCTACTTTAAGTGATGATTTAATATCGTCGCGGTTATTCCAATCTACAAATTTTACCTTGTCATCTACAATTACTTTTACCGCTTGGGCCAGCTCAATGAGCTTATCTTCGGGGTAGTCAAAGTCGTATTTAACTGCGAGTGCTTTTAAGGCGTCGTAAAAGCCTTTTTCTTCAATATCAATGCCTAGCTCGTCGCCGGCGTTCATTTCGTCGCGTACGCTGTAAATCATATCAACCATGCTTTCTGAAAAATCATCTAGTACGCTACTTACCAATACGTCATCTTCTTTTCGTTCGTTGTAGCGCTGTACCAGCGATTCAAAGCGTTTAGTAAAATCGATACCTTGGGTTTGGTTTACTTTTTTAAGCTCACCGATGGCTTTAGCTAGCATTTGTTGCAGTATTTTAATTTTAGTATTGGGGAGTTTTATTTTTTCTATTTTGGCGATGTAGTCGTCATTAAAAATGTCGATTTCGCCGCCGTCTTCATTGCCGAGTTTAAATACTTCCTCAACGCCGTCGCTTTGTAGGGCTTCGCTTATCATTTCACGTACTTTGGTGTTCATTTGCGCGGTGTCGGGCGCTTCGCCTTTGGTTAGCTTGTAAATAATCGAGCGAATGGCAAGGTAAAAGTGAATGTGGTTACGCTCATTTTCGTTAATTTTTTCACTGCCACAACATACATCGTAAGCGGCTTTTAAACGCTTAACTAAATCCATAAAACGCTTTTGGCGTTTTTCGGTAATAAGTGCAAACTCAGCGGCGTGGTTTAAACAGTTTAATTGAGCAACGGCTTCACCGGTAAAATACGGGCTGCTGTCAAACTTATGAAATAGCTCTGCAAGTAACGCTAGATGGTTTTTGACTTCAATAACCGAGGCAGTAATGTCTTCAAAGTTGGTTTCGTCTGTTTTTGAATACTGCGCTAGGGCTTTGTTCATTTCTGATTTAATACCAATATAATCTACCACTAAGCCTTTGTCTTTGCCTTCAAACTGGCGGTTAACCCGCGAAATAGTTTGTATTAAGCTGTGCTTTTGCAGTGGCTTATCTATGTACATGGTATCTAAAAATGGCACATCAAAACCGGTTAGCCACATATCGACCACTATGGCTATTTTAAAGTTTGAGTTTTTGTTTTTAAATTGTTTATCAAGCTCTTTACGTTCGTCTTTACTGCCAAGTAAATTATATAGGCGCTCAACGTCGTCCTTGCCACGGGTCATCACCATTTTTACTTTTTCAGAAGGAGCAGCAATACAGCCTTCGCTAATGGCGCGCTTTCGCTCGGTATCTGATAGCTTTTGCGCGTCATCTGTGTCGACTACATCAAACCACTGTGGGCGAAGTTCTTCTAACTCTTGATACAACTGGTAAGCAATACCACGCGAGCTACATACAAACATCGCCTTTCCTGCGACCGTAGAGCCTTCCTCAACGCGTTTTTCATAATGTTCAACAAAGTCCCTTGCTAACACTTTAATGCGGTCAGGATCGCCTAGAATGCTATTCATGTTAGCGGTGGCTTTTTTACTGTCTTCTATTTGCAGCTCGTTACTGCCTGCATCGGCGCATTCTTTGTAATAAGCTTCAATTTCAGCCAGCTTGCTATTGTTTAAACACACCTTGGCAGCGCGGCCTTCGTACACAATGCGTACGGTTATTTCATCTTTAACCGACTCAGTCATGGTGTACGAGTCAACCACTTCACCAAATACATCTAAAGTCGCGTCTACTGGGGTGCCTGTAAAACCAACATAGGTGGCGTTTGGCAGTGAGTCGTGCAGGTACTTTGCAAAACCGAAGGTCTTTTTTACACCTTTGTCGGTGATGGTAATTTTTTGATCAAGATTTACTTGGCTACGATGCGCCTCATCAGAAATACAAATAACATTAGTACGGTCGGTTAGTAGCCGAGTGTCTTCGGTAAATTTATGAATGGTGGTTAAAAATACACCGCCACTGTTACGGCCCTCTAATAACTCACGTAAGTGAGTACGGCTGGTCACTGTTTTTACCGTGTCATCGCCAATGTAGGTTTTAGCATTACCAAACTGCTGCGAGAGTTGATCGTCTAAATCGGTTCGGTCGGTAATTAAAATAATGGTGGGGCTTTTAAGTTCAACGCTTTTCATCAACAAGCGTGTTAAAAATTGCATGGTGTAACTTTTACCGCAACCCGTTGCGCCAAAGTACGTACCGCCTTTACCATCGCCTTTTGGTTTTAAATGCCGTTTTATATTTTCGAACAGCTTATTAGCCGCGTAATATTGTGGGTAACGCGGCACAATTTTTATCTCTTTTTTGCCCGCGCTTTTATTGTCAGAATCAGGGAAGAACACAAAGTTGCGCATTACATCGCGCAAGCGCGCTTTATCAAACAAGCCCTGCAATAAGGTATGTAACGAGTTAATCCCCTCTTGCGCTGTGAGCTCTTGCCCCGTTACTTTTCCCCATGAGTAGAAAAACTGATACGGCGCAAATAAGTTACCCATTTTGTTGTTTACGCCATCGCTTATAACGCACAAGGTATTAAACACAAATAACTGCGGAATAGCGCGCCTATAGCGAACAGTTAATTGCTCATAGGCTTCAAATATGGGGGCTTGCTCGCGTATCGCGCTTTTAAATTCAAACACCACTAATGGCAAGCCGTTTACGTATAAAATACCATCGGGAATACGCAGTTCAATATTGTCGTAGCTTGTGGGGCTTTGTATTTCTAGCTGGGTAACAAACCGGTAAATATTGTCGTCTTGCAGATAAGTAACGCTTGCTTCATTCACATTATTCAAAGCAGCCATAGCACTGCCTGCTATTAGGCTACTTTTAATGCCTTGCTCAACGTTATCGTAATCAAGCAGCTGAACATACAAATCTTTTTGCGCTGCACTGCCTGCTACTCTGCCCCGCTCGCGTGTCAGTAAAAAACCATCACTTAACCACTTACAAAAGGTTTTATTGCTCTCGTATAAATCACTGGCTGGCAGTTTTTCAAGCTTTGCAATAATTGAGTCTACTTCGCTGGTAGTAATGTTATTTTTAGCGTAACGCTTGGTTAAAAAAGCACGGAGGTCTTCTTTAATTAATACATCGCTATGGTTGCGGTTGAGCTCACCACCGAGTAAATGCGGGTAGCCTTGCTCGCCTAATAACTCAACCACCGCTTGTTCTAATTTGGCTTCAGTAAATTTCATCAAACATCCTTATTGTTATTATTTTTTGCCTTTGAAAACTCAGCTTGTGTATTAATCTACTATTTCGTCATCACTGGCTACATCAGGCATTTGTAGTTCGCCAGAGATGAGTTTGGGTAGCAACGCGTCACGCAAGCTAGTAATTGAAAATGTATTTTCTTTGTTCTTTTGAAGTTTGTAGTTCAACTCGTCATAAGAAGTATTGAATACATCAATTACTTCAATACTTGGAGTTAAGACGCTAAGTTTTCTGAATCCAGTTTTATTGAATTTTTGCTGTGCGCTACCGCTAGTGATTGAATCTATTTGATACTGGCCAAAATCATTTGAAAAATACAAGTATAAATAGTTATTTAACTTATTGGACTTCAAAGAAATCGCATTACTTCCCAAAGTCATAGGCATTCCAAGCCAAATCGGTGGCCTAAAAACAGTGCCAACATCACCTACATTTGAGATAATCACCTCATCTCCAATCAATTTAGATTTTTTTAAAAAATCATAAGAATGCTTAGATACATATTTAGCTTTTGTTAATGAAAATTCATTCTTAAAGTCTGTGGTACGTATGTACAAAGCATAACCTCGTTCATCTGAAAGACTTACATTTTCTTTCAAAGACGCAAAGCTACCATTAGCTACGTAATCAGTTATTTCTGCTATGGAATTGATATCTCGATTATTCCAACTCTTTGGTATCCAGCCTAGTTGTTCGTTGTGCTCGAACTCATTGGGGAAGTGGGCGTGGGTATTGGCGTGTTGCGCTAATATTTTAGGTTTGGCGCTAAAGTCTGGCTTAATGGGTGTTTCAGCGGCTTGTGTTGCTTCTTTTGTTGGTAGCTGTGCTTGTAACTCGTGAGCAAGCGCAATGAGTGATGCTTTGCATTCTGCCGTGTTTTTTAAACTGTTCAGTGCTGCTAAGCGGCGCTGTGCTTTTTGTTTTAACTGGTCAGGCAAACGGTTTTCAAGGTTTTCTAAGTTAAAATCAACGCTCGCAAGGAGATTGTCGAACACCGGATCAAAGTCAACAAACCAGCTTTTAAATAACGCCTGCGCCATTTGCTCTAAGGTTTGGTTGGTTTTTTGGTTGAGCTCAATTTTTTTGTCTAAACCTGAAAGTATTTTTGAAACTTCTTGTTGAACTTTTAGAAGCGGCAATTTAATTTTTATATTCTTTAATATTGGAACCGTTAGACTGGGTACCGCAGACCCTTCATTTAATCGATTAAAATCTATTAATTTAAGCTGATAATATATGAATTTAGGATCTGCTATTATTTTATTTATTTTTGACCAAAATAAAGTATCAACTGTCCAAAAGGGAGTATCAATAAAATAAATATTATTCAAAGAGCCTTTTCTAGGAATCAAAATTGACTCTCTCTCATACAGGAACTCAGAAACATAACGCATGACTCCGCCTGAACCATAGCAAGGTATCATACCTTCAGTTAGTTTCTTATGGTCTTTTCCATATTTAATTTCAAGCACTTCTCCTAAAGTGACTTCTGGCCAATTACTCCCCATAACCCAGCGCCTCCAAGTTTTTACGAATCGCTTTATCAAGCTCCTCACTTTGGGTCATTTGGCCATAAAGCGTTTGGCTAAGCTCGCTCATTTTAGTTTCGAACGGGATGCCATCGTCTGCAATATCAGCAGCACCGACATAGCGCCCTGGGGTGAGTACGTAGTCGTTTGCCTTTATGTCTGCAAGGGTGGCTGATTTACAGTAACCGGCAACATCTACATACTCTTGCTCTGTATCTGAAATTAGCTCTTCGCCGCGCCAAATATGGTAGGTTTGGGTTATTTTAGCTATGTCGTCGTTGGTGAGTTCTTTTAAGGTACGGTTAACCATAGAGCCCATTTCGCGGGCGTCTATAAATAGCGTTTCGCCTTGGCGGTCACGGCGTTTTAGTAGGCCTTTTTCGTTATTACCTTTTTTATCTTTACTTATAAACCATAAACACACCGGAATTTGTGTGGTGTAAAACAGCTGCCCAGGTAGGGCTATCATGCAATCGACTAAATCGTTTTCGATTATTTTTTGGCGAATATCGCCCTCGCCACTGGTGTTTGAACTCATTGAGCCATTAGCGAGTACAAAGCCAGCGGTGCCATGCTCGCTAAGTTTTGAGATCATGTGCATGATCCACGCATAGTTGGCATTACCGGTAGGCGGTGTTGGGTAACCGGCCCAGCGGGCATCGTCGACTAGTTCGTTATCGGCGCGCCACTGTTTTTGGTTAAATGGTGGGTTTGCCATTATGTAATCGGCTTTTAGGTCGGGGTGTTGATCTTTAAAAAAAGTGTCGCCGGCTACATCGCCTAAATTGCCCGATATACCGCGCACGGCAAGGTTCATTTTAGCCAGTTTATAAGTGGTGTTGGTGTACTCTTGCCCGTAAATAGACACGTTTTTTTGATTGCCGTTATGGCTATTAATAAATTTAAGCGATTGCACAAACATACCGCCCGAGCCACAACAGGGGTCGTAAATTTTACCTTCGAATGGTTCGATCATATCGGCAATAAGGGTAACAATCGATTTTGGCGTATAGAACTCGCCCCCACCTTTACCTTCAGAGGCGGCAAATTTACCTAAAAAGTATTCGTACACACGGCCAACTAAGTCTTCTTCTGTTTTTTCGTTTTGGTTGGCAATGGTGTCGATATTATTAATGGTATCGATTAATGCAGAGAGCTTACTGGCATCAAGCCCTAAGCGAGAAAAGTAGTTATCGGGCAATGCGCCGGCGAGTGATTTATTGTTTTTTTCAACCGCGTGCAGTGCGGTATCTATTTTTACGGCTATATCGCCTTGCTTGGCGTTGATTTGAATATACGACCAGCGTGCGTCTTCTGGTAGGTAAAACACGTTATTCATAGCGTAAAAGTCGACCATGTCGATGTATTCGTCGCCGTACTCGGCAATAATGGCTTTTTTACGCGCTTCAAACTTATCACTAATAAATTTAAGAAAGATTAAGCTTAAAACAATGTGCTTATATTCGGCTGATTCAACACTTCCGCGCAGTTTATTGGCGGCGTCCCAAAGGGATTCTTCAAACCCGACTTGTGTTTTTTTTACGGCTTTTTTTGGTGCAGGCTTTTTTGATACAGCGTCCATGTGGTCTCTCTTTGCAAGAATATCAATATAAATTATTGGCTTATCATACCGCAAAGGTCGTGGTTTTTTGAGTGTTAATTAGTAATAAATTGGTATTAAAAAAAGAGATATAAAATAATTTTTAAAAAAATATGTTTGTTAAAAAACGACTACTGTAAATCAGGCATATATTTACGCCCGATTATACGTGTATTTTACTGTTTTAATTCTAATAATTGAATGAGCTTACGCTTACCTTCGTCATCAAGCTTTTCGATTAAACACGCCAGTGTTGCGCTTTCTTCTGACTCACAAAAAAAGTAATTTACGGGAACATTTAACTCGGTCGCTAGCTTTTTTAAGGTAGCTAAGTCGGGCATATGGCGACCTGTTTCGTAATGGTTCATTCTGCCACTGGCTGAACTTGGGTCCATCCCTATTTTAATACCTAACTCTTTTTGGCTTATTTTCATTCGCTTTCGAGCCTCTTTAAGACGCTCTGTAAAAAAGGATTTAACCTGCACCGTTGCTTCATCTTGGTAACTCTTACATTTAAATGATTGTCTAGTTTTTACATGAGCATGTATACTTAGGAATCCTAAGTTTATGGTGAGTGGTAAAGTTTAGCAATGAGTAAGAAAGCGAATATGAATGTATTTTTACATTTTCTTTTGGTAATCAAACAGATGGATAACTTCACTGTAACGCAAGCGAAAGACGCTTTATTACATGAACAATCTGCATTTACCGATGCGGTAGAAACCCGAAAGTTTATATACCGTCAATTAACTCGTAATGTTGAAAAAGGACTATTAAAGCGAACCAATAAATTAAACAATGGAGTTAAAGAAGTTATTTACTCAAAAACGGAGTTATTTTTAAATTTAGAAATTGTGCCTAATTCTAGAGAAAGTAGAGCAAAAAAAATTTATATTCCTAACAATAACTCTACTAACGCCACAGCTGAAAATCTTGAAATTACTGAGTACCAAGAAGAGCTTAAAAAAGACTTACTAACATATGAAATTGATTTAAACACCGTGCTTGAAGAAGCTAAAGAGTACAAACGCCTTACTGCGCGTTACCCTAAACTACATGAACAATTGCAACTGCATCACACTCAGGCTAAGGAAAGATCGATTAAATTACTTGGCAAAATAAATGCTTTGCAGACTTTACTGGGTAATAAAACAACAGAAAAACAGCCATGTTAAGGGCTTGGCAAACAGCCTGCTTATCGGTAGTTAAAAAACATTACTCTCAAAACCATAAACACTTTTTTTGTTTAGCTACACCAGGGGCTGGTAAAAGCGTGTTGGCGGCAGAAGTTACAGCTTATTTATTTGATACAAAGCAAATAGACTTTGTGATTTGTTTTTCACCCTCTAGTGAGGTTGCAAATGGCATTAGAAAGACGTTTGCTAAACGTTTAAATTGTAATTTTGACGGTGTTATTGGCTCAGTTGGTTGCTCGTATACTTATCAAAACATGCGCTTTTTTAATGACGACTACTGGAAACTATTAAGGAACAACCGCGTGTTAGTGGTGTTTGATGAAATACACCATTGCGCTGGTTCAAGCATTGAGGATGCCAATGTATGGGGGCAAGATATTGTTAAAAATATTCAACAGCAGGCTGCTTTCACGTTAGCTTTAACAGGCACACCTTGGCGCTCTGACCTTCTCCCTATCGCGCTGGCAACTTATAGCGACCCTGATAATAAAATTCAGTGCAATTACACTTACTCGCTGCAACAGGCGGTAAATGATGGCGTTTGCCGTAACCCTAAAATTGTTTTAATTGATAATGAAGAAATTTCGGTAACAACCACGAAACAGGAAACTAAAACCTATAACTCATTAAAGTCTTTGCTAAAAGATCCATCGATTTCCTACCAAGATTTGATTAAGCACGAAGCTGTAATCAATTACATTGTTGCTCAAGGGGTAAGTAAACTTGCCACTATTAGGCAGCAGAATAGCAATGCCGCAGGGTTAATTGTTGCCTCTTCTGTTGAGCATGCAGAGCAGATAGTGATGGTTCTTACAGAGATTTTCCATCAATCAGCAACCATAGTTACTTACAAAGAAAGCGATGCTGGCGAGAGAATCAGTCATTTTCGCTTTAGCAACACACAATGGATTGTAAGCGTTGGTATGGTATCGGAAGGAACTGACATACCAAGACTGCAAGTGTGCTGCCATTTAAGCAGAGTTAAAACCGAGCTTTATTTTAGGCAGGTGCTTGGACGCATATTAAGAGTAAACAATTCCCCTAACCAAGAAGCTTGGCTATTCACCCTCGCCGAAGAAACACTAAGCACCTTTGCAAATAGAATTGACCAAGAGCTACCCGACACTTGTGTACTAATAAGAAATAACGCCATAGCGAATGAATATTTTGGAACAGAGACTCATAAAAAGACAAGCTCCACTAGGCCCGATAGTCAGCCGATTGCTGAAATTGATGATTTATTATTTTCATGGGGATCAAACGAATCAAGTCAGCTGAAAACTGAGCTTCAAGAAGCAAGCTTTTTACAGGCCTTTGGCGGATTTAGAGAGCGGGTAATAGAGGTGTTTGTAATGAGCTAAAATATCAAGCTACTTTGTAGAGCAGGTATTACACCTGCTTAGATTTATGAAAGACAACTAGTAAGTTAAATTAAAGCTATAAATTATTCTACTTTTACACCAAGCAGTTTTGTTAAACCTGTAATAAAACCACGCGGAAGTATTTCAATGTTACTATCTTTACTTTTAATTTGCCCTGCTGAGGTTGAATACCAGTCATTATTTTCCATGCACTCTTGAGATATGGCGTAGTTTAGTGTTTTGTTTTCAGACTCTGTTAAGTTGTTTATCAACGATGGTTCAAAAGTATGAGGTTCATTTGATTGTTTGATTGGGCGTCTGTCGATCACAATATTTGCATGTTGTTTAAGTAAGTTAACCTCTTTTCTGTACCGGTTTCTCTCGGCAATAATTTGTCCAAACAAAGCTCTCACCGCAGGGTCTGTAATACGCTGCAGTAAAATATTATCGGAAGGGAGTTTGCTGTTCGGTTTGACTTTGCTATTAGCTCTTTGAACCCTATCTCTGCTCTTCTCAGCCCATGCTTCAATAAGTACACGATAATGGTCGTTTCTTGTCGCCCTCAAAGCTTCATATCCTGGACCACCATTTAATTTGGAGTAATGACCTATCTGTGTTATTGAAAAATTACAATTACCTAAAGATGAATAATTACTCATAATTTCATTCAATTTTTCTAAGTTTTTTTGTGTTCTAGTTGCCTTTCCATCTTTTAAATCAGCTAGGATAATTTCTGTATTAATAATCATTAGCTTTCCAAACTTAATGGCGAGGTTAATTTTTCTAAATTTATTACATTATTATTGATAGCAGATATACCGGCAGACAAAAGTTTATTATTTATAAGATATTCTTCAGCTTCAATATGATTTGCTACCTTTCTATAACCTTCCATTTTATCTTCAGGATCAGCAATTTTAGCCATTTTTCTCATCATTGCATTTACTGCGATTAACTGTTGATTTTCGTCCATTTCCATAAAAATTGGCTTGAAACCACTTTTCATAAGCACCCGGCTTAATTGCATTGTGCGCTTATGTATTGCTGGTGTTTTGCGAAGTTCATCTTTGAGGTCAGGGTAAAATTCAGCATCCTCGCAAAGCAATGATAAGTGTAATAACTCTGATTTTGTTTCTATGAACTTCAGTGCTTTCGTAACATCTCTTTCATTGCCAACAGCAATTAATTTATCTTGTTTTTCATCATCATTGCGTGTTTCTTCTATCCGAATAATTTTGTTTATAAGTTCAAAGCAGGCCATCCAATCTTTTGTATATTCATCAGCTTCAACTTTTTGCTTTTCGTATCTCCGCTGTAAAATTTGAAGTTCATTATGTTTAATAAATGGAATTCCTTGTTCTTCAGCAAAAAAACTTTCATCTTTTAACTCATCTAACTCACCTTCGATTTCAATAAATAGGTTTGCAGCTTGGTGAGCCTTATAGCTGAGTTGATTGAATTGTGCATTAAGAGTTGGAAGGTAGCGTGCTTCAGTTATAAACCACCGACACCTAATACAGTTCTCAGGACCATGAGATACAGCTGCATAAATACGGTTTTGAGCATGTATTGCTTCAGTTAGTTCTTCTCCTCCATTCCAGCAGCCTCCCAGTGAACTAGATTCACTAGATTTAACGGTATTACCGCCAACTAAGCATAGGCCTGCAGCTCTTTCTTCCCAACCTATAGGTGCACGATTAACTAATGCTGCTTCGATACTATCGGACTTATGGTATGCCATTTTCATTTGAATTTGCTCGGTAGAAGCATCTTTTAAAAAATTTCTGACGCTTTGAGCAGACTTTTCTTCTAATTGAAGTTCTGCCTCACCCATTTTATGTGCAAATACAGAAGGAGTGATTTTGTTGTAGTAAATTGTCATCAGTAATCTACTGTGGCCTGCTAGCATTTTTGAAATAACAGCAATGGGGAGCTGTGTATCCATTGTGTATGCCGTAATTAAAGAAACACGTAAGCTATGAAGCGGAAAGTACGTACTAGTCATTGAAGCCAAAGATACACCAGGAGGACATTCGTGAACTAACTTTAATTTTTCTCCATTATCCAGTGTATCTCCATTTGATTCTAGATTGAATTCCAATTTAAGTAATAATTGATACCATAATCGATTTATTGCCTTATAGTAAGTTGGTTTAGATATATCCGTACCCGCTGCAGAGGCATCGCGAAAAAGAAAGGAAATATCGCCCATACTTTTTAACTGAGCTTCAGATTTTTTCTGATCTGCTATATGTTTATTTTTTAGAGTAGTACAGTCTGTAGGGCTTTCAATAGAATTATATTTTTCCTGCCAATTACGTAATTTTTCTAACCAATATAGGACTTCCTCATTTTGCCAAGGAATTGTATATCCCCGCTCGAGCTCCTCTTTATTATTGTCTGCAGATTTATTAGTATTTATGTATAAGGCAGTTGAATAAGAGGCAGAAACAGAATCATATACTCGACGAAAAACGCCTTTACCAAATGGTCTTTTCTCATTTCCTAATATAAATCTATGTTTTTCGTTAAGTACCCATTGCTGATTTTCATATCTCCATGTATCAGCCTCGCCACTATCCAACATACTTATTTGATATGTACGCAAAGGTAAATGTAGTTTAATAAACAGTATCATATGCCTAACAGGCGACCAGATTTGGAACGTTTCTTTTTTACCATTCTTTTTTGTACGCCACACACAATCTGGGTCTGATTTATCGATAACTTCTTCATCGACTTCGTACCAATCACTTTTTTGTACATCATGGGACCAAGTCCAATCACAGAAGTTTCGGTAGTGATAAGATGGTTTCAACTCTTCATTTAACCCTATGCTTTTAGAAATCTTTAGCATTTCTTTTTTACTTGGTAATGGACAGATAATCTGACGTAAATCTTGAATATATCGATAAGGTAAAGGGTTACGAACAGTTTCTGTGAGAGAACGGGCTATCTTTATTTTAGAGAAAGGGTTAACTACAAGTGGGATAGAAATACCATTATCATTTTTTTCAGATAAATGAGATTCAATAATATAATCAATAAAATCGCATGGGACATTAACTGACTTTTGTATTGCTGCAGGTTGATTAACTGTTTTTCTTATTATCTTTTCAAATTCTTCAGTAGAGCATTTATGGCCATTGAAGCCACTAAAAAAAAGTTTAACATCAACAGCGTAAGGGACTTGTTTATAGAGGTATGTTTCAAAGAAACGTGTCAGAGCGACCTGTTTAGGCCCAACACCAGTTTGCTGTGTTTCCATCCATTCTGAAGCTAATTTTTGCCACTCCTCCCATTCAGGACCAAATGTGTTTAACATCCAACCGAAAGTTGTATCCGATGCACGATTATCTCTTTTTTTTATTTCAAAATTTCTGTTCATTTTAAGCTTCTAAATTTAGAGTGTTTACCAGTAAAGTAACCTTCAGGGTCTATATCCCTAAAACCAACCTCAACTAAGTCATTCCAATTCAATGGTTTAACAACGGGCTCTATGTTTGATAGTTGATGCGTGGCTCTTTCAAGTTCTTTAGATATTTCCATGTGGCTCTTAGCTGTATAGGGTATTTGAGATTCTAACGATTTATGATGCATACAACGACGTATTATAAGTGGACTCAGCCCTGCTCGCTCAAGGCGTCTTCCATAGTTATGACGATGTCCATGAGGACAAATTCCTTCTGATTTGTTAGATCTTAATCCAATTCTTTTTAACCCAACTGAATAATTATGGTTAAAAGCATTAATTGTATAAGGAGAACTTAAACTTGTATGATGAAAAGATATAAAAGCATAAGGGTGATAACAATCTACACTAGCACGGAACTTCTGATAGCTAGTCCATAATGACATAAAAACCTTACCGTAATCAGAAGGAAACCAATGAACTTGTAAATAATTATCTTTATGATCAACGACCGTACTTTTCCAACCTAGATAATGAGTTCCTTTCATTTTAATACGTGGAATTCTTACATAGTTTTCTTTTAAATATGCTTGTCTAGTTTGGGTGCCTGAGCGGCACTTCCAATCATAAGGGGCTTTGCCGTCTACTTCGTTATAAACTCTGACAACAGCAATTTCAGGATTATAGGGATCCTCAAACACATCTGTAATCCATAGAGTCAGTGCTTCACTTAAGCGAAGACCACCTCCATGAATTAATAATAAAACCAATTTATCCCTAAGTATTATTCTTGGGTCAGAGGAGCCTCCTAAGCCATGCTTAAAAAACATTTCCCAATATTTCTCTGGAAATGCAACTGCATCACCTTCGGCTTGTGTTAGTAATGTACGCCCTTTGATATGCCTTGCTTTTCGAATAGTTTTATTAATAGCCTTATCTTCAATATGTCCCAAGTAGTCATTTTGATTCTTTCGAAACCATGATGCATAATTTAACCTATATTCATGTGGTGTAGCATCACGTAGGGGGTTCATTGAAACCTTACCAATTTTGTTAGCCTGCCAATCCGTAAATGCAGTTAGCCTATTGATATGTTTATTTACATTAATTGTTGAAGTAGGCATCCAATATAAGCCTGAAGGATCTAAACCTTCCTCACCTATAGTGCCTGTATATAAGCGCTTAGCGAAAGTTTGAAAGAGTATGGCGGGATCATGAAATAAATATTTATTAGCTTCCATGTAATCTAATAACAAAGATATAGCCCTGATTAGACTTAACATAGACGAATTACTTGAACCATTAGCCTCCATTAATAGTAAGTAATCAGTTACTGAACTTATTTCACCCTCTTCTGTAAGTAAGGTAGGTATTTGGCTTTTTACACCAGTATTATCTTCTATTATTGTTGCTCTAACTTTTACTGTAGTCAATCCTATCTCTTAAATACACTATATACATACATACAACTATATAGCTTGCGCTGTTAAAGTCAAATTCATCGATTAATTAACCACTTAAATACACAATATACACTTAATTAATTACTATATATAATAGACGGTATCGGACATTAAGTGTTTTTATTACAATAACTAGTATTACTAATACAGATACTTTATTTATCAATTTGTTTAATCAATACTAAGTAAACGCTCAGCTGTATATTCGTTAGTAATTAATCCACTGATCATGTTTGACCTTACTGCGCCCAAAATGGCTAACACTTTTTCTTCACCAGCAGCTATCGCATAAATCTGTTTGTTAGCATTTGTTTTTAATGGCGTACTTGCTACACGCTGATTAACTGTGCAATCTAAAAGCTTACCGTTTTTATCAAACACCCAACTAATCATTTCACCAACAGCACCAAGATCTTGTAGCTCTTTAAGTTCTTGCGCATCAATAAAACCATCTATATGTAATGGCGACTTTTCACCTAAGCTACCAATACCCACAAATGTTACATCGGCATCTTTAGCGAGTTTTAAATTACCGGTAATATTTTGTTGTGCGTGTAACTGTTCTTTTTCTTCAATGCTTCTTGGTAAAACTGGCAATGGCATTGGATAATGTTTTGCATTAGTGTGTTCGGCCATTCTTACTACAACATCATAAGGTGAAGCCGATCCATCCAAAGCCATATTACCTAGCATGGCTACAATTTTATGTTGCGGACAATCAACAGTTCTTAGCTCATCCACACATGAACGTAAAACTCGACCGGTTCCCATAGCAAGTACTTTGGGTTGTTCTGATTTTAGATGACGTTCTATTTCTGCCGCGCCAGCTTGAGCCAAACCTAATGTAGATGAAGGTTCAGATGGATCGCTCGGTACAACTTCACACGAATCTAACCCAAAACGGCTTTTTAATTTTTCAGCTAAATCCATACATTTGGCAATCGGGTGGTCAAGTCTAACTTTAATTAATCCTTGGCTCACAGATAATGCGACCATTCTTTGTGCAGATTGACGAGATATATTTAGTTTTTTAGCAATTTCATCTTGTGTGTTACCGCCAACATAATATAACCACCCTGCTCTGGCTGCATCATCTAGCTTTCTAATTTCTGTATTTGATAGCTTTACCACGTAAACCTCTTAAAATAGAAGGAAAACTAAGTCCTTATTTTTATTACATAATTTTAATTATATGTGCTGCTATATAAATTATTTTATTAATTTTGGAGTATCTATTTATCAATAACGTTTTTGTTATTTATAGTTGTAAATATACCATTCCTTAATAAAAAATACCTAGGTTTCATAGGATTATGTAATTAGAATTTAGTTAATAGCACCTTTATAAAGGTGCTATTTAAGGTAATTAAAGATTGGCTCTAGAGAATTGTTAAACCGTTATTATCAAACTTTAATACTTTATCAGCCGGTGCGCTTAGGTAAATACTATCGCCATATTTTAACGGACAATCACCATCTGCTTTTACTGTTACGGTCCCTTTGCCTTCAATATTTATATGTAAAAAGCTCTCCGATCCTAAATGCTCAATTACACCTACAGTTCCAGCCCAAGTACCTTGCTCAGTAGAGAGTGTTATATGCTCTGGTCGTATACCAATACAGCTAACATTCGCATCTTCATTTTGTGGAGCATCTATAAAATTCATTTTTGGCGAACCAATAAAACCAGCTACAAATTTGTTTACAGGATTTTTATAAAGCTCTAAAGGTGTGCCTACCTGTTCAATAATACCGGCATTAAATACCGCGATTCTATCTGCCATTGTCATAGCTTCAACCTGATCGTGCGTAACATAAATCATTGTTGTAGCTAAACTTTTATGTAATTCAGATATTTCTAAACGCATATTTACACGTAGTGACGCATCAAGATTTGAAAGCGGTTCATCAAATAAAAATGCCGAAGGCTGACGAACAATTGCGCGCCCTATCGCTACACGCTGGCGCTGCCCGCCCGATAATTGCCCTGGCTTTCGTTCTAAATAATCGGTCAAATTAAGAATTTTAGCGGCGTTAGCAATTTTACTTTCGATTTCTGCAGGGCTAACTTTGGCTCTTTTTAAAGGAAAAGCAATATTGTTACGCACGGTCATATGCGGATATAACGCGTAGGATTGAAACACCATTGCTAAGCCTCTTTTTGCAGGTGGTGTTTTTGTAGCGTCAATGCCGTCAATTTCTATATTACCACTGGTGGTATCTTCAAGCCCTGCGATCATACGAAGTAATGTAGATTTACCACAGCCTGATGGCCCAACAAATACGATAAACTCACCGTCTTTAATTTCTAAGTCGAGTGGTTTAATTACGTTAACTTCATCAAAGTTTTTAGTGACTTGTTTTAGTGTGATGCTGCCCATGTGTATTCTCCTATTTTACTGCGCCGAAACTTAATCCACGCACTAATTGTTTTTGACTAAACCAACCAAGTATTAAAATTGGCACAATGGCCATGGCAGATGCTGTCGATAACTTAGCGTAAAATAACCCCTCAGGGCTTGAGTAACTGGCAATAAATGCCGTTAAAGGTGCAGCATTTGCAGCGGTTAAAATAAGTGTCCAAAATGCTTCGTTCCACGACAAAATAACATTTAACAATAGCGTTGAGGCTATACCCGGTAAGGCTATTGGTAATAAAAAATGAAATATTTCTTCTCCAATTGTTGCGCCATCCATACGTGAAGCTTCAAGTATTTCTTTTGGTATTTCTCTAAAGTAGGTGTACAGCATCCATACCATTATTGGTAAGTTAATAAGTGTCATTACAATTACTAAACCTAATTTTGTATCGAGTAGCGCAAAGTCTCGAAACAATAAATAAATCGGAATAAGTACCCCTACTGGCGGTAACATTTTGGTAGAAAGCATCCACATTAATAAATGCTTAGTTTTTTTAGTTTGCACAAACGCCATAGACCACGCAGCAGGTACAGCAATTAATAACCCCAGTAAACTTGAACCTAGCGATATAACTACAGAGTTCCAAAAATGGTTAAAGTATGGCGAACGCGACAGTACATCTCGGTAATTTTCGAGTGTCCAATCGAATGCATATAAGCTTGGACTTGCTGAAATTGCTTCAGCTTCCGTTTTAAAGCTGGTGATTAACGTCCATAAAATTGGAAAGAAAATCATGCCGCTTATTGTCCATGCAGCAATGGTATAAATTAGTTTGGAACGACTGCTATCTTTTATAGTCATAATTAACCCTCCAAGTTTTTGCCAATTAAGCGCATTAAAAATATAGCGACAATATTTGCAATTATTACTGCAACTATGCCCCCTGCCGAACCGCCACCTACATCAAATTGAAGTAGTGATTGCGTGTAAATTAAGTACGTTATATTGGTAGACGAATAACCAGGACCACCACTTGTTGTAACTAATATTTCGGCAAAAATTGACAGTAAAAATATAGTTTCGATTAAAATAACAGCGGTTACAGCGCGCGATAAGTGCGGCAAAACGATGTAAAAAAACTTACTAAATGGCCCAGCTCCGTCTAAATCAGCCGCTTCTAATTGTTCACGGTCTAATGATTGTATTGCTGTTAGCAGTATTAATGCTGCAAATGGTAACCACTGCCAAGACACAATTATGATGATTGAAAATAGCGGCATTTGAGCAAAAAAGTCGATAGGTTCAAAGCCAAGCCAAATCGCGAAATGTGCAAATAAGCCATTAACTGGGTTCATTAGCATGTTTTTCCATACTAATGCCGACACAGTTGGCATTACAAAAAATGGGGCTAGTACCATAATACGAACGTAATTTCGTCCCCATATTGCTTGGTCTAGTAAAATAGCTAAGCCAATACCACCACAAATAGTGATAAGTAAAACCCCAGTTACTAGGTAAAGCGTGTTAAAAAATGATTCAAAAAAAGCCGGATCAGTTAGGAAAAATTCATAGTTTAAAAAGCCTACAAACTCTTTATCCCCTGGAACGAGTAAGTTGTAATCAATAAATGAGAAATACAGTGTCATACACAGCGGAACTATCATCCAAGCAAGTAATAAAATTACACTAGGAAGAAGCATAAACCGAGCAAGCGTGCGCGAGTTAGTTGTTGCCATAAAGGTGACCTTAAAAAAGCCAATTCTATTTACTTGTTAACTATCAAGTGAAAATCAGAAACCCTTGATAGTGTTTATAACTAACAAGTAAATAGAATTGACATAAAATATTGGGTAAGTTTGAGTACTTACCCGCCCATTACATGCTATTTAGGATAGCGAGCTTTACGCATTGTTCGCTCAACGAGGTGCTGAGACGTACTAAGCGCTTGCTTAACGGTCATTTGGCCAGTTAATGCTGCTGAAAATTGTTGCCCAACAGCTGTACCAATTCCTTGAAACTCAGGAATAGCAACAAACTGAATACCTACATAAGGCACTGGTTTAACTGTCGGATTTTTAGGATCTGCAGATTGAATAGAATCTAAAGTAATTTGCGCAAACGGTGCTGCGTCCATGTACTTTTGATTACTGTAAAGTGATTTACGTGTACCTGGCGGTACTTTTGCCCAACCTTTTTTATCGGCTACAAGTTGTGTGTATTCTTTAGATGTTGCCCAGCTAATAAATTTCATTGCGGCATCTGGTTTTTTGCTGCTTGCCGGTACGGCTAAAGTCCAAGACCATAACCAGTTACCGCGTTTACCTAGACCGTTATCTGGCGCAAGTGCAAACCCTACTTTATCGGCAACTTCTGAATCTTTTTTGTTAGTAACAAATGCGCCTGCAACGGTTGCATCAATCCAAATACCACATTTTCCGGTTTGAAAAAGTGCAAGGTTTTCATTAAAACCGTTTGCAGATGAACCAGCAGGACCAGATTCTTTCATCACATCGACATAATACTGAAGGGTATTTTCCCACTCTGGGGTATTAAACTGAGGTTTCCAATTTTCATCAAACCAACGCGCACCAAACGAATTTGCCATGGATGTAATAAGCGCAACGTTTTCGCCCCAACCTGCTTTACCACGTAGACAAAGGCCATAAACACCTTCTTTTTTATCTGTCATCGCTTTAGCAGCTTTGCGTATAAAGTCCCATGTTGGGGCTTTAGGCATTGTCAGCCCTGCTTTTTCCATTAAGTCAGTGCGGTACATAACCATTGAGCTTTCGCCATAAAATGGCGCAGCATAAAGCTTGTCGTTAATCGTTAAACCGCTTCGAATTGCCGGAATTAAATCGTCTAAATCGTAGTTTTCACCTAAATTATCCAGCTCTTTTAGCCAATTTTGCTTGCCCCAAATTGGTACTTCATAAGTACCTATGGTCATAACATCGTATTGGCCGCCCTTTGTTGCAACATCGGTTGTGACACGTTGGCGAAGAATGTTTTCCTCTAGAGTAACCCATTTTAGATCTATATCCGGGTTTTGGCTGGTAAAGTCACTGCTTAATTCTTTCATGGTGATCATGTCACCATTGTTAACAGTCGCTATTGTGATTGTTTCTTTTGCCGCAGCGCCCATGCTTATAAAGCCACACGCGAGCATAATTAATTTATTTTTCATCGGGTATTCCCCATACACGTTATGTTTTAACAAGTGCTATTAAATTTCAATCTATTACCAATTATATTTATGGCAGTTTTAACGCATAAAACTGCCCGCAAAGTGCCTTTTTAGGTCCTTTGTTTAAATAGTTAGACTAGTTGGATAATGATTTAAAATTTAACAGATATTTCAGAAGTGAAGCCGTCAAATCCTTTACCGATTTGGCCGCCCGAATTAACACCTTCTTCTTGGTTAACATACTCAACTTTTAAAAGCGTTTTATCGTTAAACCAGTAACCTGCGGCTACTTGAATACGCTCTACTGTGTTGTCTGTTTGTTCAATTAAGTCGGAAGTGTTATCGGCTTCTGCATAACGAGCCGCTACATATAGCTTTTTAGGGATTAGATATTGTTGTGCTTCAAACACGAAGTACTCAACCGATGAGTCGCCTTCTATTACACTGTTTGAATCAAAAGTAGTGCCATTTTCATCAGCTATGCCGTTTGTACCAAAGTAGGTAATACCGGCAACTGCATTACCAGCGGCATCTGCAAATGTGTAATCATCAGACGATTTACCAACCATAAAAATTAAGCTAGTTTCGTCAGATGGTTGATAAGCTAAGTTAAGCTGGATGATTGATTGCTCAAGCCCTGGCATTGCGCCAACGTGAGTGTCACGCTCGTTTGAAGGTGACGCTGAGAAATTATAGTTTTCACCATCGCCAAAGCGATAGTTTGTTGTGGTTACACCATCAAGACTTGCTACGCCATTTTCAAAACGTAACTGGTCGCCCTGATTCGCTTTTAATAAGTTTAAGCCTGCTTTAAAGCCACCTTCAAATTCTAGAGTACCTTGAAGTCGGTAGTTATAACCTCTGTCTTCTTGAAATGCTTCACCGAAACTTGAAGTCGTAATGTGACCTGTAACATTATAAGCACGTACTACACCACTATCGAAAGTTTCGCTGTAACTTAGCTGTGCGCCGTTTTCTGCGGTTGCGTAATCGGTAATACCATTACCAATAAGTGCATTACTTTGGTTATCTGCGCCGTCTTGAAAGCCTTTAAATTGAAATGGTGAGCCACCAATATTACCCAAACGCAGTGTTAAATTTGCGTTTTCTTTTGGTGTGCCATATAGACCTAGTAAGTCAAATTCAACACCTGCAAAATCGTTGTGAAATGAAAAGTCACGATCTTCGCCACCAAAGTCATTAGGCTCTTCTGCAATATCTATATCGGCAGTGATGAACTCGTTAATATGAAATTTAAGCATTAGATTAGCTCTAATACGGCCAAATCCTGATTCTTGTTCTTCATCTTCTGGACGAAATGCACCATCTTTAGCCTGAATTGACTGAAAGTTTTGCATTAGTAAAAAGTCTACGTCAACGCGATCTAAATATTCAGAAATATCAGCCTGTGCTGGAGCCGATGTAGCCATAGCTGCCGCTATGAGAGAAATTGCAAATTTAGTCTTTTTATTATTCAACATAATAAGCTCTTTATTTAGTGTGGTGTGTGATGCCAACTTTATTAAATTGCATTTTCATTTAATGAAATTGGTATTAATTCAGTGTGTATAGATGAGGCTGACTGAGCAAAACATTAAGTGGTTAATGAAACTGCACTTGTGAGCATAAGCCCATCTGCTGAGCATAATCACAGAATGAATTTAGAAGGTCAACGATTTTTTATTACAAAACGTTTACAAAAAATCGAATTCATATGTAAATATTTTTGAATCAATAAGTTAAGTAGCAAATTTGTTACATCAAATTTTGATGGAATGTTGTATTGGATTAAGGAATTTCTTATGAATACGTCATTATTGTTCATTACAATTAATGAAAATATAAGTTAGTAGAAGATATGAGAGCAGATAATCCTTTAAAAATACGTTGTTGGGCAAACCTATAAACAGTTTATTTATTGGTGTTTTTTAAGTAACGTTCTTGAGCTTATGATGGGGTTAGCTTAGTATTAAAGCACTTAGATGTATTCAAAATAGAAGTAACCTACATATGGAATTTGTTCGCCCGCTAGAGCCCATCCTCATTATTGATGACGTTAAGGAAATTCGTGATTATCTAAACCAAATTTTAACTGACTTAGGGTTTGAAGATATATTAGAAAGTGCTGATTTTAGCTCTGCCAAACCTATTATGGACAATAAACCGCCAGGCGTTATATTTGTAGATGTAGATTTACCAGACTCTAACGGTGCAGAGATATTGGAATACATTAATAGTGCTTACCCGCACACTCATGTTGTTATGTGTTCGGGCCACAATAGTCTCGAAAACGTACAAAACACGTGGGAAATGGGCGCTAAAGGTTTTATTGCAAAACCTTTTAATACAAAAAAAGTAGACACTGTAATGAAGCGTCTTGAAATAATAGAATAATAATAAGGTTAGCATGCATAGTACTGTTACTGCGATTATAGACGATCTTTCGAGTGTTATATTTGGTAAACAACAACAAATAAAACTGGCACTTACATGCTTATTTAGCGAAGGGCATTTACTCATTGAAGATTTGCCTGGCATGGGAAAAACCACTCTTTCTCATGCATTGTCAGCTGTGTTAGGCTTATCGTATCAGCGTATACAATTTACCAGTGATCTTCTCCCTGCTGATATTTTGGGTACTAACGTGTTTAATTCTACTGAGCACAGTTTTACGTTTCATAAAGGCCCTATTTTTAGCCAAGTTGTTTTAGCTGATGAAATAAACCGCGCAGGGCCCAAAACACAAAGTGCGTTGCTTGAAGCAATGGAAGAGCAACAAGTGACAGTTGATGGAAAAAAATATACGCTGCCAAATCCATTTTTTGTGATTGCAACACAAAACCCTCTTTACCAATCAGGTACCTACCCGTTACCTGAGTCGCAATTAGACCGATTTTTAATGCGCATTAGCTTAGGTTTTCCTCCTAAAGAAGCCGAAAAACGCTTAATTTTGAATATGCAAAAACGAGATTACAGCCAATTACCTAAGCGTATTAACCAACAAGAGTTAGCGGCAATTCAATCCCAGATAAGCCAAATTACTTTAAGTAGCCCGGTTATTGACTACATTATAGAGCTTGTTAATTACACACGCACAAGCAACGCTTTTGCATCATCGTTATCACCTCGTGCTAGTATGGCTCTGGCTAAAGCGGCTAGGTCGTGGGCCTTTATTGATGGTCGTGATTTTGTAATGCCAGAAGATGTTCAAGCCGTATTTGCAAGTGTGTGTCAGCATCGATTAGGTTTGCATAATGAGTCAGATGAAGCGCAAGTAAACGATATTTTAAAAAACGTATTAGTTCCGGTATAAACTTTTATGCCAAAAAAAACAGCTAAGCGCCCTTCTTTATTTAAGTCATTTAAGCAAAGTGTATTTAATAAGTTATTAAAAAATAAACATTTAAAAAACTCAATTACACTTGAACACAGAACAATTTATGTATTGCCATCATCCCTTGGTTGGTATTTTATAGTTGTAGCTATTTTAAACTTTGTGATGGGCATTAATTATCAAAATAATCTAATTTTAATAATGTCTTATCTTATGTTTGTGGTGATGATTATTGCTGTATTAATGGGCTACAGTAACGCTAAAGGCTTAACAGTTAAATTTAAAGATGCATTTAATAGCTACGCTCCTCAAAAACCGAGTATTATATTTGAATTACAAAGCCCTTCAGTAACCCAATCTATTAATTTAACATATCAAGGTAGTGAGCAAACTCACAAACATACCGGCCAAGTTGATATTAAACCTCAGGTACTTACACTCAACTTACCCTACAGCTCACGCGGTAAGTACTCAGTGCAACGTATTAAAATAGCGAGTAACTATCCCTTTGGTTTGATAACTGTTTGGAGCTACATTCAATTACAAGAAGATGTATTTGTATACCCGTCGCTTGAACAAGTACACAGTGATACGCATGTTTCTATGCTTGATGAGCAAGCCGATAAAGGTATTTCTACACAATCTGGTAGCGAAGAGTTTGAGTCTCTTATCCCACATTTACCTGAAATGGGCTTGCAAAGAGTGTCGTGGAAGCATTACGCAAAAACCCAGCAGTTGTTAGTTAAAGAGTTTGTAGACTTTAAAACAGCAAATGCACTCTTCGATTTTACGTTAATGAATGGAGATACAGAGCAGCGCTTAAGCCAGTTATGCTTTTTAGTGTGTGAAGCAACCGAGAAAAACACCCCTTTTATGTTAAAGCTACCGAATAAAACAATAAATACAAATACCGGACAGCATCATAAGCAGCAATGCTTAGAATTATTATGCTCATTTAATGGTGATGTGTAATGGACATACTTAAAAACGAAAAAGTAATAAATTATTCGCTGTCTTTTATATATGCATGTTTGATTGTATTTTTTGTATCACATTTACCGCTTGTTTTCGTAGGTGTACTTTCACTTATTTGTGCATGGAACTTTTACATAACGCTGAGTAATAAACCAAAGCCAAATGCTTGGCTGGCAAATATACTCGCAGGTGTGTCACTGGGTTTAATGCTCTACATAGTAGGCATGTCGGATACGGTTATTTTATTTGTGGCCATGCTGCTACTTGCTAGTTTATTTAAACTGCTACAGGCTAAAACCAAAAAACACTATCATGTAATTACAACGCTTACGTTTTTTTCACTCTCATCTGTGTATTTATTTAACCAAAGCATTTTAACGACTTTAACTGTTAGTAGTTTATACATATTAAACTTTGCAGTACTTGGCCTACTCGAGTCCAAACATAATTTAAAAATCGCCTCTAAGCAAAGTGGTAAATTGCTACTTTTAGCGCTTCCTTTAGCTATATTTTTACTGCTTTTTTTACCAAAAATGCCCACCTTTTGGCAGCTTCCTGGACCTAAGCTTGCTAAAACAGGGCTTTCTGAACAAGTCGATCCATTCGATATTGCTAAGCTTTCAAATTCTGACGAGCTTGTATTTAGAGCTAAATTTAACGAAGAAAAACCTGTAGCGCCTTATTATTGGCGAGCAATAGTCCATGATGAGTTTAATGGCAATGCGTGGCTTACGTCTGACTTTTTAAAATATAATAATGTAAAAACAAATACGCAGAGCGAAAATGATGAGCAACTTATTGCAAGCTACTCAGTTATTACAGAGCCTGCTACACAAAAATGGCTCTATGGTTTAGCGTATTCCAGTAGTAACTCACCAAATGTTGAAGGTAATTCGCTAGGTTTATTGCGTAAAAAAAGTCGCCAAGCTAAAAACTTACAATACGATGTAAATAGCTTTAACTTCAAAGCTTTACCGCTTGGCGAATTTGAAGAAAAACGCTACAAATACCTCTCCAATAAAAAGAATGTAAAAACATCATCACTTGCTAAAAACTTAAAGCAAAATACACACTCTGATCGCGATTTTTATAATCGCTTATTACAGTACTTTGCAGGTACGGGATTTACTTACACATTAACACCCACTCCTATGAGCGGCGATAACACCATAGATCAATTTTTATTTGATAATCAACGTGGCTTTTGTGGCCACTATGCCAGTGCCGCTGCGTACATTTTTAGAACCGCAGGTATACCCGCTCGACTAGTAAGTGGCTATTTAGGTGGCGAATTAAATCAAGATAATAATACGCTCACTGTTCGCCAATACGACGCACACGCTTGGGTAGAAGTATATTTACAAAACGAAGGTTGGGTTATTTTTGATGCAACCGCCGTTGTTGCACCAGAGCGTTTAAATGGCTCACTTTCGCAAAACGAAGAGCTGAATGACGAATTTAAAAGTAACCTTGATTTTGGTTTAGTGAGTTTAAGTAATTTCCCCGCTATTAATTGGTTAAGGTTGGAACTTGAAAACCTCGATTATCAATGGTCTAGCTGGGTACTTGGTTTTGACGAAGAAAAACAAAATGATTTTTTAAAATCAATTTTTGGTAGTAAAAATATTTGGCTTGTACCATTAATGGTTTTACTAACAGCTGGTTTTTGTTTTATAGGTTATTTTATTTATTTAAACTTGCCAAAACGCCCGTCTAAATTAGCGCCTATGGTTAAAGAGTTTTATGAAGTAAAAGCATGGGCTAAAAAACAAAAAATAAATACACCCGATAATTTAACACCGAGTCAGCAGTTAGACTTTTTTGCTGATCAACTTCCTCGTTCTGCACAATCTATAAGCACTTTTAGGCAGTTATTTAACCAAGTACGCTATGGTAAAAAACCTTTTACGAAAGAGCGTAAAACTCAGGCTAAAGATCTGATAAAATTAATTAAAATTTCCAAATAGAGAATACTATGAATGCTGTTGTTATAGGCGTTATTTTAATGCTCGGGCTATCTCTGGCTCGCGTTAACGTCATTGTTGCCATGATCATAAGCGCGTTAGTTGCAGGTATTACTGCTGGCTTGGGCATAAAAGAAAGTGTTGATGCGTTTAATTCTGGCCTTTCAGCTGGAGCTGAAATTGCACTAAGTTATGCTATGCTCGGCGCGTTTGCCGTTGCTATTTCTAAGTCGGGTTTAACACGTATTCTCGCTGATAAGCTACTTGCTAAAGTAAATGCAAAAGGCAGCGGTAATGAAACATTTTTAAGTTACTTCATTTTATTAATTATTTTAGGTTGTGCAATTTCTTCGCAAAACTTAGTCCCTGTACACATTGCGTTTATTCCTATTTTGATCCCGCCGTTACTCGTTGTTTTTAATCAGTTAATGTTAGACAGGCGTGCTATAGCGTGTATTTTAACATTTGGATTAGCAACGTCTTACATGGTGCTTCCTTATGGTTTTGGGGGTATTTACTTATATTCTATTTTGCACAAAAACCTAGTTGATAACGGCCTAGACATTGTAAATACCCAAGTCCCTGTGGCGATGATAATTCCTGCATTAGGTATGTTTATTGGATTGCTTATTGCGGTATTTATTACCTACAAAAAACGCCGCGAATACACCGAGCTCCCATTAACAACTGTTAGTAAATCGGCTGAGGTAGAAAACCCTAAAAAAGTAATGATTGTCGGGCTTTTTGCAGTACTTGCCTCACTTGTTGCACAAAACCTAAGTGGCTCAATGATTTTAGGTGGCTTAGTAGGTGTAATGATATTTAGTGTTTTCGGTGTAGTTAAGTGGGAAGAAAACGGCGACGTATTTAGTAAAGGCGTTGCGATGATGGCCATGATTGGCTTTATTATGATATCGGCACAAGGTTTTGCATCGGTTATGCAAGCCACTGGCGATGTAGCAAGCTTAGTACACAGCGCAGCCGCCCTTTTTGATGGTAATAAACCTTTGGCCGCCGGTGTTATTTTGTTAGTCGGGTTATTAATTACAATGGGAATTGGTAGCTCGTTTTCAACAGTGCCTATTATTGCAACTTTGTTTGTTCCTTTGTGTTTAGATCTTGGGTTTTCGGTTATGGCAACCGCTGCACTTGTTGGTACTGCGGGCGCTTTAGGTGATGCAGGCTCCCCTGCTTCAGATTCAACGCTTGGCCCAACATCAGGTTTAAATGCCGATGGCCAGCACGACCATATTAGAGACTCTGTTATTCCAACGTTTATTCACTTTAACATTCCACTGCTGATATTTGGCTGGATTGCAGCAATGGTGCTTTAGTTGTATGCATGTAAGTATTCGTAAATTTAATTAAAAGTTAAATGTAACTAAAAAGGTATGTTTAAAGCATGCCTTTTTAGTATCCAAATCCAACAACTCTCACCCCTATCAACTCCCCCCCAGTTTGATTACTTTTTTTAGTTAATATTAACTCTGTTGTCGAGGTTATATTTAATGAATATTTAGTATGATGTGTTCTTTTAGGGGTTTTATATAAGCACCAATTAAGGTGCTTATATAAATTTACTTTACCGCATATTTAAAGCTTTAAATTAATCAAAACCATAAATCATTTTGTCGCATACTACCGGAGTCGGTCTGTGGTTATCATCGACTGCAACAAACGTAAAGCTACCACTAATGGCAGAGTGCTTATCATCTCTGTGCATAGTTTCTAATAATATATCTACGTCAACTTTTAAGCTGGTATTACCTACATGGACTACTTTAGCAATTAACTCTGCAAAAGTACCTGCTGGTATCGCTTCTTTAAAATCAACTCTATCTGAAGATATAGTTACCAAAGGCTTACGGCAAAAACGAGTTGCTGCTATAAATGCCACTTCATCCATCCACGCCAGTGCATCACCACCAAATAAAGTATTGTGATGATTAGTACGCCCTGGAAACACAGTTTTAGTTACCGATGTGGTTGAGTCTTCAATACGCTGAGCAATTATTGCATCGCGATTTACTTCAGTCATAATCTCTACTTTTTGTTTGCTAATGTATCTTGCATTAGTAATGCAGGATCAAGGCGTTCGCCTTTCCAGTTAAAACGCCAATCTAGGTGAGGACCCGTTACACGCCCTGTTGCACCAATTTCAGCCACTTTGTTACCTTGCTTAATTTTGTCACCCACTTTTACATCAAGCTTACTTAAATGAATGTAAGTTGAGGTAATACCATGGCCATGATCAATAATTAATGTACCACCTGAGTAGTATAAATCAGGTTCAGAAAATACCACGGTACCACTAATTGGCGCGTAAACAGGAGAACCTGTTTTATTAGCAATGTCTAAGCCAAAGTGCGGACGACGAGGCTCACCATTAAAATAGCGCTGACTACCATAAACACCCGATATACGCCCTTCTGCAGGCTTTAACACAGGGTCTAAAAAGTACAGTAAATCAGAGTCTACTTCTCTCGCTTTACGAACAGCAACTGCTTCGCGGCTTATACGTGCACTGACTTCTTTTGCCGGTGAAACATACTTCTTAGCCACGCCGGTAATTTTATCAATTTCATATTCACGCTTAGTTATGGCTAGCGGCTGTGAATGCGATTTACCCGTGTTATCTACCCATTTTAAAGTATGAGTCGTTTCAGCGTCACGCCCAAAACCAAATACAAAGTCACCATTTGGCGAAAGTTTTAAGCTTTTGCCATCTAAACTTACTGAATTAGCGTTTTCTAGCTTTCCAGTAACTAAACCGCCTTGTGTTAAATGCCCTTTTAACTCAAGCGCCATAGCACTAAAGCTAGCAGAGGCAACAAGCGCTGTTGCTAAAAGTGTTTTAAACATAACTAATCGATCCTTTTCCAACACCTTCATAAGCCGTTACTTTCACTGCTTTTTCTGGGTATTGGGCTTTAATTTGGCCAGCTACATGTTCAGCAATACATTCTACAGTGGTATCTACTGGCAAAATGTCGCAACGAGACTCGCTTATAGCCATTTCAAAATAGCCTTGTGCCGATGTATAAGCAAAACATACATCACCCGCTTTGGCTGTTATGTGTTTTAAATCAGCTGCGTTAATTTGATCTTCACTGGTGGCTAAGTAAATATCTTCCCACTTTTGAGACCATTCTTTTTGCAAGCGCGGCATAGAGATACCATCTAGGCTAATACCAATTTGAGAACGATGCCCATGAATAATACGCTGGCAATTACCGTCATGCTTTTTAAGGCCATGGCTGTAATGATAGTAAAAACTTTGGCTGTGTTCAGGCTTAAGAGACAGCTCAATTTTTTCAATGTTATCTGGTAGCTTCGGTAAAATAGTCGCAATTAAAAATTCGGTAACCGATTCAACAGTTACTTCGTCTGCGTTAATCATGCAATAAGCTTGATGAGGAGCGCTCATAGCTAAGTGATTATTTTCACCAAATGTACAGTCGAGTGTTTTATGCTCGTCAAATTCAGATACAGTGCCATTAAGCCCTGTAGGAATTGCTAAACGGTGATCAATACACTCATCTATAATGCCTTTAATTTGCTTTTTAACTAAACCAAAGTCTAAAACCATAGACTCTTCGTTAAGTTTACCGTGCAAAGTTAAATCAACAATCCAGCTCTCGCCAACGGCGCCGCGTTTGTTACATAAGTAAGAAAAATCAATCACAGTTAGTGAGTTAACAAAAAGGATCATAAACTTCCTTTAGACTGGTTATAAGACAGCGTTAATTATAATGATTTCTGATTGTAATTGCGCGGTTTTATAGTGCAAAAACCAATCGCGTTGATTGATTGATGATTTAATATGCAATATTTTGATTTTTTAACTGCTCCGAGTTGTTTAGCGTACAAGTGTACGCTAAAGTACTTGGCAATTTCTAAGCGAAGATAAGTGTTATGGAACCTAAAAATAGCTATACAAAAGAAGAGTTGATCCTGTGTGGTCAAGGTGAAATGTTTGGTGAAGGTAACTGCCGTTTACCAAGTGACAACATGTTAATGATGGATCGCATTACCTCTATTACTGCTGATGGCGGTATTCATGGTAAAGGCGAAATTGTTGCTGAGCTTGATATTGACCCTAGCCTTTGGTTTTTCGATTGTCATTTTAAAGGCGACCCAGTAATGCCAGGTTGTTTAGGCTTAGATGCTATGTGGCAACTAGTTGGTTTTTACTTAGGTTGGTCTGGTGGCCCAGGTCTTGGCCGTGCGCTAGGTGTGGGTGAAGTTAAATTTACTGGCCAAATTTTACCAACTAATAAAAAAGTAACTTACCGCCTTGTAATGAAACGCGTAATTAAACGTAAATTATTCATGGGCGTTGCAGATGGCACTGTAGAAGTAGATGGCCGAGTAATTTACGAAGCAAAAGATTTAAAAGTGGGCTTGTTCCAAGACACTAGCGCGTTTTAATTTTTAAATGCGTACAAAAAGGCCTCCAACGTGGAGGCCTTTTTGCTTAAATTCGATTATTGATTTTAGGTTTTGTACATGTTGCGGTTTTCAATCGCTTCACGCCAACCTCCTAACCACTCTGATTTGGGATCTACTTGTTGATAAGGGCATAGCTCTTTTGAGCGACCTGCTAAACCTGCTTTAAAACCTTGAGAATGAGCTCTTTCTAAACGATCTCTTTTCTGTCTCTTCATCGGTAATATCCTCACCTTTTTATTTATATATTGTGTAGCATTAGTGAAATCTACATTTAATGAATAGTTAATAAAAATGTAAAATTCAAATCGTAAAAGCAATTAAATTGTTTGACTTTAACTAAGTTGCTGATGCAAAAATGAATTAACATTTAAAAAAGTAAGTGGTCATACAACATTTAATTTGACCGGTTTTATGCTAAATAAAATGCGACTCAATAATCGCTAAAAAGCACTTATGTGCTTTAATTGTGACCGACTAATATTGACTAAGTTCCAAACAAAAATGTAATCGTTACACTTTTATTTCATTAATCTTAAATTAATAGCCCGCCCCTAACTTGAAGTATTTTTAAACAATTTAAATTTATGCTTGATTATTTAAAGTCGATCGGTCTAATATGAGTTCATGAACAAAAATACATCAACACCAATACGCCGTGGTCGCCCACCTAAAATAGCCAGAGAGAACGCCGATACCAAAGCGCTACTTATTCGCACGGGCCTAGAAACCCTAACTGAGTTTGGCTTTAGCGCCACGGGGCTCGATACTATTTTAAAAAAAGCGGCTGTACCTAAAGGCTCCTTTTATCATTACTTTAAAAGTAAAGAGGCCTTCGGCATTGCGTTAGTTGATGCATACGACAGTTACTTTATTGCAAAGCTTACCCATTACATACAGCAAGAAGATGTTCCCCCACTTGAGCGAATCGTTAATTTTACCCAAAGCGCAATTAAAGGAATGAAAAAATACGATTACAAACGTGGCTGTTTAGTAGGTAACTTAAATCAAGAGCTTAACCATTTAAGTGATGAGTTTAAAACCAGATTAATGCAAAGCTACACCGCTTGGCAAAACCATGTAGAGGTTTGCTTAAACCAAGCTAAGCAACAAGGCACTATTGCAAGCCATGTAAATACAAAATTGATGAGTGAGTACTTTTGGATTGGCTGGGAAGGTGCAGTTATGCGCGCCAAGCTCACAAAATCAAATACTCCACTTACTTTGTATACAGAAATGTTTTTACGCGCATTATTAACCTAATGCGTTTTTATTTACCAATTAAAAGACGATCGGTCTAAAAGGATATCCCATGAGTAACCCAATTAAAGCCATTGTTATTAATAAAGAAGATAATAACTACAGCGCCTCATTATCGACTATCGAAAATAGTGATTTACCAAACGAAAACGTGTCTATCGACGTGCTATACAGCACACTTAACTATAAAGATGGTTTAGCAATTACAGGTAAAGGCCCCGTTGTACGCAGTTTTCCTATGGTGCCAGGTATCGATTTAGTGGGTACGGTTACAAATTCCACCAGCGATGAATTTAAAAGTGGCGATAACGTAATATTAAATGGCTTTGGTGTAGGCGAAAAACATTGGGGCGGGCTTGCTCAAAAAGCGGCACTTAATAGCGATTGGCTAATCCCCTTGCCTGCAGGTATCTCTCCAAAACAAGCGATGCAAATAGGTACAGCCGGTTATACCGCTATGCTAAGTGTTATAGCTCTTGAAAAACAAGGTATTACGCCTGAATCTGGCGAAATACTGGTAACAGGTGCCAATGGTGGTGTAGGCAGCTTTGCTATTTATTTATTAAACCAGCTAGGCTACAACGTAACAGCAGCTACGGGTCGATTAGATCAAAGTGAATATTTAAAAGAGTTAGGTGCTAAACAAGTAATTTACAGAAACGAGCTTTCAAATCCTGGTAAGCCTTTGCAAAAAGAGCGCTTTGCAGCGGCAATAGATTCAGTAGGTAGCCATACACTTGCTAATATTTGTGCATCATTAAAGTATGGGGGTGTAGTAACGGCCTGCGGACTTGCCCAAGGCATGGATTTACCTGCCTCAGTTGCCCCATTTATATTACGTGGTGTGTCACTAATAGGCATTGATAGCGTAATGCGCCCTAAAGCCGACAGAATTGAAGCGTGGGATCGTTTAGCTAAATTAGTAAGCGCCGATTATTTAGATAAAATTTCGACTGAAATATCACTAGAACACGTAATTGATAACGCAGAGCTACTTATGCAAGGCAAAATTCGCGGTCGTGTTGTAGTTAATTGTCAAAGTTAAGCTATTTACACTGTTAAAGCCTCGTTATTAAATTTATAATGCAATTTGTATTTTAATTACGAGGCAACACCTATGAGCAACCAAGAACTTTTCAGTAATAATCCACTGCAAGGCGTTAAATTAGAACAAGTGGTTGAAGAGCTGGTTGAACAATACGGGTGGGAACTCCTACACGCTTATTTACAACTTAACTGCTTTAAAAACAATCCTGATATAAAGTCAGCGGTTAAATTTTTACGTAAAACACAATGGGCACAAGAAAAAGTAGATAACTTTTACCTTTATCGTCTTAAAAACTTACCTAAGCCTGATGATGTGCAATACGAATTACCGCCACGCGATCGTGTGATCCCAGCTGATCATAAACCTGGTGAGCCATGTGAATTAAGTTTTAGCGATGCGAAACGCATTATGGAAAAAAAAGCAACAAAGCAACGTGCTCGTGATCGCAAACAACGCTCTAATTCTAGTAACCCTTGGGGTAACTAAACACGCTAATTTACTTTTGTAGAGCTATTTTAAATGGCTCTACAACTCTCTTTTATTAATTTTTACTACATCCCCGCCATATAGCTAAAAAATAGAAATCAATACCCTCGGTTTTTCCAAAAATCAGTTTCAGTACGCTCTGCCTCTAATGCCACCTTAAATGTTTTATCAGCAATGATTTTTCCATTAAGCTCAATCGTCATACGCCAATTACCCAACTTGTTTTCTATTGGCAGCCAAAGCGTATCGCCTAAGTAAAAGTTCCAATCACTGTTTTTAACGTATACATCGCCTTCAAAGGGGTCCATTACATCACCGTCACTGTCTGGAATATCTGGATGGTATATACAGTAGTGAAGCTTTTCGCCTTTGCCCTTTTTAATATTTACGATTAAGCCAAACTCAACATCTACCTCAGCTATTACATTTGTTGTAAATTGCTCTATTTGTGGCAATGCTTTACTTTCGCTATCCCACTTAGAGTAAATACCGTGACTTTGTAACGTCACTACAGGTTTTGTTTTAGCCATTAAGGTAACCTTTTATATTAGCTATTTTTGCATTAGTTTAACTTTTTGAAATTTTAAAATAAAACACAATCCAATAAAGTTAAATCTCAACTTAGCTTTAATACTTCGTCTATTTACATCATTGCTAATTTGTCATCATTGTTTACACACTATTTGCACAATTGCTGATTATTGTTTGAGTAACTTAATTGAACAGGTAAGCAGCAATGAAACTACACGCAGTTAATATTAAAAACTCAAATAGGGTAAATGCTATAAAGCTAAGCACCTTGGCTTTAGTTGTTTCATCGTTAGTTGCTTGCGGAGATGGAGAAGGCATAGTTGATACCTCAACAACTACAGATTCATCACCAACAACCTCAGATAACGGTACAGGTACGAGTAGCTCAACCCAAGGCGTGTTTTGTGAATATAACTACAGTGAATATAACGAGTCAGAATCAGTACAAGCCACCAGCGCTGCAGATTGGTCATGCACAGGAACTACACGCAACTTAGTCGCTAATGGCATACCTGATCACGAAGTAGGTACATTCCCTAATGCCGATAACCCAAATACTATTTCTGAACAATCAGTAAATGAAAGCTACACACTTGAGCCTGTAGAGACAACACAAGCAACCATGCTTGGTGGCCCTCGTGGAGTGATAGGTGTTGTACTTAACGGCATTAAAATAGACGCCGGCACAGGCGGAAGTTGCGGTGATTCAGGCACCGATTGCGATTTAGGCGACAACAGCGGTAATTGGAATATAGAAGCCTTAAGCCAAGACACGTTTAGTTTTGGAACAGACGACAACAATGCACACGTACAACCCGATGGCACATATCACTATCATGGTATGCCAGAAGGCTTTGTAGCAATGCGAGGTGGCAATAGCTCAACTATGACTCTAATAGGCTGGGCAGCAGACGGCTTTCCTATATATGCACGTTACGGCTACTCAGACTCAAGTGATGCAACTTCAGCCCTAACCGCAATGACCGGTAGCTACCAACATATAACAACCGTAAGCGCAAACCGCCCTTCTACCGATATATACCCATTAGGTACATTTGCACAAGATTGGGAATACGTAGCAGGCTCTGGTGATTTAGACGAATGTAATGGCCGCGTTGGCGTAACACCTGAGTTTCCTCAAGGGATATACCACTACTACGCAACAGACACTTACCCGTTTTTTCAACGCTGTGTAAAAGGCGAAGTTTAGTTAGGAGTAAGTTATGCCTTATATAAAAAATTATCTGCTAAGTGTGACCACATTGGGCTTATTGAGCACATCAACATTAGCAAACGCGCATTTAATGGTTGCAGAGCACGGTACGCTGAATTTTGTTGATAATAACGTGTTTATTGTGCTTTCAATCCCTATGTCGGCTTTTAAGGGGGTTGATGAAAACAAGGATGGCAAAGTGTCAATAGTTGAGTTTAACGCTCATAAAAAGCTAATAACTAAGCGAGTTAAAAAGAACGTTTATTTAGCGGATCATCAGTATAAATTTACTATTGATGGACTTTTGCTAAACCCAGAAGCGTCGCATACACATAAAAGCAACAACATAGACCAAATAACCATTACTGGGCGCTACTCTTTGCATAGTAAACTAACCAAGGTTAACTTTAACGTTAAGCTATTTAGTAACAATGAGCACAAGCAGCATTATCAAATTACAGCGGTTAATAAAACGCAAAAGCTAACTCATCAATTTGAGCTATCACCAATGTCGCCCTTTAGTAAGGTGTTTACTAATTAGTGATACTTACCCAAATAATTAAGTAGCAAAGAGTACAAGTTAAACCAATTTGTTCTCTTTTTTATTTTTGTCGTCTTATTTAACACTCTTTAGTGAAGGGTTCTTTCTATAAAGATACAAGCTTGGGATTTTTAGGAAAATAATGCTCTTGTTGCTGCTCACATAAACTAAACTCACGGGTGTTTTTATATGGTAACTTCATAAAGCCCGCAACACCCACGTCCGTAATATTTACCGCGTATTGCATTAGTTTATTAAGAAGGCGTTTAAACTCAACCTCTTTGCTCGAATCGAGTAAACGGTAGTAATGGTGAATTTTCATTCTGTCCGGCAGTGCTTCAAAAATAATACACCCCGTATGATGAATTTGGTTAAGCTCAAATACGCACTTAATAACTTTTTTTGGTAGCTGTAGTTGCTCATCAGGGTCTTTACCGTCTTCAAAGTATGAATGCGGGCGGGTTATGTCGTTTGCTTTCATGCTTACAACTTCGTATTCAAGCTCTGGTAGGCTATCAAACTTAAATGCACCGGTGCCATCTCGCTCTAGTTGAATGGTTTTACGGGCGTCAAACAAACAACACTTAAATAACCCCTTTTGATTAATCGCTTGGGCTAGCATCACTGTGTTATTAATCGCATCACTAAAGGCATCACCCAATGATTCGTCATGCATAATTAAAGACGATTCAACAAACATTGACTCATCCTTCCAATGAAAACTAAGCCCACCTACTACAGGGTACTTAGCTAATCGGCTTATTGATGCTAAAAATGCTTTTTCGGTATCGCCTGTATCAAACAAAAACTCTTTATAATAGCGGTCAAGTTGCGCGTCATTTATATCAAGTAATTGCTGGTTAAGATCGGCTTGGCGTAAAAACTGTTTTCGTGAACTATACACCACCGTGTCGGGCTGCTCGTCGTTGCCATACCAAAAAGGGATATCTGCTTTTCTTTGTTTTTTATCAAGCTCAGGTAAATACATTTTGGCCATAGTTGTAATGTTACGCATAAAGTAATCACCAGCACCATCACGTATGGCCTTACTTTTTGACAGCATGCCATCAATCACCTTAGCCAGCTCTTTTGGGAGCCCTAAGCTGCTTGCAGGAATGGCTTGTGCACCAAAGCGGCACGACTGCGCCGACGCTAACGCATACAACGTAGCGGCTACACCTTGTTCGTCAAATCGTGGGGATGATTGCTCTCCCGACATTTGCGCTTCACCAATAAAGTACACATCGCCCATACGGGCATTCGTTGTGCTTAAATCGCCCGACATTAAATCCATAAAGTTACTGGCAACAGGGTTACCATCACTATCGAGCTGTGCATACACAGAGCTGCCCCAATCCACTAATGAAAGCGCGTCAGTGTTTGCATCCCAAACAAGGTTTGAAGGTTTTATATCGCCATGCACTATAGGTTGTGGGTTAACGCCGTTTTTGTGACTACGTAAATCAATTAATACAGTACGTAACCTAACAGCTAACGCCATTATTTGCGCGGCACTAAAGCGCCCTGTTTTAAGCGATACTTTTTCAAGGTCCTCTCCAATGGCGCGCGCCATCATTAAAATCCCTTGTTTTTTAATTCGCTCAAATGCATAAAAGGTAGGCACTAAGGGGTTATTAATTTGCGAAAGCATATACGCTTCGTCTTCTAGGCGGTCGCGTACACTTTGGGCAAGCGTAATACGCGAAAACTTAAATACCCAAGGTAAGCAGTTATCGTCATCACCTGCAAACACAAAACCAAAAGCACCCGAGCCAATCATTTCAACGTTTTTGTAGCCCAGCAGTGTTAGCTGCTTAATACAAATATTAAGCCACTGGCGGTGTTTTTTAGCATCGCGGTGCGAAAGCAAATAAACAGATTGCTCTTCGTTGATATAAAAATTGCGGATTTCTTTGGCTTTCAATGCAGGTACTCAAACTTATAAAACTAACCAATTATTAGTTTTATGTAATGAGATTACAATAGGTTAAATAAGAGTTTTGAAATCGTGGGATAAAACAGCGCTAAAGTAGCGCCATAGCAGTAAATTTAAGTGTAAACGTTAAAGCTTAAAGTAAGCTTTCATAATGAACTGTATATAAATACAGTGCATTGCTTTTTGCTAACTTTCTATAACACGAAGCTGCTTAATTGATGACACAGCTATGTGCGTTTGATAATAATATTTATTAGTGGCTCTACCACGGCTCATAAAATCGATAGTTACTCGTTTAGCTTCGCCTGTTACTTCTATTGTTTTATTAATAAAAAAGGTGTCTGCTGGTTGTCCGTATTTACTTTGAAGCTCGGCTACCACATTAGGCTGTATTGATATCGTAATAGCACGCCTATCACGATAATCAGTTTCTGTATTTAAATACAACCAACTCCCCTGAGCTCTCGCCGCTTTAATATGAAACTGGTAAGTGCCAGCAACACCCTTTGGTGCACTTTGCTCAGTTAAAGCGATAAGGTTCATATTTGCTGCCGTACTTTGGCTTATTTCAATTTTATGGGGAACAGAACTACATGCACTAAGCGTAAGCACACTTAGTAAGGCTAGATATTTCAAGACACAATTTCCTTGTTTCTTACACCAATTCGCATAATTCAGTGATCTATTTTGAGACAATAAAATCGTGTGGAAAACACAGCAAAAATTTCGTTATTGAGTTGTTCTATATCAGAAACTTTTAATGCAGTTAGCGATTTAATCCCTTAAATTGATTAACTATTATTGCGAATTGGTATTATGCATTATTAAAAATATGTAGTGTTAATGATACCACTATATGCAGCTGTGTTTCTATAATCAATCCAAACAATTAATTAGCGGATATTAAGGCGCATTGCGCTGAGAAGGATCTGTTTTAAAGCTTTTTAGCAAACTTTGTGGGTCAACCACCTCTGTATACTCTTTAGCAGCCTGCGCCCACCATATTAGTTGGCCAAACGTGCGTGAGAAATAATTAAACCACGATGATTGACTCTCTCCTGCAACAGGTTTGCCATCCTCACTAAACACATTTTGCGCTTTTGGCACGTGGATCATAGCCGATACTGGCAAACAGCCAAGTTCAGATAAAAACGTGCGCATACTAATGGCCGCTCTTACACCACCCCACTGTCCTGCTGAGTAAGTAACTATTGCACTTGGTTTGTATGAAAATAGTGAGCTACCAAAATGATTAAGTAAGTCAGCGAGGGCTGGACTCATGCTGTGATTGTACTCAGGGCTAATCATTATATATCCATCTGCGGCTTTAATTTTATCAGCTAATAGAGTGAGCTCGGTAGGTGCATTACTTTTAGCGTATGCAAAGTGTGGTTTAAATACGTTTTCGCTAGGAAAATCCAACGCATCAATTAGCTCAAACTCATGATCGCCAAAATGCTCTGTTAAGCATTCTATACAAGCCCGAGAAACCCTTAAGCCTAAGCGAGCTGGTTTTGGTGGAGTGCTATCGCGTACTGTGCCTAAAAATACTAAAAACTTCATATGTAATTCTCAACTTTTTTAAACGATAGCTAAACACTAACATTTTTTAGTTATTGTGTATTACACATACGCATTGTTTATTGATTCAAAGCATACGAATAATTTAAAAGCTGTAAACTCACCCTCAAAAAGCAAACACGCCCTAGTATTGATAACTTAGCCCTACACCACCCCAAAATATATTTCGAAGTGTCTCGTCACCTGCAAAGCGTTTTTCATCCTTATTAACTGCAATGCTATAGCTTGTATATGTGTATAGGGCTAACTGATTAAAAAGCTGATACGACAAGTTTGCAGTAAACTTAACGTTGTTTACTCCGTTGTGCCCATCACTAACATACCCCGCATTAACCCCCACGCCTGATTGAATATCTACTGATAGTAAATCGTTAATATAAAAACCTTTTTTTACTGCCATCTCCAAAAATGTACCGCTGGCATCAAATGAATAATAAACACTACTTAATAACTGAATACCGTCCGCAAAAAAATACGCAACGTCGAGGCTTAGCTCATTATCGTGAGCATCAATGCCTTCTTCGCGAGCTTTAATATAGTTATAGCCTACATACATCTCTATCCGCTCAGATAAGTGAGCGGTATAAATAGCATTTAAATTAAGCTCTGAATAATCACTACTAATACCTTTTGCCGCCCAAGGGATCACCGCAAAGTTTTTATAGTTAACCTCAGTAGCAATTGATGCAATACCATTACCGGCAAGGTTATCTCGACCTTCGGTAACATATCGGCTCTCCCATAATGGATGAATATGTAAATCAAACTCTTTATTTTTATAATTTACGTCAGTATGGGTATGCTTAATATTTCCGCCTACGCCCACTTCAAGCTCTTGGTAGTGCTCTTGTGTTTTTGCTTGTGCGTAAGCTGTATTTGCTACCGCTAGAGTCGTAATAACAAATACATATTTTAAATAGTGAGTCATTTATTAAGTCCAAAACCATCATAAATGGTAAAAAGTGGCGCATAGTATTGTTATAAAACGTGTTAGCGAAATAAATAGATGCATATATATTGTTTTATTTATTAGATTTGAAGTATTTACTAAGTATTACCCATAAACTACAAGTTGCAATTAGCTCGGGTTTTAACCAGCAAACCAAAGCTATATACGCACCGAGCAATGCTCTAGCAGGTACTTAATTTAATAGTAAAATGATAGTTATAGTACTCACGGTGAGGTGTTCCCTATTGCAAAAACAGGAAAAGTATAAGTAGGAAGTGTAAAAAGTGCGGTAACGGGACAAACATAAGCAGCAACAACTCAATAGGCTGATTATTCTTAACCTAATTTATTAGCAAATTTAATGACTTAAATAAGCCATAACGGCAATGAGTGCAACATAAAAACCAAAACCTAGTAAGAAGGTAAAGTCGACTCTTCTAGCTTTACTCCCTTTATAAGATGCAAAGTCTTTAAACTCGCTTTTATACAGCCCAAACGTAACCACTTTTAATAGTAGCCAACCGGTCGAGTAAAATAAAAAGCTCAAGCCAGTATCAACTATTAGCCAAATAAAAATCTCAAATGCAATACTCATTAACTATGTCCATTAGTTTGGAATACAAAAACTATATCAGCTATGTGTTTAAAATACAGCCGGCTTAGTTAATTAAGGTGTAACAGTAAATTTCGTTAAACCTATTAACTGACCTGATTCGGTGACTACTTTTACCTGCCACTTACCAACAGAGTCGCTAGGAAAATTTACCTTGTGGGTCCATGCTCTGTAACCTAGCTCTCTCCCGCCGTTTATATTTAACGTGATCCGATCAACTTCCTTTTTATTATGAAGCCACACATGAAATATTTTTTCATTTAAGCCTCTTGGTGCTTTAACAGCGGTCCAACTATATAAACCTTGATGATGCAGTGTATAAGAGTCTAACTGTTTAATACTCCCTACTGGCTTTTTATGCTGTAAATCAACTTCATGAGCTAGCGTAATATCGGTTAATCGCAGCGCAGCAGGAGGCACATAGCTTCTTAACTGCCACACAGCAGTGCTCAAAGCACATAAAATCAATACAAGAATAGGAAAGCGCCACCAGCGTGCATTAGGCATTAAATTGTTTAAACTCGGAAGAGTAACCACTACAGCCGTTACAAGGGCTGCAGCTAAACTTTGGCTCGTGGTAAGGTTTAACAAAATAGGTAAGGTAACAAGTAAAACAACGAATAAAGCAAAGTTATGAAACACACTAAATAACGTACGGTTTTTAGCAAGCTTCTTATAATAGAAGGGGTCGATTACCGATATAACCGCACACAAAACAATGAGGGAGGTAAAAAATGCTTGAGGATGGTCCCACTGCGTAACCGCTAAAAAAAACGGCAAAGCAAAAAATAGACTTTCTTGTTGCACCATTTGTAGAGCAAAACGCATTACATTAGGAGATACAGCCACACCAAATTTTTCTTCTACTTTGTCTCGTAGCCAATTATCAATAATTAGCCACAACCAACTAATAAGTAAAAATATCGCAATAACTTGCGAAAAAGACTCTTTTCTATCTACAAGTGCAAAGCTGGCAACGCCCGACAAAAACGCCAATACAGCCAATAATCCAGGCCGCTTTTGCATCGCGCTTATAAATTTGGCGATTATATTTTTACAGTAATCCATGTATGAGTGTTTCCGTACGGGTACGTACTTTATTATTTTTATTCAGAGTAAGGTTAGTTTAACCACTTTTAAATGAACAACAGATAGACGGATGGATTTAAACGCGTCATTTAACAGTACATCAAACTAACCATTTTTAATTAAATAAAAGCTCGGCATAGCGCGTCATTGGTACGTTTATTAATTTTTGTAACGCGTGAGCCTTAGCAAGTAATTCATCCTCACTAAGTACAGGCATTTTATTGTTAAAAGCAAAAACAATTTTATTCCCGCCTTCAATAATAAAACTAAAAATCTTTCCTGAAAATTCTTTCTCAAGTAGTTGATCGAACGCTTCTCTTTGCCCAACTTTGGTATGGCAAATATTAAGTACTAAAACACCATCAAAAGTGAGCGCATTTTTACAATCGCGTAAGTAGGATGATTGCACCTGATCTGATTCCATCCCTTCTGAGCTATATAAATCAGAAAAAATAACATCCGTTTTTATCTGCGTTTTTTTCATGTAGTTTGCCGCATCATCAATGTGAATAAACAAACGTTCTGACACAGGCAGTTCAAAATATTTTATAGCCATATCAGCCACGGCTTTACGGTATTCAACGGTATGTATGGTCAGTGAAGGAAACGCATGATAAAGACTTTTTGCTATAGAGCCCGCCCCAAGTCCCATTATCATCGCGGTTTTTAAATTTGGTATAAAAAAAATCGCAGCCATCATAGCTTGCGTATAAGCTAAGCTTAACCCATTAATATTATTTAACTTAATACAGCTTTGATAAATTTTTCCGTCAAAGCTGAGAATAAGATTCTTTTTTGTTTGATATACATAAACAGGGCCATGCTCATCAATAGTTGATGCAATACAAGTGCCTTTGATATCCACGAATACTCAATAAGTGAGGTGATGAAAAACGAGTATAACTTAGTTAACGTACTACCATTGCTACTAATATGGCTCATAACGCTTTTATTAATTTACAAGCATTTATACGTACTCAAAAAAGTCGGTTTATCATTTAGGTTAGATGAGCTGAAGTATCTGCTTTTATAGTGAATTAAAACTTTCCCAGTGATGACTCTTAGTACAAGCAACGACTTAACCTACTAAAAATTTGACTAATGTACTGTTATAGCTATAAAAAACCCCTTTGAATATTCCTCATGTTCAACATGAATAAAGTGCACACCACCACTAAAGAAGTCTAAACGGCTAAACATCCATCCTTTATTTTTACTGATTTGTGCCTTTTTTTCGTCAATTGCTACGTAATCGAATCTAACAATAATGATTAATGAATATGACTCATGTTTTATGTGAAATTAAACCGTTTTTCTTCATATACCAATCAACGTATAAATTACTCATCCCTTAGCGCTAAACACTATTACTAACAACTTAAAGCCGCTGAATACCTAAACCAGCTAAGCCAGCTAAGTAAGTTGCAAGACTAATAAAGCGCAGAGCATCAATCAGGTTTAAATTATAAAATTGGATATAAACACGATGAAAAAAGATTTTACATTTAATATTAAGAGCGTTTCACTCGACGAAAATTATCATCCATCAACTAATACGCGTATCACAACCAACTTTGCTAATTTAGCCAGAGGTGAATACCGCAAAGCAAACTTACGTAACGCCTTAAACATGATTAACAACCGTTTTAATGCCCTAGCCCATTGGGATAACACCAAAGGTGAGCGTTATGCTGTTGAGCTTGAAATTATCTCTGTTGAAATAGGTATTGAAGATGGCGGCGAAAGCTTCCCCTCTATCGAAATATTAAAAACAAATATTGTTGATCATAAAACAAATAAACGCATTGAAGGTATTGTAGGAAACAACTTTTCATCGTATGTGCGCGACTACGATTTTAGCGTACTTCTACAAGAGCATAATAAAGGTAAGTCTCAATTTAGCATTCCAGATGACTTTGGGGTATTACATGGCAAGCTATTTCAGTCATTCGTAAATTCGGATACATACAAACAAAACTTTAAAAAACCACCGGTTATATGCCTAAGTGTGTCAGATAACAAAACCTACAACCGCACTGAAAACCAACACCCGGTACTTGGCGTTGAATACGAGCCAAATGAATCATCTTTAACTGAGCAATACTTCAAAAAAATGGGCTTGCAGGTACGTTACTTTATGCCGCCAAATAGTGCAGCGCCTTTAGCATTGTTTTTCTTTGGTGATTTACTTAATGATTACAGCAATCTTGAGCTTATAAGCACCATTAGTACGATGGAGACGTTTCAAAAAATCTACAGACCAGAGATTTATAATGCCAACGCAACAGCGGGTAAATCATATAAACCAAACTTAAAAAACTTGGATCACTCACTAACTCAAATTGTGTATGACCGAGAAGAGCGCGGCAAGTTAGCCAGTGAGCAAGGCAAGTTTGCACAAGAGCATTTTATCAAGCCGTACCAAACGGTCCTTGAGCAATTCTCTACTCGCTATCTGTCATAACAACTAATAGCAACAACCAGTAATAACACGCTTAACGCTACGTTTAATAATTAACTAAAATATACGGCATTATTTATTATGAAAAAATTACTACCTACATCTACCGCTGGCAGTTTACCTAAGCCTTTATGGCTTGCAGAGCCAGAAACACTTTGGTCACCTTGGAAATTACAAGGTGATGAATTAACCCAAGGAAAACACGACGCCCTACGCTTGTCATTATTCGACCAACAACAAGCAGGCATTGATATTGTTAGCGATGGTGAGCAAACAAGGCAGCATTTTGTAACTACATTTATAGAGCACCTAAATGGCGTTGACTTTAAAAAACGTAAAACAGTAAAAATTCGTGACCGATACGACGCAAGCGTACCCGCTGTTGTTGGCCCTGTGAGCCGTCAAAAGCCTGTGTTTGTTGAAGACGCTAAATTTTTACGCAAGCAAACCAAACAACCTATTAAATGGGCATTGCCAGGCCCAATGACAATGATAGACACGCTTTACGACGATCATTATAAAAGCCGCGAAAAACTAGCGTGGGAATTTGCCATCATTCTTAATCAAGAAGCAAAAGAATTAGAAGCCGCCGGCGTTGATATCATCCAATTTGATGAGCCCGCGTTTAACGTATTTTTTGATGAAGTAAACGACTGGGGAATTGCCTGTTTAGAGCGCGCAATTGAAGGTCTTAAATGCGAAACCGCCGTGCATATTTGCTATGGCTACGGCATTAAAGCAAATACAGATTGGAAAAAAACACTAGGATCTGAATGGCGACAGTACGAAGAAGCATTCCCTAAGCTTCAGCAATCTAATATCGATATTATCTCACTAGAGTGCCATAACTCCCATGTACCAATGGATTTACTAGAACTCATTCGCGGTAAAAAAGTAATGGTAGGCGCAATTGATGTAGCAAATCACACTATCGAAACGCCAGAGGAAGTAGCAAGTACGCTACGTAAAGCACTGCAATTTGTAGATGCCGACAAACTCTACCCGTGTACAAACTGCGGCATGGCTCCACTACCTCACCATATAGCCAGAGGTAAACTAAATGCCTTGAGCGCTGGAGCTGAAATTATAAGAAAAGAGTTATTAGAAAAGTAGCTTTGAAATACAAATTGTAAACAATAACAGCTGTCGCACCATGTCATATTAAAATCCATAAACATGGTGCGTTAGATAAAATTTAAAGCACCAAGTTTAGGTTAGTTACTTAATTTTTTTATTAAAAAGCTCTAGCCTGTTTTTTGAAAAATCGATAACTGCTTGGTATTGAGTAAAAAAAGGAGAGCCTAACAAGCCATGTTCTCCCTTTTCACCACCCGCTACCTGTACATGGTCAAGATTAAGTGACACAAAGTCAGGACTTTCAAACAAGGCATTTCCAAACTCAATTGAATCAACTTCTATATCTCCCATAGCGTGATCCGAAGTGCCTAAGCCTGCTGCATTCTCATCATTGAGTTTTTCTTCAATGCCTAACTCACTTAGGCATCCCCTGTCTAAAACAGATGCCCCAGCGCCAGTATCTAAAATAAAACGTAACAATTTACCGTTAATTTTAGCTTCAACAATTTGGTGGCCTGTTTCTGATATTTCAAACTCAATTACAGTTTTGCCTTCAGATAAATTCATATACGTTCCTTGTTATAGAGTTTTTAAAATATTACTTACTATTTTCAGCTTCCCACAATTAATAGCCAAATTTTTCTAGTCGCCCAGCTCAGCGCGTTTTGTTATATGGCTATTTTCTATCTAACCAGCATTTTTCAAACACTACTTGGTTTGAGTTAGAAACAATTAACTTATGAACAAAACTCAAGTCATCCAAGAGAGCAGGATCATTGCCTACCATGTAAGTAACGCTTGATGAATTTACCCAATTACCATTAATACTAACTGACGCCTCATTTTTTAATAGTAATCCCTCGAATAGCCCTTGATATCCAGCCATAACATGAATGGCTTTACTCAACTCTCGTCCTTGCAAGCCATCTGTTGGAATTAAGAGGTTTGAGTGGTCTATAAGTTTGTTTTTTGGCATTTTAGATAAGCTTTCAAGTATGTAAGCTTTAGCGTCTTTTAAATATGCCTTATGGTTTGCCATATTATTTTTAACAAAGTCTATCGCTTTTGATACAGGTAAAATTACCTTTGAATAATTAGTTTTGTAGAAAATGGCTGGAAGCTCATAAGATTCGGGATGCACTAATTCAGATTCCCATTTAACTAGGTATTGGGTTGACTCACAAGGATCAGATTCTGCTTTCACAAAACCAGAAACTAAAATAACCGCTAAAACTAAAATTTTCTGCATACTTTCCCTAGCTATAGTCCAGCTTAGTTGGCTTGTTATGTGTTTATACCACTTTGTTTTTATTGGAAAAGCTACTGAACAAATAAACTATACCATACCAAGAAATACAACCAACAACATATACAACTATTTCGCGAAAACTATAATAAGGTATAGCTCCGCTCCTTAAATCATCTATTGCGCCAATAAATAAACCAACTGAAATTAATGAACCGATGGCTAAATTTATAGAAGTATTGAGGAGCTTAGAAGATAAAAATGTAAAGCATGCTGAAAAGAAACCTAAATAAATGATTATATGAAGCTCAATATAGTAAATGAGTTCAAATTCATGCTTTTCACCTGCAAAAGGATAAAGTGGTTGTGGCGGTGCTAGAAAATAACCTAATAGCGCTCCTAGTAAAGTAGCTAATGGGATTAATAAAACTTTAAATTTACTCATAGTTTGAAAAACACATAACAATTTTGTCTACGACATTTATCGTTTTATAAACCGACAAATGTCCATATATTACATTGCATTTATCTTAAACATCAAATAAACACCTGTAAACAATTAGTTAACTGGAAATTATTTTTAATCAATGCACAAATGCACCGAAATGGTGGAGATCAGTAATATTGGACAAAACAACAAGCACTGTCTATATATACAGTTAACTTTTGCTAGAGATTCATATCATGAAGTCACCTTTTTTAACTATGATAGCCGAACAAATGTATCTAAAGCGTTATGCTAAAAGTACCATTAAAGCGTATTTATACTGGATAGCTTCGTTTATTCGATTTAACTCTATGAGGCACCCAACAACGATGGGACATAATGAGGTCGAACTTTTTTTTAGCTTTTTTAAACTCGTTTAGTCAACCAACAAAATGTTGCTCCTAATACTCAAACACAAGCCTTAAATGCGTAGAGCTTTTTATTTAAAAAAGTGATTAAAAAGCCACTCTCATTAGGTTTTATTAAGAGCAAACGAGCAACTAATTTCACAACAAATTTCCAACGCCGTTATCAGCCCTTTTTCAAGATTATAAACTCCCCGATTTAAAACAAAAAAGCACAGCCCACAAGCGCCATGCTTTTTAAATCAATCTTAATCCCGCTTGTTTTACAAACGAATACCGCCGTCTATTTCAACAACACGACCGGTAAAAAAGTCGTTTTCGATTATGTATTGTGCAGTATGGGCAATTTCGTCGCTTTCGCCTAAGCGCCCTACTGGCGTTACTGCAAGCATACGTTGTTTGGCTTCGGGCTTCATGGCGTCGGTCATGGCGGTGCTTATTACACCTGGTGCAATAGCGCCTACACGTATACCAAATCGGCCAAGTTCTTTAGCCCATGTGGTGGTAAGTGCCACCACGCCTGCTTTTGATGCCGCATAATTTGTTTGGCCTATGTTACCTGCGCGCGCTACGCTCGACATATTGACTATAACGCCGCCTTTACCAGATTCAATCATGTGGCTTGCCGCTTCACGGCCTGCTAAAAACACACCTGTCAGGTTTACATCAATTACTGATTGAAATTGCTCAAGAGACATTTTTTTAACGACTTTACCGTCTTTAGCCTTTATAAACATGCCGTCGCGTAAAATACCGGCGTTGTTTATAAGCACGCCAATATGGCCAAAATCGCTGTTAATGGTATTAAATACGTTTTCTACTTCGCTCTCAGTGGTTACGTTTGCGGCATAACCTTTTATGTTGCTGGTTACACCTTCAAGCTGTGTGAGTTCTTCGCATGCGGTGTTTAATAAGTCTTGTGCCATATCTATTAAAGCAATGTTAGCACCCATAAGTGCAAACTTTTGCGCCATTGCAAAGCCTAAACCTTGTGCGCCGCCGGTTATTACTACCGTGTTATTTTTAATTTCCACGCGTTGCTCCTACTTTGAAAACAGTTTAAAAATGGCACTAAAGTCATCACTACCCGCACCTTGGTGCTGTAGCATAGTGTATAAATTTTTAGCCATTGAACCCATTGGGGTTGATGAATTACTTTGCTGCGCGGCTTCCATAGCAAGGCCTAAATCTTTAGCCATTAAATCGACCATAAAGCCAGGTTTGTAATCGTTACTTGCAGGGGCTGCATCCATTACACCTGGGCAAGGGTTGTAAAGTTCAAGCGTCCAGTTACGGCCCGAACTTGCGGTCATAATGTCGCTAAGTACTTTAGGATCGAGGCCGTTGTTAATACCCATTTGCAGTGCTTCGCTGGTACCTGCCATTAAAATGCTAAGTAGCATGTTATTACATATTTTTGCTACTTGCCCTGCGCCAATATCGCCTGCATGAAATATGTTTTTACCCATATCACTAAGCACTGTATTTGCTTTATCGAACGCTGCTTTTTCGCCACCTACAATAAAGGTAAGAGTGCCAGCAGTTGCGCCTGCAACGCCGCCCGATACCGGTGCATCAACGAAGCTTATGCCTTGTTTACCAAGTGTACTGCCTACAATACGTGCTGATTCTGCATCTATTGTTGAGCAATCAATTACTAATGTATTGTTGCTCAGCCCGTTAATTAAACCGCTGTCGTCGTTATTACCTAAGTAAAGCGACTTAACATGTTTGCCCGCAGGTAACATACTAATAAGTACGTCAGCATTAGTTGCGCACTGCTTTGCATCAACTGCTGCTTTTGCGCCTTTACTTGCAAGCTCATTTACGACCGACTGGTTTAAATCAAACACGCTAACAGTATGGCCTGCTTTAATTAAGTTAGCCGCCATTGGGCCGCCCATATTACCTAAGCCGATAAAACCAATATTGAGTTTAGTCATCGTCTTTCCTTTATTTGTGTGATGGCGTGTCTAAGCCATTGAGAGGGTGGTTTTCGCCAAAGCGATTAGCAAAAAAACTGTCGATTATTGTTTGTGGTACATCACTAAGTGTTTTGTACTGCCAATTAGGCGCGCCGTCTTTATCTATTAATAACGCCCTTACACCTTCTTGAAACTCACCTACTTCGCCAGCGCGAACCGACATACCTAGCTCCATTTTAAAACACGCTAATAAGCTTTTGCCTTTGCTGGTTTTTAATTGCTCACTAACGAGTGCACAACTTAATGGGCATCCGTGTTTAAGTGATTTTTGAGCGCGTTGTAGCCACTTGTCATTAGTGGTTAGCCCTAAAATATAATTAACCTGCTCTTGCAAGGTTTTAAACTCACCCAGTTTTTGAATCGTTTTTAGGTTAGCTTTTATATTGCCTTTAGGCATACGCGCAGATTGGTTGTCTAAATCGGTGAGTAAATCGGTTAATCGCTCATGATTTAAGCTCACAGTTTTGCCCCACTTTGCAGTTAAAATTTGCGCAAGCATGGCATCATATTTATTACTATCGATAAAGTGATCGGCAAGCGATACAAAATGCGCGTCGTCGCAGTTAATTGATGCTGACGTTAGCCCTAAAAATAACCCGACGTTTTGTGGCATTTTATGTAAAAAGTAACTCCCGCCTACATCTGGGTATAAACCTATGGTTTGCTCTGGCATGGCAATACGAGATGTTTCGGTTACAACGCGGTGGCTAGCACCGGCCATTAGCCCTAAACCGCCGCCCATCACTATGCCGTTACCCCAAACAAGGATTGGTTTATCAAAGGTATGAATAAGGTAATCAAGCTTGTACTCAAGTGTAAAAAAATCTTCAACTAAACTTGTTGGTTTACCCTGCGCCATCGCATGATGAAGGCTCACAACATCGCCACCAGCACAAAATGCTTTATCGCCTGCGCCTTTTAACAACACCATTGCAATAGCATCATCGTCTTGCCAAGCTCGCAATTGCGGCTCAAGTAATTTGATCATCTCAAAATTAAGCGCATTTAATGCTTTTGGCGCATTGAGTGTAATAAGCCCAATTAAACTGCCATTTTCTGCGGTTGCGGTTTCAAATATCACGGGCTCGTCGGTGCTATTTAATACTGTTAAAGCACTCATTAGCCGTTTACCCAGTTAGCGCGGCGTTTTTCTAAAAAGGCATTTACGCCTTCTTGTTGATCTTGTGTATCAAACAATCCAACAAACAATTCACGCTCAAGAGGCAATACACTTGCCATTGGTTGATGGCGCCCCTTTTGAATCAATGTTTTACATGCTGCAACTGAGGTAGGGCTTTGCTCGCTTACTTGATTAGCTAGTTTTAATGCCGCCGCAAAGCTTTCACCGTGTGGTACTACTTCTTCTACTAAGCCAATTTGTAGGGCTTTATCGGCTTTTAAGCGCTCGCCGCATAAAATCATGCGTTTTGCCCAGCCTTCGCCGACAAGCCATGCTAAATTTTGTGTACCACCCGCACAGGGTAATAACCCTACTTTAGCTTCAGGCAGCGCCATTTGCGCTTGCTCTTCCGCAATACGTATATCGCACGCAAGGGCGACTTCTAGCCCGCCGCCCATTGCATAGCCGTTTATGGCAGCAACCGACACACCTCTAAAATTAGTAAGTGCTTCAAATGCTTCACCAAATACACGCGACATATCAGCGGCTACGCCTTTATCGCCACCAGCAAATACGTTTAGGTCGGCACCCGCGCTAAAAAACTTCTCACCTTCACCAGTCAGTACTAAGGCGTAAATATTTTTGTTATTATTAAGCGCGTTAACGGTATTTTTTAAATCAACTAGGGTGTCTTTTGTCCAGGTATTAGCTGGCGGATTAGACATAGTTAAAATAGCAACATGACCTTCGGTTGTAAGTTCAATACTCGGATTAGATTTAGATTCTGACATACATTGCTCCTTATAAAACGTCGTTTGCAGACTCAGCTAAAATTCGGCGCGCTATAATCACACGCATAATTTCGTTAGTGCCTTCTAAAATTTGATGAACGCGTACATCGCGTACATGGCGCTCAAGCGGGTATTCTTTTATGTAACCGTAACCACCATGAATTTGCAGTGCGTCGTTACACACGGTAAAGCCAACATCGGTAGCAAAGCGTTTAGCCATGGCGCAGTAAGTGGTTTTTTCAACGTCGTTATTATCAAGTTTAAATGCAGCAAGCCTAACCATTTGGCGCGCAGCTACAAGCTCGGTGTTCATATCGGCAATTTTAAATTGCAACGCTTGAAACGCAGCCAATGGTTTACCAAATTGTGTACGTTCTTTTAAATATTCACGGGCGGTATTAAGCGCCGCTTGCGCTGTACCAATTGAACATGTGGCAATGTTAATTCGGCCGCCATCAAGGCCTTGCATCGCAAATTTAAAGCCTTCGCCTTCTGCGCCTAACAAGTTATGCGCAGGAATGCGTACATCTTCAAAGCTAATTAGGCGTGTTGGTTGTGCGTTCCAACCCATTTTTTCCTCAGCTTTGCCGTATTCAACGCCTTTAGCGTCGGCAGGCACTACAAATGCCGAAATACCCGCAGCGCCTTCGCCGCCTGTACGTGCCATTACAACTAGCACTTCAGTTTCGCCAGCGCCCGATATAAACATTTTTGAGCCGTTAATAACGTACTCATCGCCCTCAAGCACGGCTTTGGTTTTAAGTGATGCGGCGTCTGAGCCCGACCCTGGCTCAGTTAAACAATAAGAGGCAAGTAACTCGCCCATTACTAATTGCTCAACGTATTTGTCTTTTACGGCATCGGTACCAAAACTTGCTACCATCCAGGTGGCCATATTATGAATGGTCAACATGGCCGTTGTTGCGGTACAACCCATAGCAAGTTGTTCAAAAATAATGCTCGAATCTAAACGAGATAAACCAAGGCCGCCTGCTTCCTCTGGCGTGTATAAACCACAAAAACCAAGCTCGCCCGCAGCTTTAATCGTGTCTTTAGGAAAGATATGTTCGCGATCCCATTTTGCGGCATGGGGCGCAAGTTCTGACTCGGCAAATTGACGTGCAGTTTGTGCAAAGGCTTGTTGATCTTCAGATAAGTTAAAGTCCATGGTAGACCTCTTTAATTGTGTTAGTTGTGTTGTTAGTGTTTCCCGTTACAGGGATAGTTTGTGACGAGCGGCGAAGGCTTATGTGTGTGTTGTGTGTGAAGTAGCCTTCGCGCCCATCTTTTTTATTAATTATTCTTTTATTTACTCATTTTTTAATTACGATTATTTTAAGTTAATACTCATGTTTGGGCCCGACGCAATGTCGTCTTCAAACCAACGTGATGTAATTGTTTTAGTTTCTGTGTAAAAGCGAATACCTTGCTTACCGTACGTGTGAGTATCGCCGTAAAACGAGCCTTTCCAACCAGTGAATGAAAAGAACGGAAGTGGCACCGGAATTGGCACATTAATACCTACTTGGCCTACTTCAATTTCGTGTTGGAATTTACGAGCCACTGCGCCGCTTGACGTAAATAACGAGGTACCGTTACCGTAAGGGCTGTCATTAATAAGGGCGATTGCCTCTTCAAGCGTGTCTACAAACATACACGCTAGTACTGGACCAAATATTTCTTCTTTGTATAAATTCATCTCTTTGGTTACATCGGTAAATAACGTCGGACCAACCCAGTTACCTTGCTCATACCCTTCAACCGTAAAGTCAGAGCCATCAATTAAACAGGTAGCGCCTTGCTCTTTACCACCAGCAATGAGTGATAAAATACGTGCCTTTGCTGCTTTTGATGTTTGTGGACCGTATGCCGCGTTTGCATCATCCCACACGCCTGGGCGTACATTTTCAAAGCCTGCTTTTATTTCATCTACCCACTGACTTGCTTGACCTACAAACACAGCAACCGAAATACCCATACAACGCTGGCCAGCAGCACCGACAGATGCGCCTACTAGGTTGTTTACAACGTGCGATTTACTTGCATCAGGCATAATAACCATGTGGTTTTTAGCGCCAACACACGCTTGCACGCGCTTAAGATTTTGTGTGCCTTTAGAATAAATATAAGCACCTACACCACACGAGCCTACAAACGAAATAGCACGCACTGCTTTATCTTCTAGTAAGCGGTCTACTTGAGGTTTTGTACCATGAACAACCTGTAATACGCCTTTTGGTGCGCCGGCTTCAATAAATAGCTCAGCTAAGCGCATTGGTGTAAGTGGATCTTGCTCTGACGGTTTTAAAATAAAGGTGTTACCACACACAATAGCGAGCGGGAACATCCAAAGAGGGATCATTGCTGGGAAGTTAAACGGGGTTACGCCCGCGCATACGCCAAGTGGCTGCATGTAAGAATACGTATCGATTTTACGCGCTACGTTTTCCATTGTTTCACCCATCATTAATGATGGTGCGTTTGCTGCTTGTTCTACTACTTCAATACCGCGCCAAACATCGCCTTTTGCATCTTCAAATGTTTTACCCAATTCATGGCAAATAATGGTAGCAAGCTCATCATGATGTTCCTTTAATAGCGCCGCGTACTTCATCATAATGCGAGCACGTTCAGTAATAGGTACGTCTTTCCATGTTTTAAACGTCTCAGAAGCTGAGGCAATTGCCGCGTCCATTTCTGATTCTGTGGTACATGGCACTTGTGCAAGTACTTCTTGAGTTGCTGGGTTTATAACATCGATAAGCTCTTTTGATGCTGATTGAATAAATTCGCCATTAATAAGTAGTGGTACTTGGTGCATGATTAAATCCTAGTGTGTGAGTTGTGTGTTCTCTTTTAAAATTGGTAGCGCCGCTTTGTTAGTATTATTAGTGCAGCGCTTTTATAGTTATTCGTACAGCTTTCTTATAACTATTAAATACCTAGTTAATACGCTTCTACGGCCATAGCAACCGCTTCACCGCCACCAATACATAAAGACGCAATGCCTTTTTTAAGGCCTCGGTTTTTAAGGGCATGAATAAGCGTTACTAAAATACGCGCGCCGCTTGCACCAATTGGATGACCCAATGCACATGCACCGCCATTAACGTTTACTTTGCTTTCATCAAGTTTTAACTCGTTAATAGCCAGCATGGTTACCATGGCAAATGCTTCGTTAATTTCCCAAAGATCAACATCGTTTACAGCCCAACCTGCTTTTTCAAGCACGCTGTTCATAGCCCCTACTGGCGCTACTGTAAATTCACTTGGTTTTTGAGAATGCGTGCTGTGCGCCACAATTTTACAAAGCGGTGTTAAGCCCTGCTCTTTTGCTTTTGATTCGCTCATTAATATAAGCGCTGCGCCACCGTCTGAAATTGACGATGAATTAGCCGCTGTAATAGTGCCGTCTTTTTTAAAAGCTGCACGTAAGGTAGGGATTTTTTCTGGGCGGGCGTTACCTGGTTGCTCATCAATCGATACTGTTACATCGCCTTTGCGTGTTTGCATTGTATGGGGTGCAACTTCGTTATCAAAGCTACCATTTTGTATTGCTGCTTTTGCTTTACTTAATGAGCCTAATGCAAACGCATCCATTTGCTCGCGGCCAATGCCGTATTCGTCGGCGGTGTCTTGTGCAAAACAACCCATTGCTTTGTTGTCGTAAGCATCTTCAAGGCCATCGCTCATCATGTGATCTTTTATTTCGCCATGTCCCATGCGCATACCGCCACGCGCTTTTGGTATAAAGTACGGTGCATTTGTCATGCTCTCCATGCCACCAGCAATAGCAGATTGAATTGAGCCCGCTTTAATTAAATCGTTTGCAAGCATGGCTGCTTTTAAACCAGAGCCACATACTTTGTTAATTGTTGTAGCGCCAGTGCTAAGTGCAAGGCCTGCTTTTAACATTGCTTGGCGTGCAGGTGCTTGTCCAAGGCCTGCTGGTAATACACAGCCCATAATTACTTCGTCTATTGCATCATTAGCTAAACCAGTTTGTGTGAGTACACTTGCAATGGCGGTAGCGCCAAGCTCGGTAGACTGCGCATCACTTAACGCTCCCATAAAACCACCCATTGGGGTGCGTTTTGCTGCTACAATTACCACTGATTCTAAAGTCATAACTAACTCCATTGTATTTATATGCAAATAGTTGTTAGTATATTTGCTCTATTAATTTAGTATTCATTTATTATTTAATACCCTTACACAATACTAACGTTTACGCCAACGTCAACTAAAAACAGCTTAATTTTTAGTTTTATAAGTGTAAGGATTATTTTCCATCGGTTAGACTACACTGATAAAATAAAAATAACCCATTGAATATTAACAACATAAATCAACACCTCGCTTAAACATCCCTTTATAAATAGTTTCAAATCACACCAAGCTTTACCTTTACGTAAACTTCACTTATATTGGAGTTATTCGAATGAGGTAAATACAATTATGAAACCAGATAATCAAACAAACTTTGCAAGCTCAGCCAAAATGCCGGCCAGTAATGAACAAACATTTAGCATTAGCGAACTCGCTAAAGAATTTGACATTACAACCCGCTCTATTCGCTTTTACGAAGACCAAGGGTTAATAACGCCTGATCGTAATGGTCAAACCCGTATTTATTCAAAACGCGATAAAGTGCGTTTAAAACTAATATTACGTGGTAAGCGCCTTGGCTTTACATTGGCCGAAACCGGACGTTTGTTTGAACTGTACGACGCAGATAAATCAAGCGCTAAGCAGTTGGTTACTATGCTTGACCTTATATCAGAAAAAAAAGCAGACCTATCTCAACAAATGGACGACATTAAAGTTGTTCTTATGGAGTTGGTGACGGCCGAGCGCCGCTGCCGCGACACCCTTAACAAAATAGACGAGTAAGTTTATTTTTAAAATAAAAACACACTGACAACACACACGTCACACAGGAATGAATCATGAGCACTATTTCACTATATAAAGAAATGAACTTTGGCCTTGGCGAAACCGCCGATATGATCCGCGACCACGTAAACAGTTTTGCGAGTCAGGAGATTGCCCCGCTTGCTGAAAAAACGGACTTAGATAACGCTTTTCCAAATCAACTTTGGTCTCAAATGGGCGAAATGGGCGTACTAGGTATGACCGTATCTGAAGAACTTGGCGGCGCCGGTTTAGGTTACTTAGAACATGTCATTGCTATGGAAGAAATTAGCCGTGCCAGTGCCTCTATAGGGTTAAGCTATGGAGCACATTCAAACCTGTGCGTTAATCAAATTAACCGTAACGGGTCACAAGCTCAAAAAGAAAAATACTTACCTAAGCTTATTAGTGGTGAGCACATTGGTGCTCTTGCAATGAGCGAGCCTAATGCGGGTTCTGACGTTGTATCGATGAAACTCAAAGCCGAAAAAAAAGGAGATAAGTACATTTTAAACGGTAATAAAATGTGGATCACCAATGGCCCAGACGCACACACACTCGTTATTTACGCTAAAACAGATTTAAACGCTGGCGCTAAAGGCATTACCGCATTTATTGTTGAAAGTGACTTTCCTGGTTTTTCAACAGCACAAAAGCTCGACAAACTGGGTATGCGCGGCTCAAATACCTGTGAGCTAGTATTTGAAAACTGCGAAGTACCCCAGGAAAACATTTTAGGTAACTTAAACGAAGGCGTTAAAGTACTTATGAGTGGCCTTGATTACGAACGCGTAGTACTTGCAGCGGGCCCGCTTGGTATAATGCAAGCGTGTATGGACATAGTGGTACCGTACATTCATGAGCGTAAACAGTTTGATACCCCTATTGGTCAATTTCAGTTAATTCAAGGCAAAATAGCCGACATGTATACACAAATGAATGCTGCGCGCTCATACGTATACACGGTAGCTAAAGCGTGTGACCGAGGCGAAACCACCCGTAAAGATGCCGCCGGTGCCATTTTATACGCCGCAGAGCTTGCAACTAAAATGGCGCTAGATGCAATTCAAATTTTAGGTGGTAATGGCTACATAAACGAATACGCAACGGGTCGTCTTCTTCGTGACGCTAAATTATACGAAATTGGTGCAGGTACTTCCGAAATTCGTCGCATGCTTATTGGCCGCGAACTTTTCACAGAAAGCCGTTAAGGATTAAACCATGACTATTTTAAAATCGAGCGTTAATCCTCACGACCCAACGTTTGTGCAAAACCATAAAAATATGTCAGCGCTGGTGGATGATTTACGCAGTAAAGTAGCAACAATTAGCCAAGGCGGAGGCGCTGCATTAAAAGAGCGCCACGAAGGCCGTGGTAAATTATTTGTACGCGACCGCATAAATACATTAATTGACGAAGGCTCACCGTTTTTAGAAATTTCGCAATTTGCTGCCTTTGGTGTGTACGAACAAGCAATACCTTGTGCAGGCGTTGTAGCCGGTATTGGCCGTGTTAAAGGCGTTGAATGCATGATTATTGCAAACGATGCCACGGTTAAAGGCGGTACATATTTTCCGCTTACCGTTAAAAAGCATTTACGCGCACAAGATATCGCCGAGCGCTGCCACTTACCGTGTATTTATTTGGTGGATTCGGGCGGTGCAAATCTGCCAGAGCAAGATGATGTATTTCCAGATAAGTTGCATTTTGGTCGTATTTTTTACAATCAAGCCCGTATGTCGGGTAAAGGCATTCCACAAATTGCTGTAGTAATGGGCTTATGTACCGCAGGTGGTGCGTACGTACCTGCAATGGCCGATGAAAGTATTATTGTAAAAGATCAAGGCACTATATTTTTAGCAGGTCCGCCCCTTGTAAAAGCAGCAACCGGCGAAGAAGTAACAGCCGAAGAGTTAGGCGGCGCCGATGTGCACTGTAAAATTTCGGGTGTTGCCGATCACTACGCTGAAAACGATGCTCATGCGCTGTCTATTGCGCGCCAATGTATTGAGCGTATTAATTATACACGCCCTACGGCCCCTCTTCTAGAGGATATAAAGCCACCCCGTTACGATATAAACGAGCTTTACGGCATTGTGGGCACCGACCTTAAAAAGCCATTTGATGTACGCGAAGTAATAGCGCGCACAGTGGACGACTCATCATTTGATGAATTTAAACGTTACTTTGGTGAAACGCTGGTCACCGGTTTTGCCAGTATTTACGGCAATCCTGTTGGCATAGTAGCTAATAACGGTATTTTATTTAGTGAGTCGGCGCAAAAAGGCGCGCACTTTATTCAGCTGTGTGCTCAGCGCAATATTCCTTTAGTATTTTTACAAAATATTACCGGCTTTATGGTGGGTAAAAAATACGAAGCCGAAGGTATTGCTAAGCACGGCGCTAAAATGGTGATGGCGGTTTCGTGTGCTGATGTGCCTAAATTCACTGTACTTATTGGCGGCTCTTACGGCGCAGGTAACTACGGTATGTGTGGCCGCGCATTTGAACCAACCATGATGTGGATGTGGCCTAATGCTCGTATTTCGGTAATGGGCGGCGAGCAAGCTGCGGGTGTAATGGCGCAAGTTAAACAAGATGGTTTAGCACGTAAAGGCCAATGCATGAGCGAGCAAGAAATCAGTGATTTTAAAAAGCCAATTATTGATCAATACGAAGAGCAAGGTCATCCGTATTACGCAAGTGCACGCTTGTGGGATGACGGCATTATAGACCCTGCCGATACGCGTAATGTATTAGGGCTTGCGTTAACGGCTGCGAATAACGCACCAAAACGTGATTCGAAATTTGGCGTATTTAGAATGTAACCGGAGCGCAAAATGTCAGTAACACTACAAATAACAAAATCTAATGTGGCTGTACTTGTGTTAAGCCGCCAAGAAAAAAGAAACGCATTTAACAGTGAAGTAATACACGAGCTAATTCAGTGTATTGAACATGCAAATACGCTTGATATTCGTGCTTTGGTTTTAAAAACTGAGGGTAAACACTTTTCAGCCGGTGCCGATTTAGCCTGGATGAAATCAATGGCTGATAACAATTACGCCGATAACCTAGCTGATTCAATGCAATTAGCTAAATTAATGCAGGTATTGGCAAGCTCCCCGCATCCTACAATTTGTGCTGTGCAAGGTGCCGCTTTTGGTGGTGCTCTGGGCTTAATAGCCTGTTGCGACATAGCCCTTAGTAAAGACGATGCGCAATTTTGTTTAAGTGAAGTAAAGCTGGGTCTTATTCCGGCGGTTATTAGCCCGTATGTAATTAAAGCCATTGGTGAGCGCGCTGCTCGCAGGTACTTTTTAACGGCTGATGTGTTTGATGCCCATACTGCTAAGCAACTTGGTTTAATTCATCAAGTAACCGGTAATTTAGACTGCGCGCTCGATAATATGCTGCAAACACTGATTGATAACGGACCTGTTGCAGTAAAAGCCGCAAAAGCATTAATTAACGATGTAGCAAATAAACCAATAACCGATGAACTCATTGAGCTTACCGCAGAGCGTATTGCAAAAATTCGCGTATCTGAAGAAGGTCAAGAAGGGCTAAGTGCTTTTTTTGATAAACGCCCACCCGCTTGGCAACTGTAGGATTGATTATGAAGACACAACGATTACAAAAAATACTAATTGCCAATCGTGGAGAAATTGCGTGCCGTGTAATGCGCAGCGCAAAACAAATGGGCTTAACCACGGTCGCGGTTTACTCTGATGCAGACAAACATGCCCAGCACGTAAAAATGGCTGACGAGGCTTACCATATTGGTGCCGCGCCAAGTAAAGATTCGTATTTAGTAGCAGACAAAATTTTACAAGTTGCCAAAGACTGCGGCGCTGACTGTATTCACCCAGGCTATGGTTTTTTATCTGAGAACAGCGAATTTGCTAAAGCCTGCGAAGCTAATAACATTGCTTTTATAGGGCCACCAGCAAGTAGCATTGAAGCAATGGGGTCTAAAACCCGCGCTAAAGAAATAATGGCAGCTGCTAATGTACCGTTAGTGCCTGGTTATTACGGTGATAAGCAAGACCCTGCTTTTTTACAAAGTGAAGCTGAAAAAATTGGCTACCCTGTACTCATTAAAGCGGCCTTTGGTGGCGGTGGTAAAGGCATGCGTGTGGTTGAAAAAGCACAAGACTTTACGAGCGCACTACAAGGTGCGCAACGTGAAGCGATTGCCGGTTTTGGTAACGACTTAGTGTTATTAGAGCGCTATGTAAACCAACCTCGCCATGTAGAAGTGCAAGTATTTGCAGATAACCATGGCAACTGTGTTTATTTAGGCGATCGTGATTGTTCTTTGCAACGTCGTCATCAAAAAGTAATTGAAGAAGCCCCTGCTCCGGGTTTATCTGACGAACTACGCAAAGAAATGGGCGAAGCGGCTGTACGTTGTGCACTGGCTATAAATTATAGAGGCGCAGGTACGGTTGAGTTTTTACTTTGTGGCGATGAATTTTTCTTTATGGAAATGAATACGCGCCTTCAAGTAGAACACCCAGTGACCGAAATGGTAACCGGTGTAGATTTAGTCAATTGGCAAATTAATATTGCGGGTGGGCAAACATTGCCAATGACACAAAGTAATATTCAATTGCAGGGTCATAGCTTTGAAGCGCGTATATACGCAGAAGATCCAGCCAACGACTTTATTCCGTGCTCGGGCACTATTGAAGCACTACACACACCCCTTAACAGTGAATTTGTACGCATTGATACAGGCATTGCACAAGGCGACGAAATTAGCCCGTTTTACGATCCGATGATTGCAAAACTTATTGTGCATGACGACAATCGCGAACAAGCACTGAGCCGCTTACAACAAGCCCTTGAGCAATTTCATTTAGCGGGTTTTAGCACTAACATTGGCTTTTTACATAATTTAGCAAGCCACCCCACGTTTAAACAAGGTGCGCCAAGCACACACTTTATTGCTGAGCAAGGTGATTCGTTAGTTGCTGTTGACGAATCGTTATTGCAAACAAGCCAGCTTATTGCTGCTTTTGCGTATTTAGAATCGTTAACTAACACCCAAAATGCGCAAAACAGTGCAAGCCCGTGGCAACAACTAACTGGATTTACACTCAATTCACCACAAGCAATTAAAGTCCCTTTTGCCGATTTACAGCTAAGCGCTATAAAAACGACAGCGGGCTATAGTATTACGCATAACGAGCATGTATTTAAACTACAAGGCACATTAAATAATAATCTGTGCACTGTATTTATTAATGGTGAAAAACATAGCGCGCACGTAACTACGGTTGGTAATAGTACTGCGGGCAATATTGTCACTGTTATGAATAAAGCACTGCAAACTAAGCTTGAACTAGTTGATAAACATTATATTAGTTCGCACAAAAGCGAAGCTTTGCCACTTGCCGCGCCGCTTAATGGCACAGTAGTTAAGCACTTAATCGACATTGGTAGCACAATTACCAAAGGCGATGCGGTTGTTATTATCGAAGCCATGAAAATGGAATACACGCTTAACGCACCACACGACGGCATTTTAAGAAGCTACTGTTTTGGTGAAGGCGAATTAGTAACGCATGGAGCCTTACTTGCTATTGTCGAAGATACAACAGAGGAAGGTGCATAATGAGTGCCTTTCCAAATAAAGTACGTATTGTTGAAGTTGGCGCGCGAGACGGCCTACAAAACGAAAAAACAGTAAGCACAGCCGATAAAGTAGCGCTTATTAACGCCCTAAGTGCTGCTGGCTTAAAAGATATTGAAGCTGGCGCGTTTGTCTCCCCTAAGTGGGTGCCACAAATGGCAGACTCAGCGGATGTAATATCAGCGCTAGATTTACCCAATGTAAATTTAAGCGCCCTTACACCTAACTTAAAAGGTGCACAAGCAGCGCACGCTGTTGGTATTAAAGAGTTTGCTATATTTACAGCTGCGAGTGAGTCGTTTTGTCAAAAAAATATCAACTGCTCAATAGACGAAAGTATTGAACGTTTTAGCGAAGTAATGGCGTTTGCTAAAGCTAATAATATTCGTGTACGTGGTTATGTAAGCTGTGTACTCGGTTGCCCCTATGAGGGTGATATTGACCCGCAAGCAGTACTAAGTGTATCGCAAAAGCTATTAGATTTAGGCTGTTACGAAGTAAGCCTTGGCGATACCATAGGTGTTGGCACCGCAAAAAAAGTAACGCAATTAATCGAGTTACTTTTAACGCACATTGATAAAGCCAAGTTGGCCGTGCATTTTCATGATACATACGGCCAAGCGCTCACAAATATTTACGCAGCTTTAAGCCTAGGTATTGCAACGGTTGACGCGGCAGTCGCGGGCCTTGGTGGCTGTCCTTATGCTAAGGGGGCGTCAGGAAATGTTGCCACCGAAGATGTAGTTTACTTACTGCAAGGGCTTGGCATTGAACACTCAATTGATTTACAAAGGTTAAGTGACGCTGGCTGGGAAATAACCAAAGCACTTGGTAAGCAACCTGTGAGCAAAGTATCTGTGGCACTGCACACAAAATAACCTGAGCTCTGGATAATAAATCTATCTCGAGCAGCTATTTTCAGCACTAACTGCGTTGAATTTACTTGCAATAGGCCAGCTATTGACGCGTAAATTCGCCTTGTTTTCACTGAAAATCTCTGGCTAGAGAAAATAAATTTAAATATCACCCTGATTCATATGTTAGTAAATCTATTAACCAGAGTTCAGGTTAAATAGCTATCTTATGAAATGATGATTAAAGATAGTTAACAACAAATAGCACACAATGAGGAGAGACTCATGGCCGGTTTTGATAAGGTAGTTTATAGCTACGAAGCTGCAATGGAAGGATTAAAAGACGGCGATACCATTATCGCCGGTGGTTTTGGTTTATGTGGTATTCCTGAGGGCTTAATTAAACAAATTAAGCACATGCAAACAAAAAACTTAACCGTAGTATCTAATAACTGTGGTGTTGATGACTTTGGTTTAGGTATTTTATTACAAGACAAGCAAATTAAAAAAGTAATTGCCTCATACGTTGGCGAAAACGCCCTATTCGAGCAGCAGTTATTAAGTGGCGAAATTGATGTAGAGCTTACGCCTCAAGGTACATTAGCTGAAAAAATGCGTGCTGGTGGCGCGGGTATACCTGCATTTTACACCGCTACCGGTTACGGTACTCCTGTGGCTGAGGGTAAAGATGTAAAAGAGTTTAATGGTCGCCCGTATATTTTAGAAGAATCTATAACGGGTGAATTTGCTATTGTTAAAGCGTGGAAAGCCGACCGCTTTGGTAATTTAGTGTTTAGACACACCGCCATGAACTTTAATCCAATGGCGGCAACAGCTGGTAAAATTACCGTTGCTGAAGTAGAAGAAATTGTAGAGCCGGGCGAGCTTGAACCAAGCCAAATTCATACCCCGGGTATTTTTGTAAATCGCGTTATTAAAGGCAGCTTTGAAAAACGCATTGAACGTGTAACAACACGAGATTAAGCAGGAGCAAAATTATGGCATTATCACGTGAACAAGTTGCAATGCGCGTTGCACAAGAACTACAAGATGGTTACTACGTTAATTTGGGCATAGGAATTCCGACACTCGTCGCAAACTATGTACCGGATGATATTGAAGTTATGTTACAGTCCGAAAATGGTCTTTTAGGCATGGGCCCTTACCCTACTAAAGCAGAACTAGATGCCGATATGATTAACGCGGGTAAAGAAACCGTGACAGCAGCCACAGGTGCAGCCATATTTAATAGTGCAGATAGTTTTGCCATGATACGGGGTGGTCATGTAGACTTAACCGTTCTGGGTGCATTTGAAGTTGACCAGAACGGCAACATCGCATCGTGGATGATCCCTAAAAAGCTAATTAAAGGCATGGGCGGCGCGATGGATTTAGTCGCTGGCGCAAAAAATATTATTGTTACTATGACTCATGCGAGCAAGCATGGTGATTCTAAACTATTAGAGGCATGCTCTTTACCGCTTACAGGCGTTAATTGCGTTAAAAAAATAGTGACAGACTTAGCCGTACTAGAAGTGAAAGACGGCGCATTTCATCTATTAGAACGCGCTCCTGGTGTATCAGTTGATGAAATTATTAGTAAAACAGCAGGTAAACTACTTGTTGATGGTGAAGTACCAGAAATGGTTTTTTAGTTACTTTTAAAAAGTTTAATTAAAATATCGCTTTACCTTGTACCGACCTCATTCCCAGTGCCAATGGCGCTGAGTTACCCAAAATCCCTCTCACGAGGGATTTTTTTTATCTTTTGCCATTATTTTTACCGTCATTCATACATCTGTAGTAAATTTTATCTATAATACAAATATAAATTAAATGTAAGCGCTTAGATTCTTTGCACTATTTTGTGGATAGTCTGCACCCTTTTTGTGAACTAGCGTTAAATTTATTTTTAACCTACTGATATTTATATATTAAATAGTTGGTTCAAATTTTGCCTAAGTAAGGCGTCTCAATAAATTAAATAATTCTGGAAAACATGCAAACTCCTATTCGTGGCCTTCGCTCTTTTTGCTTTGCCGCAAGAAGCCTAAGTTTTAAGCATGCAGCTAATGAGCTGTACTTAACGCCGTCTGCGGTAAGCCATCAAATAAAACAACTTGAAGAACAACTTGGTATTGAGCTTTTTCAACGTAAAACGCGTTCAATTAGCTTAACCACAGCGGGTAAAAACTTTTTTGATGCTGTGTCTCCTATCATCACAATGTTAGAGAGCACCATTAATGAGTTTAGTCAGATGCAGCAAAATACAAATTTGACGATTACCCTGCCTGAATTTTTTGCCAGCGAACTACTCATGCCTAAATTAAGTGAGTGGACGTCAGAACACCCTAATATAAACCTGCAAATGGACACGCTTAAAACACGCAAAGAATTAACGCGTCATAGCGATTTATCTATTGTATTGTCCTCTGGTAAACCTACTGAAGGGTTAGCGACTGAGTTGTTTAACCTTGAATATATTCCTGCATGTAATAAAAAATTGCTCGATCAGTGGAGGGACGATCATCGTCAAGCGCTTAACCAAGTTCCGCTAATCTTGCACAAAGCTCGCCCTTGGGCTTGGCATCAGTGGGCCGAAAAAGCAGGGATTGATGACTTTTCTCCTTCGCAGATTATTCAAATAGATAGCATGTTTGGTGTAGCGCGTGCAGCGCAGCAAGGCATGGGCATTGCACTTATCCCACTGCCTATTAGCCAAAGCTGGCTAGATGAGCAATGGCTTTACAAATTATTCGAACAGCCTTTAACAACTAAAGATAAATACTATTTAGTGCAGCACGAATCAAGCACGCCTAATCACCCGCTTGATTTATTTGCGAAGTGGGTTGTAAATACGTTTAGAAAAATCCAAGAATAATCCCCTATTAGACGAGTTCAGTAATACAACCTACTCTGTGTTGTATTACTGAACTCGTCTAAACCACTCTGCAATTTTTAATAATATTTTTTATTTAAATACATAAACTTAACGCCGAGCATTAGACTAAAGTCTATAGTTTAATTTTTTTCACTCATTGGTTTCATTTTTATCGTTTGTCGAAAATAAAGTTAAATATTAAAGTTACTTCATCAGCTCAAAACAACTTAGTTAATTTGTTTTTTAAGAGCAATAAATGCAACCTTTAGAGTTCTAGTAACTCAAACGTAGCAGTGAAAAGAATCTTATATTGTGTGTGTAAGATGTTGTCAGTGTGAAAAAGCGGTTCAATTTAGGTGGTGACTTGGCTTGAACTGTTTTTATTCTTGGCGCAAACCACATGGTATGCAATACAAAGCTACCAAAGCGTAGTAAACAGAATCTTTATATTGTGTGTGAAGATGTTGTCAGTGTGAAAAAGCAGTTCAAGTTAGGTGGTGACTTGGCTTGAACTGTTTTTATTTTTGGCGCAAACCACATGATATGCAATACAAAGCTACCAAAGCGTAGTAAACAGAATCTTTATATTGTGTGTGAAGATGTTGTCAGTGTGAAAAGCGGTTCAAGTTAGGTGGTGACTTGGCTTGAACTGTTTTTATTCTTGGCTCAAACCACATGATATGCATTACAAGGCTACTAAAGCGTAGCAAACAGAATCTTTATATCGTGTGTGAAGATGTTGTCAGTGTGAAAAGCGGTTCAAGTTAGGTGGTGACTTGGCTTGGACTGTTTTTATTATTAAGCACATACATAATATAGCTATATACAGATTAATACATTTTAAAAAGCCCCGTAAGTTATAACTTACGGGGCTTTTTTAGTTAATTTTTTATTTGATACTCTTTTTTTAATTTACTTATTTGCACTTTATGTGAAATCAAGAAGGTATTAAATTTCTTGATTATGTCAGGGTAGTCAATCGACGATAATAAAAAGGCTTGTAAATCTGTCGGCAATTCGTTTTGAAAATAAACAGGTCTGGTTAATTTAAAGTATTTTAGGAGGTTATAATTTAATACATCGTTAGATATGTAAATACACTCCACCCGCTCTCTTAAAAGCAACTCTATTAATTCAATTACGTTAGCTGTTTCTATTAACTCAACGTTTTCATTATTCATTAACGGTTTAAAGCTTTGAGGCGTAAACCCTCTTACCGTTGCAAAACTAATGCATTCACCAATAGTGATGTTTTTATTTAAACTCGCAATGCCCGTTTTAGTCACAACGGTTGGCTGCGAATAAATAATTTTATTTACATCAATAAATGAAGCTTTGTAGCTTTGTTTCCAGCTAGGGTTATCTGGATACTTAAAGTCGACATGGCGATGTTCCACAAATTCTTTGTAAAGTCGATTAATAGGTAGTGTGTAAAACTCAAACTTAAAGTCATGCTGCTGGGCAAACAAGGTAAGTAACTTTTGACTGAAACCATAATAGTCGCGGTTATCAGCCCCACTACCATCGTAGTATGGAAGGTATTCTATATTCTCTAAGCCTACTACGTAATGAGTCGCTGATTTAGCGTTGTTTATTAAAAGCAGCAAAGCGAATGGCAAATATATTAACTGCGTTGCTATTTTTTTTAATTGATTCATTAATAACCTAAGTAATATTAATGACGATTAGCTGTACGCTTTAATTTTAACAAATTTGCAAAGATTATGATAAGCATATTTTGTTTTATGCAAAAAAAGCCTGATTAGAATCAGGCTACGTAAAGAAAAGGTTTAGCTTTTATCTCTCGGTACAAAATCAAGGACTGTTGCATTAATACAGTAACGATCGCGACCTCTTGGACCTTCACCTGGAAATAAATGCCCTAAGTGTATGCCTGTACTTTTAGAGCGAAGCTCAATGCGTGTCATGCCCCAGCTGCTATCGTCGTGCTGTGTTACGTTGTTTTTTACAGGATGAGTAAAGGACAACCAACCAGTACCTGAGTTAAACCTATCGCTTGTATCAAATAGTGGCTCGCCACTTAATTTATCAACAAAAGTACCGTCAGGTGTGTTTTTAAACTCTTTGTACTCTTTACAGTAAGGTCTATCTGTTCGTGCATCAAATGCAACTTTATAAGCATCACTGTTACCTAATTTAAAAGCGCCTAATGCTTTATAAAACTCTTCGGGCGCTGCGTAACCTTGACGACCATATACCTCAACGCCATTTTCTAAAAACAAAATGGTTGGTGTTGCCCACGTGGCTGACTTAATAGTTAAATCATCAAGTTGGTCAGCATGGCGAAACGACATTGGTATTGTTCCTTTGTAATCATTTGCGACTGCTTTTTTAAACTTTTCACAGTATGGGCAGTATTCACGTGAATCAAGTACCACTATTTGCTTTCCTGATAATAAAGCCGTGTTATCTACTTTTTCTACAGGTGTTTTATTAAAAACAACACCGGTAGAGTGATCTGGGCAATAGCCATTAGGGTTCTTTTCTAAATAATTTTGATGATACTCTTCTGCCGTTACAAAACCTTGAAGCGGTTTAATAACTGTTTCAATTTTGCCATAGCTCGCATCAGTTAAAAGCTGCTGATATTGCGATTTAACTTGCTCAGCTACTTTAGCTTGCGCATCAGTGGTCGTTAATACAATTGAGCGGTATTGCGTACCAATGTCGTTACCTTGGCGATTTTTTTGCGTAGGGTCGTGACTTTCAAAATAGTTTTTTAAGAGATCTTCTGCTGAAATTATATTGCTGTTATACATAACTTGTACAACTTCAGCATAATTGTTCTCGTCAAAACGACGAGACTGATCAGTAATGTTTCTGTAGGTAGCTTTAAAGCCATTGCCGTCAGCGTACCCCGATTCAGCATCAATAACGCCATTAAGCGCTTCGTAGCGTTTTTCGGCTCCCCAAAAACAACCCGATCCAAGTACAATGGTTTCTACATGCATGGTGGCTTCTACATTACTGTGCTCAACCTTTTCCATAGATAAAGCAAAGCTGCCTGCGCTAAATATAATAGCAGCGCCTGATAAATATAATAAATGCTGGTGTTTCATAAAGTACCTCTTAAACAAGTGCGTGCTAACTAAGACCTCCTTATCCTAATTTTCATTTCAACCTAATTACTTATTTAGTACGAAGCGTATTAAGTTTTGGTCTTCAATAAGTTAAATACGATTAATTGAATATAAAACTACTCTTAAAGTAAGTTGGGCAATAAACATAACCACTTAGTCGCAATGGTGTAAATAAATTAATAAAACTGTGTTACGTTTAAATTATGTTGTACAAATAGGTTTATTTAATGAAGCCAGCTCCTCATATTTATGCATTAACAAACAGTAGTTTACTGTTTGATGCATCGCATTTAGACGCTACAGGTATACTCTCTATTCAAAAGAAAATTTGGGCTCTAGCTAGCCACTGTAAAAGCACTGATGAATTTAGCGATTTGGTGCCGGCCATGAACTCGCTCACTCTTTATTTAAAATCAGATAAACACTTAAATAAGTGGTTACGAGTGCTACCTTCGCTGTGGAATGATATTAAAACGAGTACTTTTAAGGGGCAGCATCACTTAATCAAAACCACATACAAGGGTGAGGACATTAATTACGTGGCTCGCTATCATAATTTAAGTGCCGATGAAGTTATTAATATTCATAGTAAAACCAAGTACCACGTTTTATTTTTAGGCTTTCAGCCCGGTTTTGCTTACCTACATGGCTTAAATGAGCAATTACATACACCAAGACGTGATGAGCCACGCATTAAAGTTCCTAAAGGCTCTGTTGCGATAGGTGCTGCACAAACCGGAATTTACCCCGCAGATACCCCAGGTGGTTGGCATATAATAGGTCATACAGATACTGCTTTGTTTGATTCGACCTCTGAGCAACCTTGTTTAATTCAACCAGGCGATACGCTTGAATTTGTTCCGCTCGTTAATAAAGGAGCAAATCATGATTAAAGTACTTAAAAGTGGTGTATTACTTACAATTCAAGATTTTGGCCGTGAGGGCTACCGCCATTTAGGTGTAAGCAAAGCGGGTAGCTTAGACCCTATTGCACAAATCATTGCTAATAGATTACTTAACAATAACGACAATGATGCCGTTTTAGAAATAACTGTGGGTTTGTGCGAACTGGAATTTACCTGCGACACAGTAATTGCGCTTCATGGTGCAGATTTGCAAGCAACCCTTGATGGACATGCAATTTATCCTGGTTGGACATACGCAGTAAAAAACAAACAAATCCTAAGTTTTGCTACTGGTAGAGCGGGCTTAAGAGCTTATTTAGCAGTGAAAGGCGGTATACAAAATGCTGAGGTTATGGGTTCTAAATCTACAGATTTAAACGCATGTTTTGGTGGTTTTGAAGGTAGATCTCTCACCACTGGCGATGAAATACCTATTACTCCTTATTATGGAGAGTTTAAAAAGGTAGGCGCAATTGCTCCCGCCCAGCGCAAGCTTATACGCCTGCATCCAAGCCCTCATGCCGACTTATTAGGCGAGCCTTTACTTAGTAACTTTGTGTCTACCGCTTTTAAAGTCAGCAATAATAGTAACCGAATGGGTGTAAGGCTTGAGCATAAAAATAATTTGGGGCATTCGCACTCTTTGCCATCATTAGGGGTGAGCCCTGGGAGTATTCAACTCCCACCAAGTGGAGAGCCAATTGTGTTACTAAATGATGGCCAAACTACAGGGGGCTACCCTCTGCTAGGGACTGTTATTGAAGCCGACTTACGTCAATTTGCACAGTTTAGACCTTTAGATACTGTTGAGTTTAAATATGTAACGTTTGAAGAAGCAGCGAAGGCGAAGCAGAAACTTGACGGACACCTACATCAATTGAGCCTTGCACTTAAAAATAACCTATAAAAATATTCTAAAAATAAATAGGAAAACTATGTTCGACTTAAATTATTGGCCCTGATAATCGTTTTATACTGTTTTTTTTGTATTGTGTAGGTATGGCATTTTTAATTGAAGGTCATGGCGCAAGCCCTGCTCCATTAGTTGCGCTCGGCATGTATAGCGGCTATTGCAGTGCGTTAATGACGCCTATGACAGCAAATTTAATATTCTTCCTGCAACTCTTTTTGACTTAAAAGATAAGTACTATGTAATTAAGGTTGAAATTCAGACGGCAGTTACCTTACTCGCCGTTAATATTATTTTAATGTATAGCTTGGTGTGTAATGACTAAATCAACTTCTTCTATGGCGTGTGTATTAATAACCGGCTTTGCGCCTTTTGGTAGCGAAACTATCAATCCTTCTTGGCAAGCAGTGCAAAAACTTGATGAAACTATCATCATGAAACACAAAATATGTACACTAGAACTTGCCTGTGAGTTTAATACGTCTATTAGTCAGCTTATAAACGCCATTGAGTCACATAATCCGGCGGTTGTTTTATGTATAGGTCAAGCTGGTGGGCGCAGCGAAATATCAATTGAGCGTATTGCAATAAACGTTGACGATGCACGCATTAAAGACAATGCAGGTAAGCAACCTGTCGATTCACCAATAGAAAAAAATGGCCCTGATGCCTATTTCACTAATTTACCCATAAAGCGTATGTTACAAGCACTGCACAACAGCAATATTCCTGCTGCCATTTCCAATACGGCAGGTACGTATGTATGCAATCACGTTATGTATGGCCTTATGCATTACATAAATGATCACTGCGCTGTAATGAAAGGTGGCTTTGTGCATATTCCTTATTTACCAAGCCAAGCTGTGCACCACAATGGCGCACCAAGCATGTGTGAAGACACTGTTATTAACGCGCTAAAAGTGATGATTGCACAAGCTTTGAACAATAATAACGACGTAAAAATAGCCGCGGGCACCACGCATTGACCACTTTGGTGCGGTTATATATAACTTGGTGCATAAATTATTCTTAATTAATTGTAAAAGCTATGTGACTTGAGTAATTTTTTCTGATAAAACAAGGTTTCGCAGCACAGCAAATTGGCTTTGCTGCACACATAATAGGAATGAGGAGTTACTATGTGTTCAATTTTTGGGGTATTAGATATTAAATCTGATCCCGCTCAATTGCGTACCCAAGCAATTGAAATGTCAAAGCTGCTTAGACACCGTGGCCCAGATTGGTCTGGTGTATATGCATCTGAACAAGCTATTTTAGTACATGAGCGTTTAGCTATTGTTGGTGTATCAAGCGGTGCACAGCCTTTATACAATCCTGAAAAAACAAATATTTTAGCGGTTAATGGCGAGATTTATAATCATAAAGAACTTGCAGCAGAGCTAGATGTTGATTTTACTTTTCAAACTCAATCAGACTGTGAAGTTATTTTAGCGCTTTATAAACAAAAAGGGCCTGACTTTTTAGATGATCTAAATGGCATTTTTGCATTTTGTTTATATGATGAAGAAAATGACGCTTACTTAATTGGCCGTGACCATATTGGTATTATCCCGCTTTACACTGGTCACGACGAGCACGGTAACTTTTACGTTGCTTCTGAGCTAAAAGCTCTTTCTCCAATTTGTAAGCATATTGAAGAATTTCCACCAGGGCATTACCTGTACAGCAAAGACGGCAAAATGACGCCTTATTACAAGCGTGATTGGGAAACATTTGATGCAGTTAAAGATAACAGCGCACAAGCGCAAGACGTTAAAGATGCATTAGAAGCGGCCGTTAAACGCCAGCTAATGTGTGACGTGCCTTACGGTGTATTACTTTCTGGTGGTTTAGACTCATCGGTTATCTCTGCTATTACCCAGCGTTTTGCTGCAAAACGTATTGAAGATAACGACGAAAGCGATGCATGGTGGCCTAAGCTGCATTCTTTTTCAGTAGGCCTTGAGGGCTCACCTGATTTAGCCGCTGCCCAAAAAGTAGCTGACATGATTGGTACTATTCACCACCCTATCATTTTTACCATTCAAGAAGGTATTGATGCACTGCGTGAAGTGATTTACCACATTGAAACGTATGATGTAACAACGATTCGTGCCTCTACACCTATGTACTTAATGGCTCGCCAAATTAAAGCAATGGGCATTAAAATGGTGTTATCTGGCGAAGGTGCTGATGAGCTATTTGGTGGTTACTTATACTTCCATAAAGCCCCTAACGCACAAGAGTTTCATGAAGAGCTAAACCGTAAAGTATCAAAACTGCATATGTTTGACTGTTTACGTGCTAATAAATCAATGGCAGCATGGGGCGTTGAAGCACGTGTACCGTTCCTTGATAAAGAATTTGTTGATGTTGCTATGCGTATCAACCCTGAAGCCAAAATGTGTAAAGATGGCAAAATTGAAAAACACATTTTACGTGAAGGTTTTGATGGCTACCTGCCTGATGAAGTGCTATGGCGCCAAAAAGAGCAATTTTCAGATGGTGTTGGTTACAGCTGGATTGATACGTTAAAAGAGTTTGTAAACGAGCAAGTGAGCGATCAAGAGCTTGCAAATGCAAAATTTAAATACCCTATTAATACACCAGATTCAAAAGAAGCTTACTACTACCGTACTATTTTTGAATCGCATTTCCCTGGTGATGCATCAGCTAAATGTGTTCCGCATGGTAAATCGGTAGCGTGTTCGACTCCTGAAGCACTTGCATGGGACGCATCGTTCCAAAACAATGCTGATCCATCAGGTCGTGCTGCAGGCGTTCATAACGACGCATATGCAAGCAAAGGTTAATATTCTTTGTTTAGCGAAGCGTAAGCCTAAATGGCTTACGCTTCGCTTTATAGAGTTCACTTCCACCGAATCTGTTTTTTATAGCCCTGCAAATAACTTAAAAGGCTCAAGTGCTTTAATTGTTATTTATAAAAATGGGTTAACTTCAAAAACAATGCAATATATTGCATCACAATCAACTTACCCTGCTACCGTATTTTTAAATCAAAATGAGATAACTAAACGCCATTGTAAAATTCGCTGGTTTAATCAAACGAGTGAAATTAAACGCTGTGGGCATGGTACTTTAGCAGCCGCTAATTTTTTAATAAAGTATTTTGGTTATTGCCCTGAAGCATTTACTTCAATGAGTAATGAGCGCTTTACTATAAGAGTAAAAAAACAACGCGCTCAGCTGTTACTAAAAAGCATAGAGCCTAAAAAAAGCGAGTTAGCTGAAGGTGAGTTAAAAAGTGTGTTTTCATCAGCAATAAAAGCAGCCTACAGTACCGGCGACAAAAACGGTTATACGGTTGTATTATTTAATGATGAATTTAATAAGGAATTTAGTAAAGAATTCGAAAAAGACGATTTAAAAAGCATACGCATTGATTTTAAAGCTTTGTGTGCACTCCACAAAAATGCAGTAATTGCCCTTAGTATAAAAAATAAAGACAAGAAAAATGCCATAGCGCATTTTAGATACTTTGCACCCCAGTTTGGTGTAAATGAAGACAGTGCTACAGGCTCTGCGGTATCTGTTATTGCCCCCCTGCTATTTAGACTACATGGTTTAAATAAAGCTAAGCTTATACAGCAATCAAATAATGGCGCATTGCTAAGCTATGAGCTTAACAATGCTAAAGTTGTCATTTACTAGGGCGTGTTGATCTTTGCGAATTGAAATTTGTTCAATCTAGGGGCGATTAAATCGCGGCGCGAGGTTTGTAACCTAGTGGGCTAAGTAAAAATCGAGCAACAAAGAGTTTATCGCCCCTAGGCAGAACCCGAAGGGCAGCACATGTTTGGCATTTATGCTGCGTTATCGCCTATTTATGTGGAATAACCACACTTCATAGGCTCTACCTTGCCTAAAAACCAAACATATTGCTGCAAATTCAACTATCAAAGATCAACACGCCCTAAACATATTAAGTAAACGTTTATAGCGGTCGTAATAAGCACAATGCAAAATAGTTACTATCGTCTTGCCATGTTTGCTCTAACTTTAAATTAGCTTGCGCTGCAAGCTGCTTAAACGATTCGAGCGTGTACTTATGAGAGTTTTCTGTATGGATACTTTCGCCTTCAATAAAGTCTATTTGCTGATCATTTATAACCACGCTTTGATTACAGTTACTTACTAAATGCATTTCAATACGGCTATGTTGCTCGTTAAAGCGTGACTCGTGGCTAAAGTTATCTAAATTAAATGTGCCGTTTAGCTCGTTATTAATACGTTGTAGTAAATTTTTATTAAATGCGGCGGTGACTCCCGCTTTATCGTTATATGCATTGAGTAGCACTTGGCGCTCTTTTACTAAATCAATCCCAATTAATACATAACCGTTTAAACCACATAAGCGATGGAAATTATTCATAATTTCTATAGCTTTAACTGGGGCAAAATTACCAAGAGTAGAGCCTGGAAAATACACCAAATTGGTTTGACTATCTAAAGCGGTGTCTTTGGTTAGCTGTTTAACCATTTGGCTATGTGTAAAGTCTCCTAGTAATGGCGAAATGGCCAAATCTGGAAATAATGGCGACAAATGTGCAAGTGAATAACTGAGCATCTCCTCAGAAATTTCAAACGGTACGAAGGTTTTTACGTTTGCTATGAGCGCTAATAAATACGCGACCTTTTTACCCGAACCACACCCAGGCTCAATAATAGAGAGATTTTCAGGTAGCATTTGAGCAATCGACTGCGAGTATTGCTCTAAAATAGACAACTCCGTACGTGTAACATAATACTCTTGTAAGGATGTTATTTGCTCGAATAATGCAGCACCTTTATCATCGTAAAAATACTTACACGGAAGCGTTTTTTGTTGTTGAGTTAATCCGCTTATCACGTCGTTTAAAAATTCAGTGTCGGTTATGTTACTTTGTTTAATCGCTGTTACTTGGCTCATACTATATCCTTAGCTAGTCTTATCCCGCTGCACATCCACGCTTGATGTGGGTAATAAAAATTTCGGTATGTTTGTCGTAAATGGTCTTGAGGGGTAAACACACACCCGCCCCGTAACACCATTTGGTTATTCATAAATTTACCATTGTATTCCCCTGCTACTCCTTCAATAGGCTTAAAACCGGGGTATGGCAAATATGCACTGTTTGTCCATTGCCAACATGAATCCGTTAACTGGTTTATTTCAGTATCATCTTTTGTTTGTTGTGGTGTTAGATAGTTATTATTAGTGTCTGTTGAAGGTGTATTTTTAGCTGCATATTCCCACTCGAACTCTGTAGGCAAGCGAGCCTTTACAAAATTAGCGTAGGCGCTGGCCTCAAAATAACTAACATGGCTGATGGGAGCACTTAAATTTAAAGGCTGCAATCCATAGTGTGTAAACTCAAACCATTCGTTATTTATGTAATGCCAATATAATGGATGCGTTAAACGAGTGTTTTGAATATGCGCCCAACCGTCGCTTAACCAATATTGTGGATTGCTATATCCACCGGCATTTATAAAGTCTAAATATTCACCATTAGTGACCAATCTATTAGCAAAACTGAATGGATGAATTAGTACTTGGTGTTTGGGGCACTCGTTATCATATGCAAATTCATCGTCGGCATTTGTGCCAATATTAATAATGGCTTGTTCAAAATTGATAAAATTAAGGGGTTTAATATCAGCTGATTTTTTTTGGCTATTTAAAAGCGATGTTTTATATTGAGGAAATAATGGATTTACTGAAAAGTTATATTTGATGTCCATAAGCATTAGTTCTTGATGCTGTTGCTCGTGGTGTAACCCAAGTTCAATAATATCTTTAATGTGCGGGTTAACGTCAGTCTTAAGTAATTCAATCACGCGGCTATCTACATGTTCTCTGTAAGCTAGCACTTCGTCTAAACCTGGCCTAGATAAGCTTCCTCTGTTTGCCCGTTTAAATTGCTCTCCAATCCCATTGTAGTAAGAATTAAAAAGCATTTTATAGTGAGGGTTAAACACTGCGTACTGTTTACAATGAACACTAAGTAAAAATGTTTCAAAAAACCACGTGGTATGCGCTAAATGCCATTTAGTAGGACTGGCATCAGCCATAGCTTGTAATTGGCAATCTTCTACAGTGAGTGGCTCAATAATAGCTAGGCTTTCGTCTCTAACGCTGCAAAAGCGTTTAACAAGTACATTTTGATTGGTATCGTTTGTAACGCTTTCACGCATAATAGTATTAATCCTTTGCCTATCTATTTATAAAATATAGCTTAGGGCATGCTGAGCTTTTTGGATTGAAATTTGTTCAATCTAGGGGCGATTAAATCGCGGCACGAGGTTTGTAACCTAGTTGGCTAAGTAAAAACCGAGTAACAAAGAGTTAATCGTCCCTAGAAAGAACCCAAAGGGCAGTGTATGTTTGGTATTTATGCTGCGTTATCGCCGATTTATGGGGAATGACCACACTACATAGGCTCTGCCTTGCCTAAAAACCAAACATACTACTGTAAATTCAATCGCCAAAATTCAACATGCCCTAATGTTGTGTTAAATCATATTCATATTACAACTTGATTAAAGATGCTTATCGGCTTATAAATTTATAATAGCCTTGAAGAGAAATTTGCTCTTTGCTAGCCGGTTTTTGATTATTCTTACGTGCATGCAAGCATGAAAAATAACGCATAAGCTGTTACCGAACCGCTAAGCTATAAATCTAGGAGCGATTAAATCGCGACTAGACTTAACAAATTTCAATCCTTAAAGACTAACAAGTCCTAATATTTAAGCATTAATTAAGCTACTTAAAAATGATCTTTTTTTACTTAATCAAGTAAATTAATACTTTTAATAGCAAACTAAATTTTAACGTTCACTGAATTTTTAAATTTAGGGCTTTTAAATGAAAGAATCATGAATTTGGCCATATAAACAGCGTTTTAAATACAAATTCATTTACATTTAATATTTAACTCATACACTACTAGCTGTATGATCACGCTTCAAATTAGTTAGTCTTCAAATAATTACGGTATTACTTTTTACTTAATATTTAAAGACTAATGTAATTCGATATGACGCCGAATTTATTTTGGCTTGTTAGGACAACTAAAGAGGTATTGCATGAAGGAAAATCATGACAAATATAGTATTGACAACACGGATTACACCGTAGGTCAGGACAACGTACAAAAGTGGGGGTTTGATATTCACAACCCTGTTTTTGGAACTAGTGCGGGCCTGATTGTCATCTTTTTAATCGCCATACTTGTTACCGACCCACAAACTGCAAAAACAGCGCTTGATAGTATCAAGACCGATATTATTAATAATTTTGATGCCCTATTTATGTGGGCTGCTAACTTCTTTGTACTCTTTTGTTTAGCACTTATTGTTTCTCCTTACGGTAATATTCGCCTTGGTGGTGATGACGCTAAACCTTCTCACTCTCGCGTTTCATGGCTTGCTATGTTATTTGCTGCGGGTATGGGTATAGGCCTTATGTTTTGGGGCGTTGCTGAACCAGTTGCTTACTTTACTGGTTGGTACGAAACACCGCTTAATGTAGCCGCTAATACACCAGAAGCTGCAAAATTAGCAATGGGCGCAACTATGTTTCATTGGGGTCTTCACCCTTGGGCTATTTACGCTGTTGTTGGTTTATCTCTTGCGTTTTTTACCTATAACAAAGGTTTACCGCTTTCAATTCGTTCTATTTTTTACCCTATATTAGGTGATAGAGCTTGGGGTTGGCCTGGCCATATCATTGATATCTTAGCTGTACTTGCTACGTTATTTGGCCTTGCAACATCTTTAGGTTTAGGTGCGCAGCAAGCTTCTGCAGGTATTAACCATGTATTTGGTACAGAAGGTGGCATTGGCTCTCAAATTTTAGTTATTGCGGGTGTAACACTTTTAGCCATTGTCTCTGTGGTTCGTGGTATTGACGGTGGTGTGAAGCTACTAAGTAATGTAAATATGCTAATTGCGTTTTCATTATTATTGTTTGTATGTTTAGTAGGCTTTGCTGTAGCAATGGGTAATGTACCCACTACCGTGATGGGCTATGTAGAAAATATTATTCCATTGAGTAATCCTCACGGTCGTGAAGACGAAACATGGATGCATGGTTGGACTGTGTTTTACTGGGCTTGGTGGATTTCCTGGTCACCGTTTGTAGGTATGTTTATCGCGCGTGTATCACGTGGTCGTACAATTCGTGAATTCTTAATTGCGGTTTTACTTATTCCTACTCTAGTTACTGTTTTATGGATGTCTATTTACGGTGGTATTGCGATTGATCAAGTAGTTAATGGTGTTGGTGCGTTAGGCACTAATGGTTTAACTGATGTACCTTTAGCTATGTTCCAAATGCTTGATGAATTACCTTTATCTAATATTTTATCGTTTATTGCAATTTTATTAGTGTTGGTATTTTTCATTACGTCATCTGACTCTGGTTCATTAGTAATTGATTCAATTACAGCTGGCGGTAAAATTGATGCACCGGTACCACAACGTATATTTTGGGCATCGGTTGAGGGCGCAATTGCAGCTGCTTTACTTTGGATTGGTGGCACACAAGCAATTGAAGCACTACAAGCAGGCGCTGTCTCTACAGGCTTGCCATTTACTATTGTATTATTATTTATGTGTTTAAGTTTAGTTTTAGGTTTACGAACTGAGCCTCGCCCAGTTAAATAATACTTTTAGTAAGTAACGAAAACGCCGCAATTTTTGCGGCGTTTTTTTGTTTGGTCATTAAAAGCTAGAACCACAGCTCTGAGATTGGAGTATCTACACGATAATGATAACTCAGTTGCGCTTGTAAAAGTTCTGCTGTAGCAAGTGCATCCGTTAACGCATTGTGATTTTGATATGCTGGTAGGGAATAACGCGCACGGCAATCTGTTAGCCTAAGAGAACCTAATTTTGTGTTAAACAATCGCCCTAATAAACCCTGCCTTACTTTTAGTGCTCTTTTTTCTATTTCCATTGTATCAACAAGTGCAAACTCAATACCTTCTTTAAGCCTTAACAATAACGCATTATTTAAAAAGTGACGTTCTATTGCGGCATAATGCACCACGACAACTTTACCACTGAGCGCTTCAAGTAAAGGCTCTATAATTTGATTAAAGTCGGGGGCGTCGTCCACCTCAGAGTGCGTTATTCCATGTATTAAAATAGACTCTTCATGAAGGTTGCGCCTAGGCTGCACAACCCAATGCCGACTGTGCTTACAATAAATGCGCTCTAAATTGAACGGCACCAAACCAACACTCACTATATCGTCGTTTTGACTATTTAAGCCTGTTGTTTCAAAATCCATTGCTACAAAAGGCACGTCTTTTATTGCAGCTTTGTCTTGATTATAAGCACCCGCATAAAAGTGTTTTAAGAGTTTATTTTTGGTGCTATTGGCAAGCTCGTTATACCTAGCTTGCCAATCAATTGCTTTATGATTACGCGGATTCATAGGCTACTTCACACCAGAGTTTGCTGTGTAGCTAAATTTTAAATAGCTTTGTGCTTTTTCTAAAATGGCAAATGCCTCTTTTAAGTTTCGTTGCTCGAACGGAGAAAGTAAATGTGGATCTAAGTCGTTATCGGGCTCTTCGCCCTTCTCTATTTGCCACGCTTGATGGCGAATTCGCATCATGGCAATATACTCAAGTGCATCACGTAAATCTTGCGCTTTACCCTGTGGTAAAAGTTTCGCTTCAATAATATCTTCTAGCCGCTCAAACGAATTTTGTTTACGTGAGCCAATAGCCAATGCGTGCACGCGAATAACATCAGAAAGAGGTGCAGTCCCTCTTCGCTTTAAGTTCATTGAACGCTTATGTTGGCCATTATGCTCCATAACAAAGCCCTTAAAGAAACCTAGTGGAGGTGTTCTATTTCTAGCATTTGCTGCCATATTAGCTAAAAATACGCGATTTACTTTACTTTGTTTTGCTATAAATATTTTAAGCTCGTCGGCCCACTTGGTTTTACCCCACACACCGTCTAAGTCAAAAAATATAGAACTATTAAGCAGTGCTTGTGGTTTTGGCTGCGCTATCCAATCTGCAAATTGATCGAACCACTGTGAGCGAGTTTTACGCCATTTTTTAAACGATGCCATAATTTCTCCATCACAGTAGGTGTAACCACACTGCGCTAAACCATCACACACAAAATCGGCAATGTTTTGAAAATACGCGTTATGTTTCTCATCGTCGTAACAGTCATCTAAAATAAGCGCGTTGTCTTGATCGGTTACAATAAGTTGCTCGTCTCGAGCCATTGAGCCCAGAGCAATAAAACAGTAAGGCACAGGAGGTGGCCCGAACTTTTCTTCTGCTAGTACAAGTAATCTTTGTTTAAATGTACGCCCTATAACAGCCATGGCTGTACCAACCATGTGTGAGTTTGCATCTTCATTCACCATACGAACAAACACATTGGGCAATTGGCGTGCATAATGCGCCAAATCCTCTATTGTTTGTTGAGCCAGTATGCCACGTACAAGTAATAAGCTGCTTTGGGATTCATAACGCAAAATATCAGAGAGGGAGATAACGCCTATTGGGCGTCTTTTCTGTACTACTGGCAAATGATGTAAGTTATCTCTAAGCATGGCCAATACAGCTTCGAAAATATAGTCATTAGCATCTAATAGTACTAAGTTAGTGGACATAATGTCTTTTGCTTGCGTGTTAAAGGCAAGCCCTTTAGCCACTACTTTAGTGCGTAAATCCCTATCGGTTATTATACCAACTACTTGTCCATCATCTTCTTCTGGGTCATCATTTATGGGTTTATTTACATCGGTTACCAACACTGATGATACCGCCTCTTCGGTCATTAATTTAGCGATATCTTGTATCGTAGAGGTTGCATCTACGGTGACTACATCTCTGTGAATTAATGATTTTACCTTCGCGGTTGTCAGGTCATTGCCATCGGCTTGCTCGACAATAGCTTGATGCAAACGCACGTTACCGTCTGTTTCGAAGTAATCAGCAAACGCATCAAACTGATCACAGTAACGATTAAATAGCTCGACATTTATGCAATATACTAACGTATCTTCAAGAGCAGTTGCAGGAAAACGTACCTTACGGTTCATCAATAAACCCATTTGACCAAATATACCTGCGGTAGCCAAACGATTATACAGCTCGCCATTTCGGCGGTACATTTCTACAGAGCCACTTCTAATTACATACAAATCAGAAATGTCTTGTCCAAAACTCAAGATATCTGTTTTTGCTCTAAAATAAGCCACTTCTACTTGTTGAGCTAGCTCATTAAGCGCTTTTTGAGGTAAGTCATCAAAAGGAGGATGTTGTGCTAAAAATTGTGCGATTTCAACTTGTTCGGCTTGCATAAATCCCTTCCTGTATGCGCATTAAAATGACTAAATCTGTTTTGCAGATTAACACTATCATCGGGGTGTGAAAACAATTACTGTACAAATTTAGGCACAAAAAAAGAGCCTAAATAGACTCTTTAAATGTAATACTTATTGTATAAATTTATTTACCGCGCTGAGCGTCTTTTTGGGCTTTTTTAGCTTCTTTACGTTGCTGTAAAACAGCTTGTGCTTCATTACCAATATGGCCCTCACCACGCGCTTGCGCTAATTCTATTTGCTTTTGGCGCTCTGCAAAACGTGCGCGTTGTTCGTCCGTTACTTCTTCAATACAATGATGACAAGAGACGCCCTCCATGTATTCAGGCTTTAACTTTTCGTCTTCTGTAATTGGCATACGACACGCGTGGCATTGATCATAAGAGCCTTTTTGTAGGTCATGATCAACCGCAACGCGATTATCAAATACAAAACACTCGCCTTCCCACATGGTTTCTTCTTTTGGTACTTCTTCTAGGTATTTTAAGATACCGCCTTCAAGGTGATAAACTTCATCAAAACCTTGCTCTTTCATGTAGGCTGTCGATTTTTCGCAGCGGATACCGCCGGTACAAAACATCGCCACTTTTTTGTGTTTCTCAGGGTCTAAGTTTTCTTTTGCCCACTGTGGAAATTCGCGAAAGGTTTTAGTATTTGGATCGACCGCATTTTGAAATGTACCAATTTCAATTTCGTAATCATTACGTGTATCAATTAAAATTACTTCAGGGTCAGATATAAGTGCGTTCCACTCATTTGGCTTTACATAGCTACCCACAACTTTAAGCGGATCTACGCCTTCAACGCCCATCGTTACAATTTCTTTTTTTAGTTTTACTTTAGTGCGGTAAAACGGACATTCATCGTCGTAAGATTCTTTTGTAACGATGTTTTTTAAATTTGGTTGCTCATCTAGCCATGCTAATAAGTTGTCTATCCCTTCTCGTTTTGCAGAAACAGTGCCGTTTATACCTTCGGCAGCGAGCAATAAAGTACCGCGTACTTCATTTGCTTCCATCACTTCTAGTAATGGCTTACGGATAGCTTCAAATTCAGGTAAACCTACAAACTTATACAGCGCACACACTACAAAGTGATCGCCCGTTACATTATCTTTATGAACAACAGTCATTATATTTCCTATTTTGCCTTGTTAGCCAATATTGGCGTCTACCGAATCGTAAATCCGGCGCATATGGGGCGCATATTTTACGCTTTTTTAGTTTAATTGCAAAAAATAGCGCTATAGATTGGTTTTTACTGTTAGCGACCTAGCTGTGTAAGCTATAATGCGCTGATAAATTTATAGAGTTAATTTGCTCATTTTGGAGAAACACACATTGCAGTTTACTGATCTTGGGATTGATACACGCCTTGAAACACAACTAGCACATCAAGGGATCACCCAGCCCACCGATATTCAAGCGCATGCAGTGCCTACCGCACTTGCAGGGCATGACATTTTCGCTCAGTCTAAAACTGGGTCGGGCAAAACCTTGGCGTTTTTATTACCTGCTGTACAAAGGGTTATGAAACAAAAAGCACTCAGTAAACGCGATCCTCGTGTACTTATTGTTGCTCCTACGCGTGAGCTTGCTACGCAAGTATTTACTCAGCTACGTTTATTAATTGCAGGCACAGCCATTAAGGCCGTAAAAATACTTGGTGGCGAAAACTTTAATGACCAAATAAAAGCTCTTAGAAACGACCCACAATTCGTAGTTGCTACACCAGGGCGTTTAGCTGATCACATTACAAAACGTTCATTACAATTGAGCGGACTAGAACTGCTTATTTTTGATGAAGCCGATCGTATTTTAGATTTAGGCTTTACCGAGCAGTTAAAAATGATTAACGAGCAAGCTAATCACCGTCTACGCCAAACGTTATTGTTTTCTGCAACACTTGACCATGCACAAGTAGATGCACTATCACGTAACCTATTAAAAAAACCAAAGCAAATTACGCTAAGTGCAGCAAATGAGCAACATAGTGATATTAAACAAACGTTATACCTTGCCGATCACCTTGATCATAAAGAAGCGTTATTAGAGCATTTTTTAAACCAAGATGATGTTGGTCAATGTATTATCTTCACAGCAACGCGTTCTGACACGAGCCGTTTGAGTGAAGCCCTTAATGCTAAAGGCTTCAAATCTGTAGCGCTTGCTGGTGATTTAACGCAAAACAAACGTTTAGATATCATGGATTCGTTTAGTCGCGAAAACTTTAAAATATTGATCACCACCGACGTTGCATCTCGTGGTTTAGATTTATTAAGCGTAACGCACGTTATTAACTTTGATTTACCAAAACACGCTGAAGAGTATGTACACCGCATAGGTCGTACAGGACGTGCTGGCTTTAAAGGAAATGCAATTTCATTAGTTGGCCCAAAAGATTGGGCAAGTTATTTAGCTATTAAAGCATTTTTAAATGACGAATTAAAATTTGCGAGCGTAGAGAGCCTAAAAGCTAAGTTTAAAGGTTTAAAAGAGAAAAAACCTGAGGCAGCGTGGGACAAATCTAAAGAAAAAGCCGCCGCTGTTAAAAAGCCTGCATTTAAACGCAAAGCTAAACCTAAAAAGCCTACAGCACCAATTAAAGCACCGATGAACATTGATGGCGATACACCAATGCGCCGTAAAAAAAAGCCTGAGCAGGAATAATTATGAGTTACCTAGGAACCACACAAACATTATTTGTAAAAGAAGTGAGTAACGAAGGTGCTTACTTAGACGGCCATGATTTAGGTGAAGTATTTTTACCAAAACAAGAAATAAAACATGAGCTTGAAGCGGGCGATAGTATTAGTGTATTTATCTTTTTAGACAATGCTAATTTAGCCACAGCAACAATAAAGAAACCACATGCTCAAGTTGGCGAGTATGCCCTACTACGCGTTAAAGAAATAAATAGTATTGGGGCATTTTTAGATTGGGGGCTTGAGAAAGATGTGCTTGCACCTTTTAATGAACAAAAGCCACGCATGCAAGAAGGCCATTCTTATTTAGTACGCCTGTACCTTGATAATGCAAGCCAACGTATTTGTGCCTCAAACAATTTTAATCGTTTCTTATCAAAAGATGAGCCGCAATATACTCACTTACAAGAAGTGGATTTAATTGTTGCTGGCAAAACAGATATTGGCTACAAAGTATTAATTGAAGAGTCGCACTTCGGTGTTGTTTTTTACAATATGGTATTTAAAAGCTTATTTGTGGGTCAAAAGCTTAAAGGCTATATTCAAAAAGTACGTGACGACGGAAAAATTGATGTTGTACTAGAAAAGCCAGGTATGGGAAAAGTAAGTGACCTTGGTGAAACTATTATGCAAAAGCTTAAAAACGAAGGCGGTGTTATTCCACTTGGTGATAAGTCTGATCCTGAAGCAATAAAAAAGATGTTTTCTACAAGTAAGGCTAATTATAAAAAAGCAATTGGTGGCTTATTTAAACAAGAGTTAATAGATATTGAAGCGAAATCCATTCGCTTAAGATCTTAATTATAATTGGCTGTAATTACTAATAATACCTGTTTGTAATTAACCTAAAATATATTTATAAGGCAATGTACATTGCGTATATTGCCTTGAATAATCAAGCACTTCAACTTCCGACTCAAGATTGAGCGGCGCCAAACGAAAAACCTTTTTTTCACATTCTGTTTTTTTATCATCAAGCTTTGATATACATTCACTAACGCTTACATGCTGAGATATGAGTGTATCTTCATTTTTGTAACACAGATGATGAGCATAATCTTGCATTGTTTTTTTAAAATCAAACATATCGACTGGGTACGTTGGAATTATATCTGTAACGGTTGTTACACCATCGTATGCTTTATTAGAAAAAACGTACTTATTTACTGAAAAACCCGCAATAACAATTACTATAGAACCAAAAAATAACTTCAAAACAAACCCCTACTACATTTTGATTTTATTAATGTAACATAAAACTCACATAAGGTAAGGGGTTTTAGCACTATATGACTGCTTATTGTTAAATTAAGCTATAGAGTTATTAACATCACTAAGCACTTTTACAGGATTATCTGCTTGAGTAATCGGTCTGCCTATAACTAAATAGTCACTTCCTGAATCTATAGCTTGCTTAGGAGTCATTATACGCTTTTGATCACCCGCATCACTCCCTTCAGGGCGTATACCAGGCGTAACAAGCTTAAAGCTATCACCTAACTCTGTTTTTAAAGCTTTTGCTTCTTGTGCAGAACACACAACACCATCAAGCCCAGCTTCCTTTGCAAGCTTAGCTAAATAGATAACTTGCTCTTGAGCTGATTTATCAACACCTAAACGCTTAAGTTCTGTTTCATCCATACTTGTTAATACAGTCACAGCGATAAGTAATGGCGCTTTGTCACCAAATTGCTCTAGAGCCGATTTAGCTTTACTCATCATTTCAAAGCCACCAGAAGCATGAACGTTTACCATCCACACCCCCATTTTAGCAGCTGCAGTAACCGCTTTAGCTACTGTATTAGGAATATCATGAAATTTTAAATCTAAGAAAACATCAAAACCTAAATCAATTAACTCTTTAACAAATGCAGGTCCAAAATAGGTAAACATTTCTTTGCCGACCTTGAGACGGCAAGTATCAGGAGAAAGTTGTTTAACAAAGTTTAAAGCAACTTCTTGATCATCGTAATCTAATGCAATAAGAATTTTTTTTGAGTGTTCGAAAGACATAACTATCCTAGTGAATGGCAGTAAAGTTATAAATTATGGGGTTATTAAAATCCGTCTAAGCCTCGACTTGGAACAATGGTTTCCCAATGCTTACAAGAAGGGCAGTTCCAATATATGGTGTAGCTTGTAAAACCACAATGCTGGCATTGGAAATCTGGTTTTGTAGCAATATAAGAGGTTACAAGCTTATCAATTTCGTTAAGTACTTCTTTAGTATTTTTATTTTGGTCACCCATTAATTGCAGTAAAAAACTAAAACCACGAATAGTAGGTTGACGTTTTAAGCTATCAGTTAAAAATTCAAAGGCTTGCTTAGTGTGACCTTGCTCAAGTAATGCTTGGCAATGCTTTATTTTAATTAATACTCCGCCCTTCTCTAACAAGTCACTGACTAACTCGTGAAATTGATGCGTCAAATTCAATTGTTTATAACTGTGTGCCAGCTCATCAATAAACAACGGAGCAAACAAGGTAAATTGAGAGACAAGTTCACGCCAGTAATAAATAGCTTTAACGTAATCTTCTTTTGCGTAAGCAACTAACCCTAACTCGTAAAGCGGACGCACGGCTTTATAATTTAAGCTAATCGCTTTTCTCATTAGTTGGGGTGTATTGTCACTTAAAGCTGACTCACAATAAAAATTAGCAATTGCTTTAAATTGCTGTTCTTTTGAAAATAGTTCGCTATGGGCTTCAAACATGTTGATGCCTTTTTCCCACTCACGGGTTTGCGAATATAAAGTGATAATAGGGTCCAGCGCTTCTACATGCCCTGCTTTAACTAACCAAACTAAGTGCTCTTCCGCACTATCTAGTAGTCCGGCCATTATATAATCTTCGGCTAGTTCTAAACGGCTAGTTGCAGCTTGTTGTTCATTTAAGCTTGGGTGTTTTAATAGAAGTTCGTGAATTTTTATTGCGCGGTCTAATTCACCTCTACGGCGAAACATGGTGGCAAGTGTAGAATAGTGTTCAACAGAGTCGGCTGAAACTTCAAGTAAGTTGATTAAATGCTCTAAGCCTTGATCTTCTTCTCTATCGAGTAGAAATTTTAAGCCTTTGCTATATTCAGAAGTGATCTGACGATTAAGTTGATGAGCTTGGTTTTTAGCACTGTTTTTACCCATAATCCAACCGTAACCAGCGGCAACAGGTAATAGTAAAAACAAAAGCTCAATCATAGTTAGGTGTCTTTATTCGCGGCAAGCTTTTTTTTATCTTTTTCAGGCGCTAATTGCTTTTTTAAGCGGTAGTTTTGCCACTTTAATTGCGAAAACAATTTAAAGCTAATAAAACAACCAATCAAAACACCTAATAAAAAGCAGATACTTATTATTACAGCTAAAGGTAGTGTATTACTGGCTATAATGTAATTTACTTGTACTAACTGTGGGTTTTGTGACCCTAATACAAATGCACTGATAAGGCATAGTGCAACCAGAATAATTTTTAATACCTTGAACAAGTAACTACTCCACTAAGTTAACTAGGCAATGCTTTCATTCACGCGGTCGCGTAATTCTTTGCCTGGTTTAAAATGAGGTACATGCTTTCCTTCAAGCTCAACTGTATCACCAGTCTTAGGATTACGACCTGTGCGAGGAGCGCGGAAATGCAAAGAGAAACTACCAAAACCTCTGATCTCAATACGATCTGAAGTAGATAATGAGCCGGCCATTTGTTCAAGAATTTCTTTTACAGCATTCTCAACATCTTTCACTGGAACGTGTGCGTGTTGTTCCGCAAGTATTTCTATCAATTCTGACTTAGTCATAGCGTTTCCTTAAAAAGAGATATAGGAAGGGCAAAAAATGCCCTTCCAACTAAAAACTAATTATATATTAGTCTTTTTGTGCATTTGCGAAAGCAGCTGCCATTGCGTTTTCAAACACTGGCTCTTCTTTCTTAAGCTTCTCTAGTACTTCTTTCTCTTCTGCTTCGAAAAGAGCTTTTACAGATAAGCTTAAAGTGCGGTTCTTACGATCAACACCAACGTATTTAACTTCAATCTCGTCGCCTACAGAAACAACAGTAGTTGCATCTTCAACGCGCTCTTGAGCGATATCAGCTACACGGATGTAACCTTCAACGCCTTCGATAAGTTCAACAGTTGCGCCTTTCGCATCAACTTCAGTCACTTTACCTTTAACAATAGCACCTTTTTTGTTTGCATCAAGGTAGTTATTGAATGGGTCAGCTTCGATTTGCTTAACACCTAGAGAGATACGTTCACGCTCTGGGTCAACTTGCAATACGATAGCAGTGATTTCGTCGCCTTTCTTGAATTCACGTACAGCTTCTTCGCCAGGTGTATTCCAAGAAATGTCTGAAAGGTGTACAAGACCGTCAATACCACCGTCAAGACCGATAAAGATACCGAAGTCAGTGATTGATTTGATCTTACCAGTAACTTGATCGCCTTTGTTTTGTAGACGAGCAAATTCCTGCCAAGGATTAGCAATACATTGCTTAAGACCAAGAGAAATACGACGACGTTCTTCGTCAATTTCTAAAACCATAACTTCAACAGTGTCGCCAAGGCTTACAACTTTTGAAGGATGGATGTTCTTGTTAGTCCAATCCATTTCAGAAACGTGTACTAAACCTTCAACGCCTTCTTCGATTTCCACGAAACAGCCGTAATCTGTAAGGTTAGTAACACGACCAGAAAGTTTAGAACCTTCTGGGTAACGACCAGCGATAGCTGCCCATGGATCTTCACCAAGCTGTTTAAGGCCTAGAGAAACACGAGTTTTATCTTTGTCGAATTTTAGAACTTTAACTGCGATTTCGTCGCCAACATTAACGATTTCTGAAGGGTGCTTAACACGCTTCCAAGCCATATCAGTAATGTGTAGTAGACCATCAACACCACCAAGGTCAACGAATGCACCGTAGTCAGTAAGGTTCTTAACGATACCTTTAACTTCTTGGCCTTCAACAAGGTTAGCAAGAAGCTCTTCACGTTCTTGTGAGTTTTCAGATTCGATAACTGCACGACGTGAAACAACAACGTTGTTACGTTTTTGGTCAAGCTTGATTACTTTAAATTCAAGCTCTTTGCCTTCAAGGTGAGTTGTGTCACGTACTGGACGAACATCAACAAGTGAACCAGGTAGGAAAGCACGGATTGAATCAACTTCAACTGTGAAACCGCCTTTAACTTTACCGTTGATAACACCAGTAACAGTCTCTTGCTCTTCACATGCTTTCTCAAGACGGATCCATGCTTCGTGACGCTTAGCTTTCTCACGAGAAAGGATAGTTTCACCGAAACCGTCTTCAATTGCATCTAGTGCAACATCTACTTCGTCGCCTACAGCAACTTCTAGTTCACCAGCAGCATTTTTGAACTGCTCTGCAGGGATAGCACTTTCTGATTTAAGACCAGCATCTACAAGTACAATGTTATTCTCGATAGAGATTACTGTACCTTTAACGATAGAGCCTTGCTCTGCTTCAAAACCCTTTAAGCTTTCTTCAAATAACTGCGCAAAATTTTCTGACATACGAATATACGTCTCATATATTAATACCAATAAGCAACCATGCTGCATGGGGTTGTTAAAATAGCACTGGCATCCTGCTGGCGCATAAAATGTGTTTAGCTTCGTTTAGGAAGCTTACCTTCAGAGATAGCAATATCCAATAAAGTTATTACCTTATCAAACACTTGCTGTGCATTAAGATCGCTAGTATCGATCTCAATAGCATCCTCTGCAGGTACAAGCGGAGCAACGGTGCGATTCATATCGCGCTCGTCACGAGCTTGAATGTCCTGTAATAGACCACTTAGTGTAACATCAAGGCCGCGCGTATTCAACTCAACAAAGCGTCTACGAGCACGCTCTTCTGCACTGGCTGTTAAATATATTTTTAACGGCGCATCTTGAAAAACCACAGTGCCCATATCACGGCCATCGGCAATTAAGCCATTTTCAGTGCGAAATGCACGCTGGCGACGTAATAACGCTTCACGAACGCGAGGTAATGCTGCAACTTTTGAAGCCGCAGCGCCTACTTCTTCATTACGAATAGTAGTGGTTACATCTTCGCCTTCTAAAATAACTTTTCCTGCATTAGTTTGGCTATCTACCAAAAACTGCACATCTAAATTTGCAGCAAGCGGGACAAGCCCTTCTTCATTGTCTAATGCAATTTGGTGATGAAGTGCAGCTAAAGATAAAACACGATAAATCGCACCGCTATCTAATACATCCCACCCTAACTTGTCGGCTAACAAGCGACAAACAGTTCCTTTACCTGAACCACTTGGGCCATCAACGGTGATCACGGGCATTAATAACGCCTGCATTTAAAACCTCCTGCAATGCACACCTAAATAAACCGCGACATTATACGTCAGTTATTAAAATATATCTGCTATTAGTGTGTAACTTTTGTAATTACTTCTAATTAGCTTATTCACTGACTGACGCTAAAACATTGAAAAATGTAGGAAATGTTTTATAGGTACACTTTGGATCATTAATTGTTATTGGCTTTCCACCAACGGCAACCATTGCAAAACACATGGCTATACGGTGATCGTCGTAAGTATCAACAGCAACATCATTAAATGTTTCAGGTGGGGTGATCTCTATAAAATCTTCACCTTCTACAACCTGTGCGCCTACTTTACGAAGCTCAGTTGCCATTGCATATAAACGGTCTGTCTCTTTTACTCGCCAGTTATAAATGTTACGAATGGCTGTTGGGCCTTTGGCAAAAAGAGCAACAGTTGCAAGAGTCATAGCTGCATCAGGAATTGCATTGGCGTCAATATCCACGCCTTTTAGTTCGCCTTTGCGAACAACTAAACGCTCATCATACCAATCAATTTTTGCGCCTACTTGCTCCATTACTTTGGCAAAGCCTATATCACCTTGCACCGACTTGGCACCCACGCCCTTAATTTCAATCTCACCGCCTGCAATTGCAGCCGCAGCAACAAAGTAAGAGGCAGAAGATGCATCGCCTTCAACCATTATGCGATCTAATGATTGATACTGTTGACCACCTTTAACTTTAAAGGTTGCATAATCACTATGCTCAACATTAACCCCAAAACGTGCCATTACATCAAGTGTAATATCAATATAAGGTTTAGAGACTAAAGTACCTTTAATAGTTATTGTTGTATCACCGTTAAATAATGGCGCTGCCATTAATAGAGCGGTTAAAAATTGACTTGAAATACTGCCGTCAATTTCAACCTCACCGCCTTTTATTTGGCCACCCACAATTTTAAGTGGTGGGTAGTCTTTGTGCTTTGTATAAGTAACATCACCACCCAATGCTTGCAGCGCGTCAACCAAGTGCCCTATCGGGCGCTCTTCCATACGTGGCTCGCCAATTAGCTCGTACTTACCAGCAACGGCAGCAAGTACTGCCGTTAAAGGTCTATAAGCAGTACCCGCATTACCTAAAAACAATGGCTCAGTCGGTGTATTAAACACACCACTAACACCCTCTACGGTGGCTACAGTGCGGTCATCATTTAAAGTTACATTTACACCTAATAACTTTAAGGCGCCCAGCATATGGCGTATATCGTCACTATCAAGTAAGTTTTCTACAACGGTAGTACCGCTTGCAAGTGCTGCTAATAATAAAATTCTGTTCGATAGACTCTTTGAACCTGGTAGGGTTACTGTGCCATTTACTCTAGAAATAGGTTCTAAACGAAGCTGCTCCATTAGCTGTGCTCCTTTGCAAAAGCAGCCATAAAGTCTACAAGTGCTTGAACACCTTCAATAGGCATTGCGTTATAAATACTTGCGCGCATACCGCCCACAATTCTGTGGCCTTCAAGAGCGAGTAACCCTGCATCTTTAGACTGAGCAACAAACTTATCATTTAAGCTTTCATCATTAAGCCAAAACGGAACATTCATACGTGAACGGCAATGTTTAGCTACTTTATTGGTATAAAAGCTCGATTCATCAATAAAGTCATAAAGTAGCTGCGCTTTAGCAATATTTTGAACTTCCATCGCTTTTACGCCACCATTACTTTCAAGCCATTGAAATACTTCAGCAGCTAAATACCAAGCAAATGTAGGAGGCGTGTTAAACATGCTGCCTTGTTTTGCTTCTAATGCGTAATCTAAAATGCCTGGCTTAGGTAAGCCTTCACGCTCAAGTAATGTTTTACGAACAATAACGATTGATATGCCCGACGGGCCGATATTTTTTTGCGCACCAGCGTAAATTAAATCAAATTTATTAACGTCTATTTCGCGTGATAAAATAGTTGACGACATATCAGCAACGATCGGTGCAGTTGGGTGGCTTGGTACATCAAAAATTTCTAAGCCGTCAACCGTTTCGTTAGGGCAATAGTGAATGTAAGATGCATCTTCTGGTAACACCCAATCAGCAACCTGTTTAATAGAAAACTCGCCATTGGCATCATTACGCACATCAATAGAGGTTGCTTGAGTAAACTTGTTGGCCTCGTCTGTTGCACTTTTTGACCACACGCCGTTTTCGCAATAAACCGCAGCTTTGCCTTCTTGGTGTAAATTTAATGGCACAGCACTAAACTGACCACGACCACCACCATGCATAAACAGCACTTCAAATTCATCACTGATATTCATTAGGCGACGAAGGCTGGCTTCACATTTAGCTGTAAGGGCTAAAAACTCTTTGCTACGATGGCTTATTTCCATCACAGACACACCTAAATCTTGCCAATCTAGAAACTCTTTTTGTGCTTTTTTCATAACCGCTTGCGGAAGCATAGCTGGCCCCGCACAAAAATTATATTTACTCATTACCTTTGCCTCATTCCAGTAATTTAACTACTTAGCATGAATGCTCAATACCCACCCACTAAACCTTTGAGTTTTAGTGAATGAATATAACTTCACACCCTATTAATTTTTTTCAACAACATTAAAAAAAGCGGCCAAGGCCGCTTTTTCAATATCAATTATTCTGAAGGAGGATTATCATCCGCTACTTCATCAATAACCGTATCTACAGTTTCAACGTCTTCAATATCAATCAAGTCACTTTCTGTAACTTCAATCTCTTCTATACGTTGTAAACCAACTACTTGCTCTTCGTCAATAGTTCTGATCAAAATAACACCTTGGGTGTTACGTCCAACCGTAGAAACTTCATTAACGCGAGTACGTACTAAGGTACCACGATTTGAAATAATCATGATTTCGTCGTTATCATCAACTTGTACAGCGCCAACAACAGCACCGTTACGCTCACTCACCTTGATAGATACAACACCCTGTGTTGCACGGCTCTTAGATGGGTAATCTTCTAGTTGTGTACGCTTACCGTAACCATTTTCAGTTACCGTTAAAATAGCACCGTCAGTTTTTGGTACAATTAACGATACTACGCGTTGATCATCGGCCATTTTAATACCACGAACACCTGTAGCAGTACGACCCATTGGGCGAACACCTTTGAAACGAATCTCAGGATTACCTTCTTCGTCTAATACTGGGTTACCGTTTTCATCAACAACTGTTGTTTCTTCAGCTTCTTTAAAGCGTACAACTTTACCTGCATCAGTGAACAACATAATTTCATTGCTACCATCGGTAATATCAACACCAATCAGGCTATCGCCATCATTTAAGTTAACAGCAATAATACCGCTTGCACGTTGACGACTGTAAGCCGTTAATGGTGTTTTCTTAACTGTACCAAATGCTGTTGCCATAAAGATGTATTTATCTTCTGCGTACTCGCGTACTGGCAATATAGCAGTAATACGTTCATCAGCTTCAAGTGGTAACAAGTTAACAATTGGCTTACCGCGCGCTGCACGACTCGCTAGTGGTAACTGATATACTTTAAGCCAATATAAACGACCGGCCGTAGAGAAACACAATATAGTATCGTGTGTATTTGCAACTAATAGACGTTCGATGAAATCTTCATCTTTCATCTTCGTTGCTGACTTACCTTTACCACCACGACGCTGTGCTTCGTAATCAGACAATGCTTGATACTTCACATAACCTTCGTGAGAAAGCGTTACTACTACGTTTTCTTCGGTAATTAAGTCTTCAAGGCTGATATCGTGAGCAGCTGCATTAATTTCAGTGCGACGCTCATCACCATATTGCTCTTTAATTTCAACTAGCTCGTCACGTATAACTTCCATTAAACGCTCAGGAGTTGCCAAAATATAAAGTAGTTCAGCAATTAGTTCTAATAACGCTTGGTATTCGGTCAAGATTTTTTCGTGTTCAAGACCTGTTAGCTTATGTAAACGCAAATCAAGAATTGCTTGAGCTTGTTGCTCAGAGATATAATATTGACCATCGCGAATACCAAGTTCGCTTGCTAACCAATCTGGACGAGCAACATTGTCTTCACCTGCTTTTTCAAGCATACCTTGTACATTACCTAATTCCCACGGACGCGCTGTTAAAGCAATTTTAGCTTCAGCAGGTGTAGGGGATTTACGAATAAGTTCGATAATTGGGTCAATGTTCGCAAGCGCAATCGCTAAGCCTTCAAGCGTGTGTGCACGGTCACGGGCTTTACGTAAATCAAATACTGTACGACGAGTTACTACTTCACGACGGTGAATAATAAACTCTTCTAACATTTCTTTTAAATTGAAACATTTAGGTTGGTTATTAATTAGCGCAACCATATTCATACCAAACACAGTTTGTAACTGAGTTTGTGAATACAAGTTGTTTAAAATAACTTCGCCTACGTCACCACGTTTGATTTCAATAACGATACGCATACCGTCTTTATCTGATTCATCACGTAGCGCACTAATACCTTCAATTTTCTTATCTTTAACCAGCTCAGCAATTTTTTCAATTAAACGAGCTTTATTAACTTGATAAGGAATTTCGTGAACGATGATTGTTTCACGGCCTGTTTTTTCATCGGTTTCGATGTCGGCGCGTGCACGCATGTACACTTTACCACGGCCAGTTAAGTAGGCTTGTTCAATACCCTTCTTACCGTTGATAATTGCAGCCGTTGGGAAATCAGGACCAGGGATATAATCCATTAACTCTAAAATAGTTAAATCTGGATTTTGAATAAGTGCCAAACAACCATTTACAACTTCAGTTAAGTTATGTGGTGGTATATTTGTAGCCATACCTACTGCAATACCTGACGAACCATTCACTAATAAATTAGGAACTTTCGTTGGTAAAACATCAGGGATGAACTCAGTGCCATCGTAGTTAGGAACGAAATCAACCGTTTCTTTTTCAAGATCGGCTAATAACTCATGCGACATTTTAGCCATACGTACTTCTGTATAACGCATTGCCGCTGCTGAATCACCATCAACCGAACCGAAGTTACCTTGGCCATCTACTAGCATATAACGCAGTGAGAATGGCTGAGCCATACGAACTATCGTGTCATAAACTGCACTGTCGCCGTGTGGGTGGTATTTACCGATTACGTCACCGACCACACGGGCCGATTTTTTGTAAGGCTTGTTCCAGTCATTACTAAGCTCGTTCATTGCAAACAAAACGCGGCGATGAACAGGTTTTAAGCCGTCACGTACGTCTGGTAATGCACGTCCTACAATTACGCTCATTGCGTAATCTAAGTAGGAGTTTTTTAACTCGTCTTCAATATTGACTGGCAGAATTTCATTGGCGAGATCAGTCATTTGATATCACATTCCTTCAGTATCAGCTCTCAACAACCCGGTATTGGGTATTAAGAGTATTGTTATTATTTCTAACAGCCATGCTATCACAATTAATTTTAATTTACAGGCGCAAAACTTTGCGATTTATCAATTTAGCCCTATATAATGGCCTCAGATTGACGAGGAAGTATTTTATGACCGAACATCAAAATGTAGATCACGCAGAAATAGCAAAATTTGAAGCCATCGCCGAGCGTTGGTGGGACTTAGACGGAGAATTCAAACCTCTTCACGAAATTAACCCGTTACGTTTAGATTTTATAGCAAACAAAACGCAAGGCTTATTCGATAAAGAAACACTCGATGTTGGCTGTGGTGGCGGTATTTTAAGCCAAAGCATGGCGCGCATGGGCGCAAAAGTAACTGGCATCGATATGGGGCAAGAGCCTTTAACTGTTGCTAAGTTGCACAGTTTAGAAACTGGCGTAAATGTAGATTACATAAAAGTGCCAGCAGAAGAGTTTGCATCGCAACACCCAGAGCGCTTTGATGTAATAACCTGTATGGAAATGCTTGAGCACGTTCCCGACCCAGCATCTATCATTCATGCCGTAGCTGCACTTGCCAAACCAGGCGCAGACGTGTTTTTTTCAACCCTGAACAAAACACCTAAAGCATATTTATACGCTATTGTTGGTGCTGAAAAGCTTTTAAAAATGGTGCCTGAAGGTACACACGACCATAAAAAGTTTATAAAACCTGCACAGCTTATTACATGGGCAGAGCAAGCGGGTTTAAAAGTTCGTGCAAGTACAGGCCTTTCTTATAACCCACTATCAAAGCAATATACGCTCAATAGTGACGTTAGCGTAAATTACATACTGTACTTCGAGAAGTTAGCTTAATGGCTAACTCTCAAGCCCCCCTCCCCCTTATTGAGTACGATGCATTTTTATTTGATTTAGACGGCACTCTACTCGACACCGCTGAAGATTTAGGTGCGGCTTTAAATGCAGTTCTCATTAATAATAAAATAGAGCCTGTTAGTAGTGATATATACCGTCCTGCGGCATCTAACGGCGCAGGCGCATTATTAGAGGCTGGTTTTAAAGAGTTATGGGACACACAACCTCAAAGCGAGCTTATTAAGCAATTAGTTGACGAATACGCTGCAAACATAGCAAATCACACACATTGCTTCAGCGGTGTTGAATCGTTGCTTATTGCCCTTGATCAGAAAAAGATCAAATGGGGGATCATGACTAACAAACCAGGGTTTTTAACTGATCCTTTAGTGGCAGCAATTCCCGCATTGAAAAATGCTAGTGTAGTAATAAGTGGCGACACCTTAGCTGAAGCTAAGCCATCACCTTTACCGCTGCTACACTGTGCAAAGCTTATGGGAGTGCAACCAAAACGCTGTTTGTACATTGGTGATGCACAGCGAGACATACAAGCAGGCAAAGCCGCAGGTATGCGCACAGCAACGGCACTTTGGGGTTACATACCAAGTATTGATGAAGCCAACAGCTGGAATGCTGATTTTAACTGGCAAAGCCCAATTGATGGTTTTAACCATATATAGTGCCACGTTAATTAATAAACACTATATATTGTGATTGTGTTAGTTTTTACGCAAAGCTTGCTGATAAAAAAAGCAGTCAAAATTTATTTTTAAAATGCGTAAATTTAGCAGATCATTAGTTGATTTTTGCATATTTCAACTTAAATGATTGTTCGAAGGTGAGTATCTACTAACACAAATACGTTATCCCGAAGTTATCCACAAATAGGGGCAATTATGTCCCTTGCAAAACAACTCAGACCACACTATCTTGTGATCTCTAAATTGAACAACACCAGATATTGTGGCCAAATGTTATTCAATTAAATTCGCAAATATGGCGAAACTTATAATAAATGAGTATATACCTCGCCCCGGCGAGGTATAAAGCATTGGTCAAAATACATAATTCCCAAGGAATACAGGCAAATGAACCAACAGTTATCTGTAAGCAAACGTGACGGGCGTAAAGAGCCTCTTGATCTGGATAAGATCCATCGCGTTATTGAGTGGGCCGCCGAAGGTTTAAACAACGTTTCGGTTTCGCAAGTTGAATTAAAGTCGCACATTCAGTTTTACGACGGTATTCGTACTAAAGACATTCACGAAACCATCATTAAAGCAGCAGCGGATCAGATTTCAAAAGAATCGCCTGATTACCAATACTTAGCTGCACGTTTAGCTGTATTCCATTTACGTAAAAAAGCGTACGGTCAATTTGAGCCACCACGTTTATTTGACCACGTAACAAAAATGGTTGGCGATAAACGCTATGATGCTCATTTACTAGTAGATTACACAGAGCAAGAGTTAGATGAGCTTGATGCATACCTTGATCATTCTCGCGATCTTAACTTTAGCTACGCTGCTGTAAAGCAACTTGAAGGTAAGTACCTCGTTCAAAACCGTGTATCGGGTGAAATATACGAAAGTGCACAGTTTTTATATATTTTAGTTGCGGCAAGCTTATTTTCAGATTACCCACGTGAAACACGTACTGATTACATTAAACGTTTTTACGATGCAGTATCTTTATTTAAAATATCTCTACCAACGCCAATTATGTCGGGTGTACGTACGCCTACTCGCCAGTTTAGCTCGTGTGTATTGATTGAATGTGGCGACAGCCTTGATTCAATCAATGCAACGTCGTCAGCTATTGTTAAATACGTTTCACAACGTGCGGGAATTGGTATTAATGCAGGTCGAATTCGTGCGCTAGGTAGCCATATTCGTAACGGCGAAGCGTATCACACAGGTTGTATCCCTTTTTATAAGCACTTTCAAACAGCGGTTAAAAGTTGTTCACAAGGTGGTGTACGTGGCGGCGCAGCAACATTATTCTACCCGCTTTGGCATTTAGAAGTAGAGAACCTACTTGTACTTAAAAATAACCGTGGTGTAGATGATAACCGCGTTCGCCACCTAGATTACGGCGTACAGTTTAATAAATTAATGTACTCTCGTTTAATTAAAGATGATTACATTACATTATTTAGCCCATCAGATGTGCCTGGCCTTTATGATGCATTTTTTGAAGACCAAGCTGAGTTTGACGCACTTTACGTTAAATACGAACAAGACGAGTCTATTCGTAAAAAACGCATTAAAGCCATTGAGCTTTTCTCTATGTTTGCGCAAGAGCGTGCAAGTACTGGTCGTATTTATTTACAAAATGTGGATCACTGTAATACACACAGCCCATTTATTTCTAAAGTTGCGCCAATTCGCCAATCTAACTTATGTTTAGAAATTGCATTGCCAACTAAGCCACTTAATAACGTGAATGACGAAGAAGGCGAAATTGCCCTTTGTACACTTTCTGCGTTTAACCTAGGTGCAATAGAGTCACTTGATGAGCTTGAAGAGCTAGCTGAACTTGCAGTACGCGCACTTGATAACTTACTTGATTTCCAAGACTACCCTGTACCGGCTGCTAAAAATGCAACTATGGGTCGTCGTACACTAGGAATAGGCGTAATTAACTACGCATACTACCTAGCTAAAAACGGTAAACGTTATTCTGATGGCAGCGCTAATGCATTAACACATAAAACCTTTGAAGCTATTCAATATTACTTAATGAAAGCATCAAACGAGCTTGCTAAAGAGCGTGGCGCATGTCCTAAGTTTAACGAAACAACGTATTCACAAGGTATTATGCCAACAGATACGTACAAACGTGATTTAGATAAAATTTGTGATGAGCCACTTCATCTTGATTGGGATACACTACGTGCAAGTATTAAAGAGCACGGTATGCGTAACTCAACACTAAGTGCATTAATGCCATCAGAAACATCGTCGCAAATCTCTAACGCAACTAACGGTATTGAGCCACCACGTGGACATATTAGCGTTAAAGCAAGTAAAGACGGTATTTTAAAACAAGTTGTTCCTGAGTATGAGCGTTTAAAAGATCAGTACGAGCTACTATGGGACATTCCATCAAACGATGGTTATTTACAGCTTGTTGGCATAATGCAAAAATTTGTTGACCAAACAATTTCTGCAAATACAAATTATGATCCAAACAAGTTCGAAGGCGGTAAAGTACCTATGCAAGTCTTATTAAAAGACTTACTAAGCGCGTACAAACTAGGTGTTAAAACCTTGTATTACCACAATACTCGCGATGGCGCCTCAGATTCACAAGAAGATGCTCCAGAAGTGGAAGATGACGATTGTGAAGGCGGCGCGTGTAAAATATAACTGCTGATTTTTATTTTAAGCGGGCATTTAGCCCGCTTTTTCTGATAGTTTTTTGAGTGATAAAAATGTCTTATACTACTTTTAGCCGAAACCATAATAACCAAATGCAAGAGCCAATGTTTTTTGGCCAAACTGTAAACGTATCTCGTTACGACCAACAAAAATACCCAATTTTTGAAAAATTAATTGAAAAGCAACTGTCTTTCTTTTGGCGTCCTGAGGAAGTAGATGTAAGTAAAGACCGTTTAGACTTTCAAGCATTACCAGATCACGAAAAGCATATATTTTTAAGCAACTTAAAATACCAAACACTGCTTGATAGTGTACAAGGTCGTTCGCCAAACGTGGCTCTACTTCCAATTGTATCGCTACCAGAGCTTGAAACATGGATAGAAACGTGGGCGTTCAGTGAAACAATTCACAGCCGCTCATACACGCATATTATCCGTAACGTAACACAAGCACCTGAGCTTATTTTTGATGACATTGTTAGCAACGATAAAATTAGCGAACGTGCTGATGCCGTAACTAAATACTACGATGACTTAATTAACTCTGTATCGCTTTACAACTTATACGGTGAAGGCAAACACGAGATTAACGGTAAAACAGTTATCATTAATTTATTTGAGCTTAAAAAGAAACTTTACCTGGCTATGATGTCAGTAAATATTCTTGAAGCGATTCGCTTTTACGTAAGCTTTGCATGTTCGTTTGCATTTGCTGAGCGCGAGCTAATGGAAGGTAACGCTAAAATCATCAAGCTAATTGCACGCGATGAAGCACTTCACCTTTCTGGTACTCAGCATATTTTAAACATTATGCAAGACGGTAAGGACGATCCAGAAATGGCGATTGTTGCTGCCCAGTGCCGCGACGAAGCAATTAAAATGTTTGTTGATGCTGCAGAGCAAGAAAAAGAGTGGGCCGAATACTTATTTAAAGATGGTTCAATGATTGGCTTAAATAAACATATTTTATGTCAGTACGTTGAATACATTACCAATGCACGTATGACTGCGATTGGTTTGCCAGCACAGTTTGAAAATAACAGTAACCCTATCCCGTGGATAAACTCGTGGTTAGTGTCTGATAACGTGCAAGTAGCACCACAAGAAGCAGAAATAAGCTCATACCTTGTTGGTCAAATAGACTCTCAAGTTGATGCATCAGAATTTGGTGATTTTGATTTATAATGAGTGACAAGTCTACTGCAAGCATAACGCTTGCAGAAAACAGCCAGTGTATAGAATTTACCGCTGGCTGCCCTTCTCTTTTACAGTGCTTAGAATCCATGAAAATAGACGTCGCATTCCAATGCCGCGAAGGTTACTGCGGCGCCTGTAGAGCAACGTTAGTGTCAGGTAGTGTTGAATATAACGAAGAGCCACTTGCGTTTGTGCGCGAAGGCGAAATACTGTTGTGCTGCTGTAAACCCAATGGCAATGTAAGTATTGATCTGAAATAAAAATCAATACTTACATCCATCGTTTATTAAACTTATCAATAGTGTGGAACGAACCGGTAATGTCCGGTAATTTTATAATCAAAAAGCATATCGCTTTTTTGCGGACCACGCCCTATATTATGCACAATAAGTGGGTTACCCGTATCTTGAGATAACTCATTAATCACCATACCTATATGAGGTAAATTACCTGGTAACATCCACGTTACTATATCGCCGGTTTTATAATCACTCACTTTGTTGGATTCACTCAATACGTTTGCATGGCGCTCAAAGTAAGCTTGTAAATTTGGAACACGTCGGTGATCTATATTTTTATCAGGCTTAGTTAAGCCCCAAATACGTTTAGATGGATACAGCGCAAAGTTTTTTTGCATGTCTTCGTGCACGAGTTTCTGTAAATCAACACCTAACTTTCTATAACTTCTAATTATTACATCGGTGCACACACCTATATTTTTAGGTACATCCCCACCAGGGTAGCCAATAGAGCGATAAGCGCCGTCGTAAGTCACATCATGAGTTGTACGCTCAAGCAGAGCTGAAACAATATCTTCTTCAAACGATGCTGCATTACTATTTATACACGCTAAAGTAAGTAAACACCCAATAATTCTGTACATATAAACTCCTTTAAATCTAAAATTGAGTTACAGCGTTTGGGCTACGTGCCTAAGAACGTCTATTTTATTGCCTTTACTTGCAAATTGCGTATCCAGAGCATATGCCATTTTTTCAAGCGGAGCGTCGTTATATCCTACATGTTGGATTTCGCTAATGTAACGCATCATAAACGCGTCAGGACCAAGTTTAAGCCACTGCGCTACATGCACAAGCTCATGAAAATGAACCCTCAAATCTTTTGCAACCTCAGGAAGTAGGTAATAGGTATTTTTATACGTTATACCCGCCGCGTCCATATCGACAAAATCACCTAGACCCATTTCTCGCAGACCCGCAAAGTCTGGCTTTGGTATTTGGTCTACAACAACGTAATACGCGTTTTTTAAAAACTCGCTAGAATAAAACCCATAAAATTCATTACTGAATTTATCACAACTCACTTTTTGACTGCTGTATTTTAAATTTGTAGCGTCAATCCAATTTTCTATTTGTTCTAGCACAGCTCCTCTCCTAAAGTACAAATGCAACACACCATGTGTAAACCTTAATCTAATATTTTAGTAAATTTTTTAACCAGCACTTTTAGTATTAACACCTCGCAACTAGCGAAGAAAATAGAACGCATAGAATATCTAAACAAAAAGCTCTAAATCAAAATTATCATATAAGCATAACCGGTCTATAAACAGTAAAAACCTTTTTTATACTTTTTAAAGTGTTATTATTTGTAACTAAAACAGTAACACTTAAAATCATGTATAATTTTACTAATACACTCTTTCGTATGAAAATAATGCGTTTCAGTTCCATTGTCTTACTGGTCATATTAAGTAATACAGTAAATGCTGAAAATATAAAACCGTTCACATCAGATGGCTGTAGTGCTTTTCCGGACGGCACGACAAAAGATAAAAAGTTGTGGCTTGCATGTTGTAAAGCGCACGACTACGCCTACTGGCAAGGTGGCACTTATTGGCAACGTTTAGAAGCAGATAAAGCCTTGCAACAGTGTGTTATTGAAGCCGGCGAAACGAGTATAGCGAACATTATGCTTGCTGGAGTTCGATTTGGTGGCAGCCCTTATATACCATCGACTTTCAGATGGGGCTATGGTTGGCCCTATCCTAGGTTATATCAAGCATTAACAGCTGATGAAATTAAGCAAATTGCTGCTTTAAAAACGGTATTAACTCAAACCAATTAACACATTGTGAAAAACTGGGTTATGCAAATAATATCAAAAGGAATTGAATCACTATGCTTATACTGTTAAGTGTCATTTTAACTTTGTTTCCAACGGTAATATCTTATTTTGTTTCACGTAATTACGCTAAAAAGGCTAAAGCGACTAATAAAGGTGCTTACATCAGAGCTGTGCTTTGGCCTAGTGTTTTCTCGTGGACACTATTTGCTGCTGTTGGGCACGGTGCAATCACCTTCCCCTTACCTTCAACGTTTGCGCTCGTGTTATATATGTTTCTATATGACGAACGCGGTATCTATTTCCATCCTCACATATTTTTAAGCCCAACGATTCCAATAGCCGTTTATTTAATAAGCTATTTCAAATACAAAAAAGCGGTCAATAAAGAGCTAACGCCCTAGCCCACTGTTGGCTCATCAGTATCTTATAAGGTCCAAAGCTGCACTTACTCCTGCTGTACACTTCTTTGCTGTGAAACTACAACGTTATTATCTGAATATAAATGTGTAAATAACAGGTCTGGTAAATAAAGCGACATTACCAAAAATAACGAGTTTACTAATGCACCCAGATATACAAAAAAGCCTTAAAGTAAAACCTGCTCACATCGTCTCATTTATTGTGTTTTTATTAGTTTCAATGTCTACGCTTACCGCTCAAGTATATGCCGCTGATGCTGTATGGCCTTCAAAAACCGCTTACAAATATGCAAATGTAAACGGTAAAAAGATATTTTACCGAGAAGCTGGCATCCAGCATAAGCAAACCATTGTGCTTTTACATGGCTATCCGTCGTCTTCACACAGCTACCGAGAATTGATCCCACTTTTATCAGGTCGTTATCATGTAATTGCACCCGATTATTTAGGCTCAGGATACAGCGAACGCCCAAACCCAGAAACTCAAAAATATACTTTTGAATTACTAGCTCAATACGTTGAAGGGTTACTAACAACGCTTAAAGTAAAGCGCTACAGCCTATATATACAAGACTTTGGAGCGCCCGTAGGCTTTAGAATGTTATTAAATAATCCTAATAAACTTGATGCACTTATTGTACAAAATGGTAATGCGTATTTAGAGGGGCTACCCCTACCGAGGCAAGCATTTTTTAAAGCCGCGAATGAAGATAGTTCGAAAGCTCAGCAAGATAAAATTTATTCGTTCACGTCTGAACAAGCCATTATTAATAAGCAGTATTTACGAGACGTACAAAGTAACCCAGAAGTGATGAGCCCAGATAGCTGGACGCATGATCTTCACTTTTTACAAACCAAAGCCGATAGAGTAATTCAAGTGCAATTGCTACAAGATTACTACAACAACCTTCTCGACTATCCAAAGTGGCAAGCTTATTTACGCAAGTACCAACCACCAACGTTAATTATATGGGGTAAAAACGACCCTGCGTTTATAGCCGAAGGCGCTAAAGCATACTTAAAAGATGTACCGAACGCTGAACTGCATTTACTCGATTCAGGGCACTTTAGCGTTGAAGAAAAACCAGTAGAAATTGCAAAGTACATTGTCGATTTTATGAATAAGCTAGCTCAATAATAAGCCTTTCCTTTTGGTTTAGTATTTATAGCGAACATAAAAAAGCGCTGAGGCTAGAAACCATCAGCGCTTTATTAAGCTCAAGCTAAATCCACAAAAATCACATTTAATATGGATAAGTTATGCTTTTATGTATTTAACCTTCTTCTTCAATAAGCGACTCTAGTAGGTCGTGTATTTCAGCTTTAAGCTCTTTGTCTTCAATTTTATTGGCGCTGACTTTAGCATTTTGAAGGTTTTTAATAGCTTCATCTTTTTGGCCAAGCTCAAGCTGTAATGTAGCCATTGAAAAAGAAACCGACGACATGTGATCTTTGTTATTAATCGCAATCGACTTTTCTAATGCTTTTTCGTAAGTAGTAATTGCCTCTTCTAACTCTTCGGTAAAATCAGCTAAAGTTTCCCATTGTACAGGGTGATCTTTTGAGGTGTTTTCGTTTTCAATACAAATAGCTTTTAATTGAGCAAATAACGACTCAAACTTTTCACGGTTATTTTTGTTAGCCGCCGCCATTAAATCTTCTGCTAGATCATGTACCGCTTTATATACTTTTGTATTCATCATCACTGGTTATCCTTTAATGCAGCTAAACTCATTTACTCACTCAATTTAGCTAAAATGTATCATTACAGTCATTATAAAACGTATTTAAACAACTGATTTATTTAATTTGGTGTATAGCGTAATAATACATTAATAATGAACATCGCGTAGGCGTTAAACACTCTGTGATTAAACTTTATCGCAATTGCTCTTGGTAAACTTACACGCTGAATAAACTTGCAACCCAATCCAACGTAAAAATGGTCGTAAACACTTTAAGTGCAATGACAACTAAAAATAATAGGATGATTGCCGCTTTAGCTTTGCTACTTTTAAGATTGTTCCAATACAATAACTTTGCATTAAATTCTGTTTTTAACTTAGTGACAGCCTCTTTCATAATAACGCCCTGCTTAGGTATCCGCGCTCAGCAACATTTAACAATCACACAGTTTCTCAAGCGGGGTTTGTAACAATTTTCGCTACCTTTAGAGTAAACCATTAAATAAAGCCTCTACTATATAAAATGTAACAAGGGGTTTTAACTTAAGTTATTGTATCTAACTATTGTTTACACACCCAAAAATTAAACAATGGGGCAATTCAGTAGAGCGTTAATAATAAATTTGGTGCTACACTAATAACTAACTTAAATTCGTTAACAGCCAACTAAATTAGCCAATTATGAAAGAATGCAACCAGTGTGGTAAATGCTGTATTAAATATGGCGGCGGCGATTTAAGCGCAACGAAAGAGGAAATAGATTTATGGGAGCTCTTTAACCCCGAAATTTATGAATACGTTAAAAACAACGAAATTTGGTTTGACCCAAAAACAGGCTTAAGACTTCAAGTATGCCCATTTTTAGAAATTGCGCCTAAAAAAGATCCTCTCGCTAAAAATATGTATACCTGCAGTATTTACCTCGACCGCCCAGAAGACTGCCGCCACTACCCTAGTCTTATTTCAGAGATGATCCGCGACGAATGCGAAATGATTGAATCTGTAGATATAACAAATCAGACAAGAGCGCAGCATAAACTAGATGCGATAATGATAGATAGCCGCTATTAAATAAATAGGTTTACCGGTTAGCGCTATGAGTTCTTCGGTCAAATAGATAAGTTTTCTATTCACAAACCTATTATTTGAATTTTTATAATATTGGCTTAATCGTCATTTTTAGATTATTCATCGCAAAATTCAAAGTTATACTATAACATTGTTGATTCGTTAATTTTGCGGTGTTATATTATATCACAACATAATAACCACGAACCAATATATCCATGACAAAGTTAACATTAATCTCCTCTGCTATTTTTTCTGTTTTATGTTCTCAATCAGCTTTGGCTGCAACCGTTACTGGTAAAGTAATGGATGATAAAAATCAACCTATTAAAAATGCCTCTATCCATGTCCATGGCAAAAACCAAAGCGTTAAAAGTAATGATTTAGGCGAGTTTGCTATCGATATAGATGCAGACAGCCAATTACATATTAGTAAAGACAACTACGTAGACTCTCGTATTGCTGTTAGCGAATCTTCAAATAATCTGTCTGTGTCACTTAAACCAACATCGGTTGAGACAGTGGTTGTTTATGCCTCTGCACTTCATAAAAATAGCCTCGAGATGATATCGCCAGTAAGCGTGCTCTCAGGTGATGAATTAAGAAATAAATCTAAACCAACTCTTGGTGAAACTCTAAAAGGTTTACCAGGCGTAAATGCAAGTTACTTTGGCCCTGTATCATCAAGCCCAATTATTCGTGGTTTAGATGGCCCTCGCGTTAAAATCACACAAAACGGATTAGATGCCAGTGATGCATCACGCATTGGCCCAGACCATGCGACATCAAGCGATAGCCTAGCAGCAGAACAAATTGAAGTATTACGTGGCCCAAGTACCCTACTTTATGGCTCTGGTGCAATTGGCGGTGTTGTTAACGTGGTTGATAACCGCATCCCTACTAGCAATATCGACGAGCTTACGGGTGCTGCTGAATACAGCCACGATACAGTGTCAAACTCAAACACAGTAGCTGCAAAACTTGAAACAGGTAATGAAGGCTTTAACTTTCATTTTGATGGCACTAAGCGCAGTGGCGATGATTACCAAACACCTACCTTTACTATTGCCGACGATGATGGCGATGTAGAAACAGAGAGTTCTGTAGAAAACACATTTATTGATAGCGAAACACTTAACTTTGGTACCAGCTATGTTGGCGATCATTTAACGATTGGTTTTTCATACGGTAGCATTGATACTGATTACGGTATTCCTGGGCATGAGCATCATCACGATCACGAAGGTGAAACTGAAGAAGAGCATGCAGAACATGAAGATGAAGCAGCTGAAGAGCCAGTTTACGCACATTTAGAGCAAGATCGCTGGCAAGGGCTTGTAAGTTACGCCCTTCATAATAACTGGATTGAAACCATCAACCTACGTGTTGGCTATACAGATTACTCGCACAGCGAAATTGAAGATGGCGAAATTGGTACTACTTTTAAAAATAAAACGACTGAAGCACGTTTAAATGTAGAGCATAAGTTTGCTGATTGGCACGGAATGATGGGCTATCACTACAGCGATTCTGACTACGATGCAATTGGTGAAGAAGCATTTACACCTGCAAGTGTAACTACAACTAACGCATTATATTTACTAGAAGAGCGTGAATTTGGCGACGTTACAGTTGAACTTGGCGCACGTGTTGAAGATTACAAAATTGAAAGCCAAATCACGGCACACGAGCATAACCACGATGAAGTAGAAATAGATCACAGCGACGAAGAAACCATTGGGTATAATGAAAGTTTTACCAATTTAAGTGCCTCTGCTGGTGCTATTTGGCAATACAAGCCAGGTCATAGTATCGCTACAAGTATTTCTCATTCAGAACGAGCACCGCTTTCGGCAGAACTTTTATCTAACGGCTTACACATTGCAACTGGCACTTACGAGCTAGGCCTTGGTTACAATATTGAAGATAATGAAGCGCATTTTGAGCCAGAAAATATCAAGCAGGAAACTTCAACAAACTTAGATTTAAGCTTTAGACGCTTTAGCGGTGATTTTGGTTACACCGTTAACTTTTTCTATAACGATATCAAAAACTTTTATTTTCAAGAAAATACGGGTTTAGTTTACGATGAAGAAGATGGTTTAGAATCAGCTATTGGTGCACATGACGATGCTGTTGCGGTTTATCAGTTTACAAGTAAAGACGCAGAGCTTTATGGAATTGAGTTTGACGCGCATTACCAAGTAACACCAAGCGCTATGGTTAAAGTATTTGGTGACTCAACTCGTGCAAAACTAAAAGACGACGAAGGTAATTTACCACGTATCCCTGCCAATAAATTAGGCTCTGAGTTACAGTACGATTTAGGTGACTTACAACTAACATTAACGGGTACTCATTACTTTGATCAAAACGATGTAACTGCCTTTGAAACTCAAACTGATGGCTATACGCTATTTGATGCACAAGCTAATTACCAATTAGGTTTAGGCAGTGTCGATGCACAGCTGTATATAAACGTTGATAACATTACTGATGAGTTAGGTTTTGTACATAGCTCATTTATTAAAGATAAAGCCCCACTACCTGGCAGAAACTTCCGCTTTGGTGTTCGTGGCTATTTTTAATAATTAAAAGTACTTTTAGTTTATATATTTATAAACCGCATTTTATTAATGCGGTTTTTTATTTTTAGAATATATAATATCAACACGCAGTTATACTTAATCGATTTGAAGGATTAAACCTGATGCTAACTGCGTTAAGAATTTCTGATATACGACTGCATGGATGCTGGAGGTAGAGCAATGCAAGAGCAATTAGTGGTAACAACTAAACAACGAAATTTTTGCCTTGTTATCGACACAATTTTCTTAGCGAAAAATAGATCACTTAATTAAGCTAATTGGTATAAAACTCTTAAATTACAAACACAAAAAAGCCGTATTCAAATTGAATACGGCTTTTTAAATTCTTAAATTAAAATTTATTTAATTTAAGAAATGATTTCGTGTAGCTCAACATCAAATACAAGCGTTGAGAAAGGTGCGATTGCAGCACCTGCGCCACGTTCACCATAAGCAAGCTCATGAGGAACGTAGATACGCCATTTAGTACCTACAGGCATCATTTGTAATGCTTCAGTCCAGCCTTTGATCACGCCACCAACTGGAAATTCAGCTGGTTGACCGCGCTCGTATGAGCTATCAAACACAGTACCGTTAATAAGTGTACCGTGGTAATCAACACGTACTGTAGACTCAGCTGTTGGCTTTTCGCCTTCGCCAGTCGCTAGTACTTCATATTGAAGACCAGACTCAGTTACTGTGATTTCAGGACGTTTTGCGTTTTCTTCTAAGAATGCAATACCTTCGGCAGAAAGTACTTTAGATTCTTCTTCACGACGAGCTTGGATCTCTTCGTTAATCTTTTCGAATGCAGCTTGAATCTCAGGGATCTCAACTTGAAATGCGCTACCAGCGTACGCATCTTTCATGCCTTCAAATACTGAATTTAGGTTTAAGCCTTCAAAAGGATTAGACTTAAGTTGCTCACCCATTTGTAAGCCAATACCGTAACTTGCTTTTTCAGCATCTGTAGTAAAATTATCTGACATAATGTGTTTTTCACGTTTTGTTAGTTAAAAGACACGTATATGCTATCACAAAATAAACCCCGTTTGGGGCTAGTTTTTGCTGAGTTTTAGCTTAATTAGGCCAACAATATAACTACAAAGCGGTAAAGTGAATAAAATTCCAACAAGTAAAGGAATAGCTAATAATCCAGATTCACCAGACAATAAAAATGGCACTGCAACTAAGCCTACTAAACCAATAAAAGCAGAGCCAATTACTGGCCAATGTTTATCATATTTAGTAATAAGATGGGCAGCCAAAAGATTAAAACCAAGACCATAAGCAAAAGCGGTAATTAAAGGATATTCTGGTTGTGCGTCGACCGCCATTTTTGCCAACAAGCTAATAGCACTTTGATAGCAGTAACCAAATACCATCCATAATAAAAGATGTTTTATTAATAGCTGTGAGGTTGATAGGTCCGTTGCTTTAGTCATTAATTAAACTCCACAAAGCAAAAAACCGCCTATAAGGCGGTTTTTTTTAATAATGGTGGAGAGATAGGGATTTGAACCCTAGATGGGCTATAAACCCATGCCGGTTTTCAAGACCGGTGCATTCGACCACTCTGCCATCTCTCCGTACGGCGCGAATAATATGGTTAAACGTGTTACTTGTAAAGAGCTAAATATAAATTAATCGTAAATAATAATTAAACGACTAAAAACAAGTCACATTGCTCTTTTGTTGCGCTATTTACTGCAACACGCTTATTAATTCAATACTCAGTAATATTGTTTGGGCCTGCGAGCAATCCAAGAACAAATCAAACAAGCCAATAAACTCAGTGCCGTGAATGTTACACTTTGAAAAATTAAGTCAAACCGATTTAAATCATCACTTGGCACTATTACAAACATAAAAGCGGGGAGTACACTTAGCGCTAAAACATAACAACACACTTTAAATGCCCGTCCAAAGTCAAAACGTTTAGACTGTTGCATCCACAAAGTTAACAGTATTAGCATACCTATTGCAGAGCCTGCTATAAAATGCGCTGCATTTGTACTCATTGCAACATACAAAGTTACAAAAGCACCAACGATTCCCCAAATTGACCACGCAAGCCAGTTTTCTTTTTCCTGTAAAAATAAATTTCCCATTGTTTTCGTCTTCTTTATCGTTATTTTTATTAAGACTTTCCATAATGTATCAAAAAACAACCGATTAAAAAACAAACTGAAGAAGAATTATTAACTTTTGTGCTTCCAAGCGCTTCTCACAGCCAAACCACTAACTCTTTTATATTACTCTTGGTAACCTTAATGAATTATGACTATGCAAATTGCATAAAGTTCATACTATTCACAAATTACTAAAATAATGTTCTGGTTTATGGCGAGGTGGCTTTTTACACTCGACTTGAGGAGTACCAATGTATAAGTACCCTACAATTTCATCTTGCTCATGTAAGTTAAGCGCTTTTTTGACTGCTCTACTTTGTGCAAAGTAACCTGTGCGCCAAACACCACCTAAACCTTGAGCAAATGCAGCTTGTTGCATTGCTAATACACTACAGCCTGCACTTTGTACTTGCTCGATACGAGGAACTTTTGGGTGTTCTTGATATTTAGCAATTGCTATTACAATCATAGGCGCACGAAGGGGAAGCTCTTTAGCACGGTTAATTACTTTTTCTGTCTGTTGCTCTGCCACTGCACTTTGATGGTAAATTTCACCCAGTTTATTGCGTGCATCACCTTGAGCAATGATGAACTGCCACGGTGCTATACAGCCATGATCAGGAACACGTAATGCTGCTTGCTTAATTATGTCGAGCTGCTCAGGCGTAGGACCCGGCTCTGTTAGTTTAGAGTCTGATTGGCGGGTAAGTAAAAGCTCGATAGCGTTCATAACGATTCCTCAAAATTCAAAACGATAGAGTAACATTTAAAACCTTAAATAATAAATACCGAGAAATTAAAAATGCAAAACGGCCGCAAAGGGTCAACTATGCAGCCGTTAATAAAATACATTTAATGCGTTATTTTTTTATAACGTTTCGCTTTAACCAGTAATCAATACTAACAAAACGCCCACCGCCCATAAAAAATAAACTTAGGAGCATAGCAAAATAAATTGCCGAAAATTCTATGCCATTATTTAAAATAGATGGTTTACCTTTTTCGTATAGGTAATCAGGAAAGCCATGCTCTTCAACTAAGCCTAGAATTTTCCCTATCCTGTCTTGTACTTCTAATGAGTTTTCGAGGCTTTCTTTTGCACCAGGGATAGATAGCCAATCAAGTACTTGCGCAGCACTTGTTTCTGGATTAGTCGGCGCTATTGCAAACCACCCGTTATGCCAATGTACTGAAGTAGCCGCTACAACCATTGTGAACATAAGCGGGATACTGACTAAGCGAGTTAAAAGGCCAAATAATAACAACCAACCACCTAAAAATTCACTCCATCCAGCTAAGAAAGCGAGTAAATCAGGAAACGGTAAGCCTAAACCCCATTCACTATTACCAAACCATTGAACGACATCAGGAGATGCTAAAAAGTTATTTAGAAAGCCTTCTTTTTCAGTGCTTATAGCAAGTTTGTTATAACCTGCGATGATCATAACAGGAGCTAAAATTAAGCGAAATAGTAAAGCAGGTAAACCATCTAAAAACGATAGTTTACCCAATATTGTGTTATAAAAACTGATTAGTTTATTCATGCGTATCCTGTGTGTTCAATGTTTATTAAGTTATAGACTATAAACAACAAAGACCGTATAAATTGATAAACTATTTCAATTTATTTACAAAGGTTAAATACTTCTCGCCACTTGTAGGGCTTCAAAAATAGCGCGTTTAGCATCAATTGCAGCAGCCAATTTAGCTCCGCCTATCACATGCACTTTTGCGTTATCTGTGTAACCTTCTAGTACTTCACTATTAGAAACCTGACCAATACACGCAATAACAGTATCTACCGGCAGTACTTGAACTTCTCCAGCAACATTAATTGTTAACCCATTTTTATCAAAAATTTGATATTGGCAGTCAGCAATTTGTTTAACACCATGCTGTTTAGCAACTTGGCGATGTATCCAACCAGTGGTTTTACCAAGCTCACTACCAAAACGACCCGAACTTCGTTTTAACATATACAATTGGCGCTCGTCTTTATGAGGTTGTGCATCACACTCAATCCCCCATTGCGTTTTAAACTCGCTAATGGATTGTGATTTATGTTCACTTAAAAAAGCAACCATATCAAAACCAATACCGCCAGCACCTAAAATAGCGATTGATTTGCCCAATTCTACTTCGCCGCGTATGACTTCGTCATAAGCAAACACACGCTTATCATCACTACATTTAATAGAGGCTTCACGCGGCCTAACGCCTGTTGCAAAAACAATATCATCATAATCTTTAAGCATTGAATCGTCGTAAGCTTTACCAAGCTCCACTGTTACTTTTAATCGCTCGAGCTCATTTGTGAAGTAAGTAAGTGTATGGTTAAAGTCTTCTTTACCCGGTATCTGCATGGCTAAATTAAATTGACCGCCCATTTGCGATTTTTGATCAATTAACGTGACGTTATGCCCTTTTTGAGCCAAGTAACAACTTGCTGATAAACCAGCAGGACCTGCACCGACAACTAATACATTTTTAGCTTTGGCTGCTTGCTCTAGCGGGTAATCTAGCTCAAATGCAGCTTGTGGATTAACTAAACACGTAGCACGTTTATTTTTAAATACGTGATCTAGACAACCCTGGTTACAGCCAATACAAATATTAATTTGTTTAGATTGATTGTTTACATACTTATTAAAAAACTCAGGATCAGCCAATAACGGACGTGCCATCGAAATTAAATCAGCCTCGCCTGCATTTAAAATATCGTTAGCAATTTCTGGAGTATTAATTCGGTTAACAGCAATAACTGGCACGCTCACCACGTCTTTTAAACGTTTTGATGCTTCTTTAAATGCACCCGGTGGCACCATACTCGCAATAGTCGGTACACGCGCTTCGTGCCAACCAATACCAGTGTTAAATATATCAACACCCGCTTTTTCAAGTTCGGTAGCCTGAATAACAACTTCCTCTGGTGTTGAACCGTTTGGAATCAAATCAATGACCGACAATCTAAAAATAATTAAGAATTTTTCAGATACTTTTGCTCTTACAGCTTTAACTATTTCAAGTGCAAGTCGCATTCTATTTTCTAAGCTGCCACCAAACTCATCATCGCGTTTATTGGTGTGCGGCGCCATAAATTCATTAATCAAATACCCTTCAGAACCCATGACTTCTACGCCATCGTAGCCGGCTTTTTCAGCCATATAGGCAGAATGCGCAAAGTCTTTAATTGTTTTTTTAATCGAGCCAAGCGACATCGCTTTAGGTTTATAAGGATTAATAGGTGCTTTTATTGCACTTGGTGCTTGATTGAAAGGATGGTATGCATAACGTCCAGCATGTAATAATTGCAAACAAATTTTTCCACCGTGTTTATGCACAGCATCTGTGTAAGCGCGATGCTTAAACACATCGTAATAACTATTAAATGAGGAAGAAATAGGTGTTAGCTTGCCACGTAAATTAGGGCTGTATCCGCCTGTAATTAACATCGCGGTGCCACCTTTTGCACGTGCTTCATAAAATGCGCATAAGCGTTTGCGGTTATGCCAGCCCTCTTCAAGACCTGTATGCATTGAGCCCATAACTAAGCGGTTACGTAATTGTGTGTGTTTTAGTTGTAATTGTTGTTCTAACATCTTGTGCCCCGTTAACTGGTCTAACCTGTATACATTAGCTAATTCTGCTTTAATGGCAAGTAATAAGCAATATGTGCATGCATTTAATTAAAAATAGCAGTAAAAACTTACGTTTATATAGGTTCATAAACACTTCGTTACGATTTAGCAGTTAAATTTATTTTTATTCTAAGCTAAGATGGGACTAATGTATTAACTGTACCAAATTAAGGAGCTATTTTGATAGCAAAGGTATTTAAAGGTATTTGGGCTGGAATTAATTTTTCTCGTCGCTTAATACTAAACATTTTGTTTTTATTACTGGTAATTGTTTTCTTTGTGTCACTCTCAAGTGACGATGATCAAATAATAGTTGAAAATGGCTCTGTACTTAGGCTTAACTTAAATGGCCCTATTGTTGAAGAGAAAACATATATAGACCCAGTTGAAGCCGCAATTAGTGATGCAACTTCTGGTTCTGAAGCACCAAGCGAAATATTACTCGACGATATTGTTGAAGTAATAAACGAGGCGACTAAAGACGATCGTATCACGGTGATATTGCTTGATTTACAAGAGATGCCTAAAGCACATTTAAATAAACTTAAGCAAATTACAAAGGCTATTGATGCCTTCAAGCAAGCTGGCAAAAAAGTAATTGCATCGGGTTATTACTATACTCAAGCGCAATACTATATTGCATCGCATGCTGACGAAATAGCTATGCACCCATACGGCAGCGTAGGTATTGAAGGTTATGGCATGTACCCGCTTTACTTTAAAGATGCACTTGAAAAGCTTGAAGTAACGCAGCATATTTTCCGTGTTGGTACATTTAAGTCAGCAGTAGAACCTTTTATTCGTAACGACATGTCCGATGCAGCTAAAGAAGCTAACCGCGTTTGGTTGGGCGCTCTTTGGAGCGAATACAAACAAGATGTTGCCGCTGTTCGCCCGTTTGATGAGTCAAATTTTGACGAAACAATGGACGTATATCTAGAAAAAATGAAAGCTGCCGATGGCGATGCAGGTAAATATGCACTTGATCACCAGTGGGTTGACTCTTTAAAAACAAATCAGCAAGTTCGCAAACAATTAATTGATTTAGTGGGCACACAAGAAGATGGTAAGACATTTAAGCAAGTTTCATTTCGTGAATACTTAAGCTTAATTAAACCGCCTATTGAAATTGATAACCCTATTACCGAAAAAGTAGCGGTAGTTGTTGCTAAAGGTACGATTGTTGATGGTGAGCGTAAAGCGGGCGAAATTGGGGGTGACTCTACAGCTGCCCTACTTCGTAAAGCACGCCTTGATGATAAAGTTAAAGCGGTTGTACTACGTATCGACTCTGGTGGCGGTAGTATGTTTGCCTCTGAAGTTATTCGTGCTGAAGTATTAGCCCTTAAGGCTGCTGGTAAACCTGTTATTGCTTCAATGAGTTCTGTGGCTGCATCAGGTGGTTATTGGATTGCCTCTGCTGCAAACGAAATTTGGGCAGCACCAAGTACAATTACAGGCTCAATTGGTGTATTTGGTACCTTTATGACATTTGAGAAAACCTTATCGAAAATTGGTGTTTATTCAGATGGCGTTGCAACAACCGAAATGGCTGGCTTTTCTATCACTCGTCCACTAAATGAAAAAATGGGTCAAGTAATTCAAATGAACGTTGAGGAAGCATACGGACGCTTTTTAAATGTTGTTGCTGATGCGCGTAATATGACGCCTGAGCAGGTTGACAAAATTGCCCAAGGCCGTGTATGGATTGCATCTCAAGCACTTGAACTAGGTTTGGTTGATAAGCTAGGCGACAAACAAGGTGCGATTGAAGCCGCTGCTGCACTTGCCAAGCTTAATCATTATGAAGTTAAAACTATTAAACAAGATTTAAGCTCGCAAGAAAAAATGATCCAAAACATTTTTGGTAATGCGTCTATTAAATCTATGCTTGGTTTGCAAACACAAAAAACATCTGTGTTAGCAACACAAGCTAATTTACAAAGTGTTATTAACCAATTAAGTACTGAAGTTGAAAACCTTAAAGATTACAACGATCCACAAGGTGTATACGCACGCTGTTTAGTGTGTAACGTTGCACAATAAAAGTGCATAGCTTCACCTAATCAGCTGTATTTAAAGCTGCTTAACGTTATACTAGGCCCAGTTTTTTTACTGGGCTTTTTTTATGAAACGTAAACGCATTTATATCGCTTATACTGGCGGTACTATAGGTATGAAAAAATCGAGTCGAGGCTATATTCCGGCTGAAGGTTTTTTAACGGAAACCGTAGTGAATAACGCAGAATTTAATCGTGATGAAATGCCTTTGTTTGATATTCACGAATACTGCCCTCTTATAGATTCTTCAGACATGTCACCAGAGCATTGGCAACTCATTGCTAATGATATCAAAGATAAATACCAAGATTATGATGGTTTTGTGGTGCTCCATGGCACTGATACTATGGCGTATACAGCCTCAGCGCTGTCATTTATGTTCGAAAATTTGACTAAACCTGTGATTGTAACCGGCTCACAAATTCCGCTCTCACAATTACGTTCTGATGGCCAAGTAAACTTACTTAATGCCATGTATTTAGCTGCAAATTATCCTATTGCTGAAGTAAGTCTCTTTTTTAATAACCAACTGTTTAGAGGTAATAGAGCAACTAAAGCACACGCGGATGGGTTTAATGCTTTTGCCTCGCCGAATCTAGACCCCTTAGCGTTATCAGGTATTAATATTCAACTTATTAAAGGTCAGCTTAGCCCATATGTTGAAAATGAGCTGCAAGTTACACCTATTACACCTCAACCTATCGGGGTGCTTTATTTGTATCCTGGCATTAGCCAAGAGGTAGTTAAAAGCTTGGTCAATGGCAATATCAAATCACTGGTGCTACTGAGTTTTGGTGTAGGTAATGCACCACAAGATCCGAGCTTTTTGTCAATACTCGAAGAAGCAAGTAAACGTGGCGTCGTAATTGTTAACTTAACTCAGTGTTTAAAAGGTCATGTAAACATGGGTGGCTATGCAACAGGTAATGCGCTATTAAATATTGGTGTAATAAGTGGGTATGATATGACCCTTGAAGCATGTTTAACTAAGTTACATTATTTATTTAGCCAAAAGCTTGAAGTCGAAACGATTCGTCATTTAATGCAAGATAACTTACGTGGTGAGTTGAGCCGTTAATTTTTACAGGCTAAAAATACAAAAGGCACGCTAAATAGCGTGCCTTTATCGTTTTAAACAACTGTTTTTTATCTAACTTTAGCGTCTATATCTACTAAATCAGTTAAATGACACATTTCACCACTGTGGGTTTTTATGCCGTGCTCACCAAAGTAATCACGCTGGGCTTGAACTAAATGCCCATTACTCGGTGTAGTTAATGTTGCTAAATACGTTTGTGTAGCTCCCAATACAGGGAATGCTAAACCAGTCATTATTGCTTGACTGGTAATTTTTCGCAAAGAGTTAGACTCTTTTTCAAGAGTGTCAATAAATTCAACACCTTGTGCAACGCTATCAAGGTAGTCAGCACGGATTATACAACCAGCGCGCCACGTTTGAAGCGTTTTAGATAAATCTACTTTCCACTGATGAGTACGTGATGCACCTTTGATTAGCGCTAAACCTTGACGATACGCAAGTAAGCTTGCAAGTAAGAACGCGTCTTTTAGCTCTTCTAAATCAATTTCAACATTGTTCGTTGATTTAGATGCATATGTCATCTCTTGTGCAGCCGTTGTGTTACATGCATTAGTTAAATGACGAGCTTGAACAGCAGCAACAAGTGAAGGGACAGCAATACCAAGTTCGAGTGCATTTTGCGCAGTCCAAAGACCAGTACCTTTAGCGCCAACTTTATTATCAATTAAGTCCGCAAGCGGTACATTATTATGATTTTCAAGTGACAATATATGGCTAGAAATAGACAGTAAGTAACTATTTAATTGACCTTCTGACCAGTCATTAAATATCTCAGCTACTTCTTTTGGAGAACGATTAGTACCTAAACGAAGTAATTGGTACACTTCTGCAATAAGTTGCATCAGTGCGTATTCAATACCGTTGTGAACCATTTTTACAAAATGACCACTTGCTGATTGGCCAACACGTGCAAAACACGAGTCGCCATTATAGCTAGCAGCTACTTTTTCAAACCATGGCTCAATACGTTCCCAACCACCTTCAGAACCACTTGCCATCATTGCAGGACCATGGCGAGCGCCTTCTGCACCGCCAGAAATTCCCATAGTGGCAAATTCAAATTTATTTTGGTATTTGAGTTTACGCGTTATACCGTCTTTATAATTACTATTACCGCAATCGACTATCATATCGTCACAATTAACGCCGGCCTCTACAAGTTCATTACAAACTGTATCAACTAACTCACCAGCAGGTACAAGTAATAAAATAGAACGAGGTGCCTCTAAACGCCTTACCATGTCACTTAAATCAGAGACAATGTGAAGCCTATCAGCCATGCCTTGTGATTTGGCACAACTTAGTAACTCTTCACCCGCATGTGGGTTTTTATCATAAGCGACTAGCGTTATCCCTTTTTCAATCAAGTTTAGGGCAAGATTTTTTCCCATAACGCCTAACCCTACTAATGCAACTTGCATCTAGTGTCCTCCTCGGTAACAACTATTTGGTTAGAAAATTCAGTGTATAAATTAAATAATACCGCGTGCATTATACTCATACAGTCATAAAATACTAACTATGAGCCCATACAACATGCTTTTTTATTACAGATAAATAAGCTACGTAATTATATCAAACATCAATGCTCTCGGGGTGACTAAAAGCAACGCTAATTGAAATTAAGATCATTGACGCATTCTGACACCGGTGTCATAATGATGACACAATAGTTTTGTATAAAATAGTGGCAAACCTTTGAAGTTTGCACATAGTTAAAATATTTTAATCTAATATAGATATTTTAATTCAACAAAATAACGTCAACATGCTTTCACCAAGCAAACAGGAGAAATTGATGCTAAGACGCACGAAAATAGTTGCTACCCTTGGACCTGCTACCGATAGAGATAACAACTTAGAAAAAATTATTATCGCTGGGGCTAATGTAGTACGTTTAAACTTCTCACATGGTGTTGCCCAAGATCATAAAGACCGTGCGCAAGCTGTACGCGATATTGCAAAAAAATTAGGCAAGCATATTGCTATCCTTGCTGACCTTCAAGGCCCTAAAATCCGCGTTTCTACTTTTAAAGAAGCTAAGGTAACGCTTGCTGTGGGTGCAAAGTTCACTCTTGATGCAAAAATGGAAAAAGGCGAAGGCGATGTTAACTCTGTAGGTATTGATTATAAAGAACTACCTAACGATGTTAGCCCTAACGACTTACTACTCCTAAATGACGGCCTTATTCAACTAACTGTTGATGAAGTAGCTGGACACTTAGTACATTGTACTGTAACTGTTGGCGGTGTTTTATCTAACAATAAAGGTATTAACCGTTTAGGTGGTGGCTTAACTGCTCCAGCATTTACTGAAAAAGATAAAGAAGATTTAATAACTGCCGCTGAAATTGACGTAGATTACATTGCCGTATCATTCCCACGTAGTGGCGACGATATGCGCTACGTACGCTCACTTGCTGAAGCTGCTGGTTCAAAAGCACAACTACTTGCAAAAATTGAACGTGCTGAAGCCGTTGAAACACAAGAAGCTGTTGATGACATCATTCTAGCGTCTGACGCTGTAATGGTTGCTCGTGGTGATTTAGGTGTTGAAATTGGTGATGCAGCTCTTATGGGCAAGCAAAAACTAATTATTCGTCGTGCTCGTTCATTAAACCGTACTGTAGTAACAGCAACGCAAATGATGGAATCGATGATCGATAACCCTATGCCTACACGTGCAGAAGTTATGGATGTTGCAAATGCTGTTCTTGATGGAACAGATGCTGTAATGCTTTCAGCTGAAACAGCTGCTGGTGATTACCCTGAAGAAACTGTTGCAACTATGGCACGTGTTTGTTTAGGTGCTGAATCTCAAAAAGAAACGCATGTTTCTAAGCATCGTTTAGATAGTCGTTTTTCTAACAATGCAGAATCTATCGCACTTTCTGCTATGTATGCAGCTAATCACTTAGATTCTGTTAAAGCTATCATCACGCTTACTGAATCTGGTAGCACGGCTAAATTAATGTCACGTATCAGCTCTGGCTTACCAATCTACTCGCTTTCACGCCATGCGAGTACATTAGGTCAAACAGCACTTTATCGTGGTGTTTACCCAGTATTTTTTGATTCTACAAAAACTGAAAAAGACGGTATGGTAAAAGCGGCACTTGATACTTTAGTTTCTCAAGGTTCTTTACAGTCTGGCGATACAGTAATTATTACTCACGGTGACTCAATGGAAACTGTGGGCGCAACTAACACTATGAAAATTGTAACTGTTGCATAATTACTAAATATAAAAAATGCGAGCTTAGCTCGCATTTTTTGTGCCTGTAATAAGAGCGTTGGCTTTAACTTGCTAATGCCGCTTTAACCTTATCTCGGTAGCTACGGCTCACTTTTAATTCTTGTCCGTTTTCAAGTACTAATAAATACTCGCCACTTACTTGTGTAACCAGCTTACTAATTTGTTTTGTATTTACTATTGCACTGCGGTGTACACGCACAAATAACTGAGGGTCTAGCTCTTGCTCAAGCTCTTTCATTGTTTTACGAAGTATATGCGTTTGTCCATCTTCACAGTGTAAACACATATAGTCACCTGCAGCATCAACCCATTGGATAGTCGCTACAGGTACCCGTATAATTTCACCCTGCTCTTTTACTGCAAGCGATTCTGGGTAACGTCTATCTGTTAAGGTATCGCCAGTGGCTAATTTTTTTAATATTTCTTCGCAATTATTACCAGTAATACCGGCTACAAAACTCGCTAGTTTTTTCTTATGGGCGTTGTCTTGCTGCGTTTTTAAATAAGTATGCACTTTTTCTACCGCCTGTTTTAATCTGTTATCATCAACGGGTTTTAAAATGTAATCGAGAGCATGAATTTCAAATGCTTTTACAGCAAACTGATCAAAAGCAGTTACAAATACAATAGCAGGTAGTACTTTTGTACTCTCGCTAAGCGCTCTTGCCACCTCAAAGCCATTCATACCTGGCATCTGAATATCTAAAAAAACCAAATCGATTTTCTCGCTTTGGCACATTTCAATTGCATCAGCGCCTGAACTACACAATTTAATTACTTCAATATCAGAATATTCTTCAAGTCTTACCGCTAAACCTTTTCGCGCTAACGGTTCATCATCAACAATGAGAGTTTTTATTTTAGTCATTTTTCACAGCCTTCTCAAAAGGTACTCGCAGATTAACTTTTAATCCACTTGGCGTATTATGTGATAATACAAACGAATAATTATTTTCATACAACGTTTTTAATCTATCTTTGGTGTTAGCAACACCGACACCTTGAGCGTTGACTAATTGGCCATCAAGTATTTCAGTGCCTGGGCCGTTGTCACCCACTTCTAGTAATAATTCATTCGCAAATACTTGTGCTTTAATATCAATTACACCACCTTCTGTCAGGTGGGCAATGGCATATTTAATCGCGTTTTCTATAATTGGTTGCAAAATTAAGCTCGGTACTAAAGCCTCTTTTGCTTGCTCGCTAATATCTACATTTACTTTCAATCGCTCATCAAAACGGACGCGCTCTATTTCTAAATAAAGCATGAGAGCATGTAGCTCTTGCTCAAGCGGTACTTTTTTAATTGGATCGGTATTAAGTGTGTAACGTAAAAAGTCACTTAACCTTGCTACCATTAAGTTAGCATCTTTGTTTTCTTTAACCAAAATTAAAGTAGAAATAGCGTTAAGTGTATTGAATAGAAAATGGGGGTTGAGCTGATACCTGAGCATTTTTAGTTGCGCTTCGTGTGCCATCGTTGTGGCCTTTAACGCTTTTTGTCGCTCACTTTGTAATAACTGATAATATTTAACGCCAAAGTACAAACCACTCCAACATAAAATAATATATACAGAATCTAAACCTTGCTGCAGGTAGTAAAACCACTCCTCTGGTCTATAACCATGGCGGTATATTTCCCATAGATTGAATTTTTGAACGACAGCCCATAGAGTGCCCGTTATATAAGAGGCACCAAATACTACAATCATTAACACCCAGGGCGAGGCATTCCAAATTTTACGGTAAATATACCTAAGCGGCACTGTCATCAAACAACCAGCGTAAGCATTCAATAAAATAACAAATACGTATATATCACGCATTTCAAATACTTTAGAGCCGATATAATTTACTAACGCGTAACCAATCCAGCCCGCGATTTGCAAAAGCCAAAAAAAACGTTGCCTGTTATCGACTAAAGATTGCCAGTTCAAAATAGATGTTTACTCCGTATGGTTAAAACTAATTCCATAAAATAGGCGTTTGTTATTTTTATTATTTTTACCTATGTAGGGCTAATTTTCACAAAATTAGGTAGTCTTATTATATAGATTTATGAGTTTGCATAGCACTACAGCTTGCCTTGCTTTTTAAGAGTCTTACCGCAAACAAATAGTCGAGACACTAAAAAAGCGAAAGGTTATCCGCCTTCCGCTTTTTAAATATCAATAGCCTTGTGTAAATTAAGCTAGTTTATCTGATGCTACTTTGTAGGTTGGATCTTCAATCACATTCACTTCAACTAAACCTCGTGCTTTATGAAGCAACTGCGTACAGTCTTTACTTAAGTGACGTAAATGAAGTTGTTTACCTGCTTTTGTGTATTTGTCAGCAAGTGTATCAATTGCTTCTATTGCACTGTGGTCAGATACGCGGCTGTGTTTAAATTCAACAATCACATTTTTAGGATCATTTTTCACATCGAATAACTCAGAAAAGTTTTTAACAGAGCCAAAGAATAACGGGCCATGTAGTTCGTACACCTTAGCGCCTTCCTGATCAATGTAGTTAGTTGTATATATCTGCTTCGCATGCTGCCAAGCAAAGACTAGAGCCGATACAATAACACCCACACATACAGCAATCGCTAAATCAGTAATAACAGTCACGCCCGACACAAGAACAATTACAAATGCATCAGATAATGGTACGCGCTTCATCATTTTAAAGCTTGCCCATTCAAATGTACCAAGTACTACCATAAACATAACACCAACAAGTGCAGCTAATGGGATCATTTCAATTAAGCTAGAGGCAAAAATAATAAAACCAAGTAGCATAAGTGCAGCGCTTATACCTGATAAACGAGAGCGACCACCTGAATTTATATTGATCATTGATTGACCAATCATTGCACAACCACCCATTGCACCAAACATACCGCAGGTAATATTTGCAGCACCTTGACCAATACATTCTTTATTACTATGACCACGGGTTTCTGTAATCTCATCAATTAAGCTAAGCGTTAATAAAGATTCAATTAAACCAATAGCCGCTAAAATAAGTGCATAAGGAAAAATAATTTGTAGCGTTTCGAAAGTAAACGGCACCATAGGAATATGAAATTCAGGTAAGCCGCCAGCGATTGTTGCAGCTTCGTCGCCTGTCATTCCTTTTAAGAAATCTAATACTGTATGCGCCTCTAAATCAAACCCAATCACTAATCCAGTTACAGTTACAATAGCAACTAGAGATGAAGGCACTGCTGTAGTCAATTTTGGCAAAAAGTGGATTATTGCCATGGTTAATGCAACTAAGCCAAGCATGATAAATAATGGATTACCTGTCATCCATTCTTGTCCGCCCATACCGTCTGGCACTTTAAACTGCCCTAGCTGAGCTAAAAATATAACAATTGCTAACCCGTTTACAAATCCAAGCATTACCGGATGAGGAACCATACGGATAAACTTACCGAGCTTAAATACACCCGCGAGAATTTGCAGTATTCCCATCAGCAACACAGTTGCAAATAGATACTCAACACCATGATCAAGCACTAAACTTACCATGACAACAGCTAGTGCACCGGTTGCACCTGAAATCATACCAGGGCGACCACCAAAAATAGCCGTAATTAAACCAACGATAAACGCGGCATATAGACCAACCAAAGGTTCTACATTTGCAACAAATGCAAACGCAACTGCTTCTGGGACTAAGGCTAACGCCACAGTTAATCCAGATAGAATATCGTTTTTAGCAGAGCTAGGCGCCCTACTGAGTAAGTTAAACATTGAGGTCCTCAAATGGTGTAATGGGTATCAAAAAAAGCGCTAAATTCTACCAAATTAGCGCTCAGTTAACAATTGTCATTATGTGGTTAAGCTAAACTAAAAATGGTTTAGCTTTTAAAAGAAGTGCTTTTACAAAGGAAGGGAAGTACTGCGTTTTACACATGTCATTGTTACATTAGAATGTACTTCTTGAACGTATTCTAAGCTTAGTAAATTATCGCGCACAAAATGCTCATACCCTTCTATGCCTTGTGAAATTATGCGTAGCATAAAGTCCATGGTACCAGCCATAGTGTAACACTCTGTTACCTCGTCGTAGCTCATGATCAGCTTTTCAAACTCAGCAAGATTCTTTTTACCGTGATTTGATAAACGCACATGTGCATATACAAGCATATCAAAGCCAAGTTTTTTCTCATCTAAAAGAGCCACTTTGCTTTTTATATAACCATCTTGCTCTAGCTTAGCGATTCGACGCCAGCATGGAGATTGAGACAAGCCTACTTTATCTGCAATTTCTGCGGTTGATAAACTAGCATCTTGTTGTAAAAGTGCCAATATTTGGCGATCTACGTGATTTAGAGACATTTTATTTCTTATTTATCAAATAAACTGGTTAAATTATACAACCATTTTAAAACTCAGTCTGCTTATTTTTAATGTTTATGCAGTTTGTAAACTTAAAATAAGTAACTTAACCAAACTTACCACTCACAAAAGGATTTGTTTTCTTTTCAAATCCCACCGTAGTGTCGCTACCATGTCCTGCCAGTATTTTAGTATTATCAGGTAAGGTTAAAATATGCGTCTTAATCGACTCTATAAGTTGTTCACTGTTCCCCTTAGGGAAGTCAGTGCGCCCTACTGAGCCTTTAAAAATAACATCACCTACAATAACGCATTCATTCTCTTGTTGATAAAACACAATATGACCAGGTGTATGCCCTGGGCAATGCTTCACTAAAAAGCTAAGTTTACCTACGCTCACGGTATCGTTATGGTTTAGCCAAATATCCGGATAAAAAGGCTCAATGGGTTTAAACCCGAACATTTGTGCTTGCATAGGTAAGTTTTCAAACCAGAAGTGCTCATCTTTTTGTGGGCCAATAATTTGTACGTTAAATTGATTACGTAGAATATCAGCCCCACCCACATGATCTAAATGCCCGTGCGTTAACCAAATAGCACTTAATGCTAGTTTATGCTCATTAAGGGCTGCTACTATTTTATCAGGGTCGCCACCTGGGTCTATGACTACGGCTTGTTTAGTTTCACTACACCAAATAATACGACTATTTTGTGCAAATGCAGTGACGAGTATGGTTATAATTTGCATATTAAATTTCTTTACTTTTTTGATCCGGGATAACAACTTCTTCTTCGAATGACATAAGTATTGGATACTTTAAGTACGCTTGATCATAAAATGGACTTTGCTCATATAACCAATTTAATCGTGCCTCTGCGTCACTCGCGAATGATTTATCTTTAAGTTTTTCATCAAACTTAAGCGCAAGCTTTGGGTTATCTTTTAGCATTTGGCGTGCATACGGAATTAGCGCATAGTTTTCCATATATTCAGTACGCTGAAAAATAGTATTAAACTCACCCCACGCAAAAAATGAATCAGGGGCTTCCGGGTGCAATAAATGAACCGCTAATTCGCCTGCTTTTTGTTGGGTATTTACTTGGTACCAACCATCTAAATCTACATTTATAGCAGGGACGTAATCAAAAGTTGCTGATACTCTAAAACGCCCTTCAAATGGTGCTTTATCAAACGTGTAGTCTGCCACCTTTGCAACTTTCAAAGGCTGTGTGTTTGCCCCTTCAAGTTTATTAATAGAGACACCATGTAACTTTAGTTTCTTAATTATATTGCGATATACAGGCGGAATAAAAAAAGCTTTAGGTACTTCAACTGTATGTTGTACATCTTTTTGCCAATAAATAGATAAGTCAGTATATGTATGTGCTTTACCCAAATACTTCACTTCATTTTGACCCGAAAGTGAATTCATGCTTGATGAATATTCAATGCCTTTAAACTGTGCAATAGTATCTGCTTGTTTGGCATAGCCACGCTTTACAATTAAGTGTTTAGGAACAAATTCTTGTTCTTTTTTTACTGCATTAGCTAATTCATGACTGTGCTTTGATAGCGCAGTAATAGCACCATCTAAAAATACATAAGTTCCCAATACACGTTGCTTGTAAGGCTTCAATGAATGATTTTCGACTAAAATAGTCGGCAATGACTTTAAATCCCCCCAACCATTTGAAAAACGTGGCGTAGCAACCCATCCCGCTAACCCTTTTTTAAAGTCGCGTTTATCCATAACAAAAACAAGTGGTCCTGGGATGTGTCCTTGCTTCGCTAGCGTATCGTCAATGAGAGGTTTAAAAAACTGGTTTAATGTATCCGATACCGCAGGCGATTCGCTCGAAAATACCGGATTGTAACCATAAGTCACATCGTATTGGTAATCTGCGCCGTCGGTAACGTGTACATCAATGTATAAATTTGGGTTGTAGTCGTTAATAACCTTTAAAACACTTCTAACTTCTGGGGTATCTAATTTAGTAAAATCACGATTTAAATTAAGGTTATTAGCATTTGTTCTAAAGCCCATTTTTGCAGGGCCCCGTTGATTAATGCGATTGAATGCACTGCTACGTTCGTGACCATCTACATTTAAAATAGGAATAAATAATATGTTTACCTTTTTTAAAATGTCACGGCGCTTACCCGTCGCTATATCTCTGAGTAACATGAACATGGCATCTTTACCGTCTATTTCACCAGAATGTATTCCTGCCTGAATAAAAATAGTTGGCTTAGTGCTATTAGCCATTTGCCTTGCTTCAAAAAAACCTTGCTCACTGGCAATTAGCATTTTTATTGCACGTTTACTATTACTATAGCCAATGGTTTGAGATTGAAACTGAGTAGGGTTTGCAGCAACTAACCTATCAACAAATGCCATTGTATTTGCATAATCGGGCGACGCTTCACCTGCAGATAACTCAAAGTCAGTAGTTAACGGCCCTTGTTTTTGTAAAAGCTCTACGCTTTTCCCCTGCCACTCAATGAGTGGAGGTAAGTGTGCGTCATACGCCACACTTGCAGATAAAATTAGTAAACTTGCAAACATAAAATTCTCTAACAAACGCCTTAATTATATAAATTATATCAACTAAATTTTTTATAATGAGGAAACTGCGGTGATTCAACAAAAAAATGCAGCCAAATACATCTCACTCATTCGCACCTGTATTTTTAGGCTTTATAACCTTATTAAATATTATACCAATCCGCAGTAATACTTAATCATTTTGCGGGGCTAAACATGTCGCTACCTGCGTTAAAAAACTCTCATTTACGACTGCATGGATGCAGAAGGTAGAGCAATGCAGAAGCAATTGCCGAGAACAACTAAATAGCGAATTTTTTGCCTAGCTATCAATACGTTTTTACGCTCTCAAAATAGATCCTTTAATTAAGCGAATTGGTATTACTCATTGGTTTAAGTTACTAAATTACAGGCACAAAAAAAGGAGCCATAGGCTCCTTTTTAATACTTATATAAAAAAGCTTAAGCGGCTAGGCCTTCTTTTGCTTTTTCTACAAGCGCTGCGAATGCAACTTGGTCGTAAACAGCGATATCTGCAAGGATCTTACGATCGATTTCTACAGAAGTCTTTTTAAGACCATTGATAAAACGGCTGTAAGACAGACCATTTTGACGTGAAGCAGCATTGATACGTGCAATCCATAATTGACGGAAAGTACGTTTCTTCGCACGACGGTCACGGTAAGCGTATTGACCCGCTTTAGTAACAGCCTGGAAAGCTACGCGGTAAACACGTGAACGTGCTCCGTAGTAACCTTTTGCTTGTTTTAAAACTTTTTTGTGACGTGCACGTGCGACAACGCCGCGTTTAACTCTTGCCATTTCTAAAAACCCCTATTAAGCGAACGGTAACATACGTGAAACTAGACCATGGTCATTTTTATGAACCATCATCTTAGGACGTAGGTGTAACTTACGCTTAGAAGTTTTCTTAGTCAGAATATGACGAAGATGCGCTTGTTTACGCTTGAAACCGCCAGAAGCAGTCTTTTTGAAACGCTTAGCAGCGCCACTGTGACTTTTTAGCTTATAAGCCATTGCAATAACTCCAATTGTATTGCTTTTAAATTAGTAAGCAGGCGTGAGATATATTTCTATAGCTCCACTTTTAGGCCTAACTTACTGCCATGTTCCGGTGAAGACCCAACATAAATGCCGCAATCTTGCTTTAAGACCGGTTAACTCAGGTGAATATTCGCATATTGCTTGCAGACCTGAGCTAATTTCGGTGCGTATTATCGCTTAAAAATTATTTTTTAGCAACAGGCGCCATCATCATAACCATTTGGCGGCCTTCAACACGATTTGGGAAAGACTCAACTACTGCAAGCTCTTCTAAATCGGCTTTGATACGGTTTAATAATTCTATACCAATTTCTTGGTGAGCCATTTCACGACCACGGAAGCGGATAGTAATCTTAGCTTTATCGCCAGCTTCTAAGAACTTACGTAAGTTGCGAAGCTTAACCTGATAATCACCTTCATCCGTACCAGGACGGAATTTGATTTCTTTTATCTGGATTTGCTTTTGCTTCTTCTTCTGCTCTTTTAGTTCTTTGCTTTTTTCAAAGATGAACTTACCGTAGTCCATGATTCTACAAACAGGCGGCTCAGCGTTTGGACTGATCTCAACAAGATCAACACCCGCTGCATCGGCCATAGTTTGCGCGTCTTGTAATGACTGAATTCCAGCTTGTTCGCCTTCAATGTCAATTAAACGAACTTCTTGCGCTGTAATTTCTTCGTTAATACGATTTTTTTGAGCTGTTTGTTGCCCTTTCTTGCCGCCTCTAATAGTACGTTCCTCCAAGAATATCAATAATATAAGCGTGTAAATGGCTGTTTGTTAATGCCTTACACGCTCGATTTTTACTGTCGATTTTTAATTTCTTCACTAATTTTAGCTACAAAATCATCAACATTAAATTTGCCAAGGTCTTCACCTGTGCGAGTACGCACTGCTACTTCTTGCTGTTCAACTTCTTTATCGCCAACAACAAGTAAATATGGAATACGCTTCAGTGTATGCTCACGGATTTTAAAGCCAATCTTCTCATTTCTCAAGTCAGCAGCGGCTCTAATTCCAAGTTTATTTAATTTTTGTACAACTTCTTTAACATAAGGAGCCTGTTTATCGGTAATATTCATAATTACCACTTGCTTAGGCGCAAGCCACGTTGGGAATAAACCAGCGTACTCTTCAGTTAAAATGCCAATAAAGCGTTCAATAGAACCTAAAATAGCACGATGTATCATTACAGGTGTACGACGCTCGTTATTTTCTGCCACATAAGTAGCACCTAAACGACCCGGTAATGCAAAGTCTAATTGCACTGTACCACACTGCCACGCTCTGTCTAAACAATCGTACAAAGTAAATTCAATCTTCGGACCGTAAAACGCGCCTTCGCCCGGAAGATAATCAAATTCAATATCGTTTAGCTTAAGTGCATCAGCTAAAGCAAGCTCTGCTTTATCCCACATATGGTCTTCACCAATGCGTTGTTCTGGGCGAGTAGATAGCTTAACTACAATCTTCTCAAATCCGAATGTTTCATATGTATCATAAACCATCTTAATACACGCTGACACTTCGTCCATTATCTGCTCTTCAGTACAGAAAATGTGAGCGTCATCTTGTGTAAAGCCACGTACACGCATTAAACCGTGTAGTGCACCTGATGGTTCATTACGGTGACAACAACCAAATTCAGCCATACGAAGTGGTAAATCACGGTACGATTTTAAACCTTGGTTAAAGATTTGTACGTGACCAGGGCAGTTCATTGGTTTAATTGCGTATTCACGTTTTTCAGACTCAGTGGTAAACATTGCTTCTGAATATTTTTCCCAGTGACCTGATTTTTCCCAAAGTGAACGGTCCATCATCATTGGACCTTTTACTTCTTCGTACTCATATTCGCGTAATTTTTCACGTACAAATTCTTCAAGCTCGCGGTAAATGCTCCAACCATCGTTGTGCCAAAATACCATGCCTGGCGCTTCTTCTTGCCAATGCCATAAATCAAGCGCTTTACCAATACGACGGTGATCGCGTTTTTCAGCTTCTTCAAGGCGCTTTAAATACGCTTTAAGTTGCTTTTTATCGCCCCACGCGGTGCCGTAAATGCGTTGTAGCATTTTGTTTTCTGAATCACCACGCCAATATGCACCCGCCACTTTCATTATTTTAAAGTTTTGGCAAAATTTCATGTTAGGAACGTGAGGTCCACGACACATGTCTACATATTCTTCGTGATGATATAACCCAGGACGGTCATCTTTAGCGATGTTTTCGTCCAAAATTTCTATTTTGTATGTTTCGCCACGCGCTTCAAATGTATCGCGTGCTTCTTGCCAGCTTACTGTTTTTTTCACTACGTCGTAGTTGGTTTTTGCAAGTTGCAGCATACGCTTTTCAATTGCTTCAAGATCATCTTGTGATAATGAGTGTTCCATATCGATATCGTAGTAAAAACCGTTATCAATGGTAGGACCAATTGCCATTTTTGCGTCTGGGAAAAGTTGCTTAACTGCATGACCGATTAAGTGAGCACAAGAGTGACGAATGATTTCAAGTCCGTCGTCGTCTTTAGCGGTAATGATCTCAAGACGAGAGTCTTCACAAATTTTATCACATGCATCAACACGGTCACCATTTACACGGCCCGCAATGGTCGCTTTAGCTAAACCAGGACCAATGTCGTTTGCAACATCAAGCGTGCTTACAGGGTTTTCAAAACTACGTTGACTTCCGTCTGGAAGAGTAATAACTGGCATTATAAATCCTTGCTACAGTGGTGACACCTACAATGTATCACGTGTATTTTTAATAAATTAAATGAGAATGACTCGACAACGCTTTTACGAATAAGCATTGACTAATATATGTAGATGAGGAGTCTATTCAACTACAAAGATATATTGTCGCGTGCCGCGCATTTAATTACAAGTTTAAAGGGGTGAAATCCACCCGTTTTATCCACAAAATGTAGCTTTTAAAGCAAAAAAATCATTTTATTAAAATATAAAAGCATCAATGCATTAATTACGCGCCTACAACTATACCCACACTCGCATTTTAATGTGCGTTGCGTATAATACTGCGTAATTAAGTTATTTTAGAGAATAAACATGAGAACATGTGGTGTAGAAATTACCGGTAGTGATGTACTACTTTGTATTTTAAGTAAAGATAATGACGTATTTGATATTCGCGATGTGCGCCAAACACGCTTTACCTTAGGTAACGGTAACGACACTGAAGTAATGCGTAAATTTCAATTCGATTTTGCAAAATTAATGCAAGATTACCAAATTGATTCTGTTGCAATTCGTGAGCGTCAGCCTAAAGGTAAATTTGCTGGCAGTGCAAAAGGCTTTAAAATGGAAACTGCAATTCAATTAATCGACAACTTAGATGTACGTTTATTTACTACAACTGAAGTTAAAGAGCAGTTAAAACGCAACCCCATCCCTATTGATTTTGAAGAAACAGGCCTTAAAAAGTACCAAGAAAATGCTTTTGTAAACGCTTACGTTTACATCATGAAAAAAACATACCGCAGCGACGAAATGTAAACTTATTACTCGTTTAAAAACGCGTACTTACATTGTAAGACGCGTTTTTTTGTGTCTAAAAAGTAGTATTAGCTTTTATTAATCTAATAATACATTAGTCTAACTGCACTTCTCTTTGTCGACAATATGTGTTTATTTTAACTTTGTAGTTTACATAACTCACACACATTTTCATGGAGAGAGCAATGCACACACACTATTGCGGTAAAAGAAGTAGAGAAAATAAATCACTTTCCGTTAGCTCAAAGCTACTTTAAAGGTATACAAAGCACACCTTTAACAAATTCAACTATAGGCGAGTACTTTGACTTTATTGTCGACAAAACCCAAAGGCGTTAGCTGTTGTAGTTCATCACCAAGGTATTAGATTAACGTATAAAGAATTTCAAAAAAAAGTTAATCAGCTTGCGAAGGGGTTACTTGCCCTTGGCGTAAAACCAGGTGAGCGCGTTGGTATTTGGTCTCCTAATAATATTGAGTGGTGCTTAACCCAATTTGCAACGGCAAAAATTGGCGCAATAATGGTTTGTATCAACCCTGCATATCGTCCTAACGAATTACAATATGCTTTAAATAGTGTTGAATGCTCTACTCTGATCACAGCATCAAATTTTAAAGGCAGTGATTACTTAGAAATGCTTAATTTTTTAGCGCCAGAACTTGCAACTTGCGATAAAGACACACTTAATTTAAAAGCACTACCCACTCTTAAAAATATAATCCGCATTGGCGATGAAGCATCTCCTGGTATGTACTCTTTTAATGATGTTATTAACTTGCCAACATCAGCACATGAGCTTGAATTAAAAGCAATAGGTGCAAACTTAAATGCTGAGCAAGACATCAATATACAATTTACATCAGGCACAACAGGTAACCCAAAAGGCGCAACGCTCACTCATAAAAACATTTTAAATAATGCGCTATTCGTCGCCGAATCTATGCACTTTACGAGCGATGACAAGTTATGTATCCCTATCCCGTTATATCATTGCTTTGCAATGGTATTGGGTAGCTTATTGTGTGTTAGTAAAGGTGCAGCAGCCATTTATCCTAGTGATTCGTTCGATGCAAAAACCACACTCGATGTAGTTCAACAAGAAGGATGTACAGCGCTGCACGGCGTACCTACTATGTTTATTAGTGAGCTTGAGCTGAGTAATTTTACCGATTATGACCTAAGCACTTTACGCACGGGTGTAATGGCAGGCTCTACATGCCCAGAGCAAGTAATGCGCAAAGTACAAACACAAATGAACATGCATCAAGTACTGATTGCTTACGGGCAAACCGAGTGCAGCCCCATAAACAACATTACCGAAACAGACTCTTCAATTGAGCGGCAAGTAACGACGGTTGGCCGCGCCCTTGCTCATACCGAGGTTAAAATAATTGACGAGCTGGGTAACATTCAAAAAATTGGTCAACCTGGCGAAGTGTGTAGTAAAGGTGCAGGCATAATGCGCTGCTATTGGAATGACGAAGCTAAAACAAAAGCCACTATAGATGACGAAGGGTGGCTGCACTCTGGCGATTTAGGTGTCATGGATACAGAAGGGTTTGTCACGATTGTTGGGCGTATAAAAGATATGATTATTCGCGGCGGCGAAAACATTTACCCTCGAGAAATAGAAGAAGTACTTTACACCTACCCTGGCATTCAAGATGCTGCCATATTTGGTATAACCGATGAAAAGTATGGCGAGGAAGTGTGCGCTTGGATCCAACCAAAAGAAGACGCTGTGCTTGATGAGCAAGCAATTCGTGAGTTTTTAAAAGACAAACTAGCCTACTTTAAAATGCCACGACATATCCGCTTTGTAGAAAACTACCCAATGACAGTAACAGGTAAACTGCAAAAATTTAAAATGCGCGAGCAAATGCAAGAAGAGCTAAGCGATAAGGCTTTTTCCTAGTTTCGTCTCTAAGTAACTGAGGCTCTGGATAGGGAATTTATCTCAGAGCTATGTTCAGAGCTAGCAGCGTTAAATTTACGTATGTTAGGACTAATACTAAAAAGCACAGCCAATTGGCTGTGCTTTTTATGTACTGAATTTATTATAAATTCAACATTCTCTTTTTTAAACGTTCTAAATCAATCGCACTCGAGCGCACTGTTAATTTAATATAGCTGTATTCATATTCTTCTTTAACAACACTCATACTCGATCGGATTTCGCCCACAACACCTTTGGCTGTGTACGGTATAACAATCTCTTCTTCAATCATGTCCTCTTGAGCAATGCCAATAATGTATTTGTGCAGTTTACTAATATCATCTGGATTACGCGTAGAGGTCATCATCGCATCAGGAAACTCATCCATTAGCGACTGCTGCTGCTCAGTACTTAATTGGTCTGACTTATTCAGTACTAATAATTTTTTGCTACCTTCTACCCCAACTTCTGCCAGTACTTTATGTACTACTTCAAGCTGTGAGCGAAAAGAAGGATCTGAAGCATCTACAACATACAACAATAACGACGCATCATGTGCCTCAGCGAGCGTTGAATGAAATGAAGCAACCAAATCATGAGGTAATTTTTTAATAAAACCAACCGTATCTGAAACCAATATACGTGGCTGCGTAATTGGATACAGCGCGCGAACAGTGGTATCTAGCGTTGCAAAGAGTTTGTTTTCGCCTTCTACATCACTACCTGTAATTGCGCGCATCATTGATGACTTGCCCGCATTGGTATAACCAATTAAAGCCACTGAGAATAGCTCAGAGCGCTGCGTACGTCTGTCCATCATTACATCTTGAACACTAACAAGTTCGCGCTTTAATTCTGCTAACTGATCGCGCACCTTACGGCGATTAAGCTCAAGTGTGGTTTCGCCCGCACCTTTACCCATTTGACGTTCTTTATCACCTGTTGATGTTTCACGCAGCCGTGGCGCGACATAATTAAGGCGAGCAATTTCAACTTGTAATTTTGCAGTTTTAGTACGCGCATGACGACTAAATATTTCAATGATAATACCGGTGCGATCAAATACTTCTACACCCAGCTGGTTCTCAACATTACGCAGTTGAGAAGGCGTTAAATCGCAGTCAAATACCACTACATCGGCACATGCAAAATCTAAATCGTTTGATGGAATTTCTGAGGATATTTCGGTTAAAGGGTCTTCATCAAGTAAATTATCTTCTTGCTCGTTTTCAACCATCCCTTTATTGCCGGTAAGGTGTGCTATTTCAGCTAGTTTTCCTGAGCCCAGTACATTAACTTTTTGAGTTGAGCTTTGCTTTTGCGATTGCGTACCTACTACTTTAAATCCTAACGTAGTCACCAAACGCGCAAGCTCTGCGAGCGACTCTGTTGCTTCGTCACCTTTAAATTGTGGTGTGCTAATAGAAATAAGTAACGCATTAGGAAGTGATGGTTTTGCAGTTAGTTGCATAATTTTTATATGTTAATGCACCTAAAGTGCAAACCTAATTTTCATTCGAAAGTAACTTGATCCTACGCTGTTATGGCTCAGCTTTATAGGGTTATAGTTCACTAATGGCGTTAATATTTAAAACTAACCATAATATACTCAATTTTATGGCTAGTTTTAAAATCACATTATAGTAAAGCCTTATTGTTCAGCTTTAATATTAAACGACGCCCTGCTCAATCATTGCATCGGCGACGCGCCTAAAGCCTGCAATGTTAGCGCCTAATAAAAGATTTCCAGGCTCACCAAATTCTGTAGCGGTATCGTTGGCGGTAACAAATATATTTTTCATAATTTGTTTTAGCTTTTCGTCAACTTCTTCAAAGGTCCAACTTTGCATACTCGCATTTTGTGCCATTTCTAATTGGCTTGTTGCAACGCCGCCGGCATTGGCCGCTTTACCTGGTCCATACGCAATTTTTGCAGCAATAAAGCAATCAATAGCCTCTTTTGTTGAAGGCATGTTTGCGCCTTCACTTACTAATAAACAACCGCCGGATAATAATGCGCTTGCATCCGCCTGTGTTAATTCATTTTGTGTGGCGCACGGAAAAGCAGCGGCAGCATTAAAGCGCCAAACAGCGTGCCCATCTTTAGGGTAGTCATTTACAGAAATATAAATAGCATCGGGGTGAGTTTGTTTATATACGCTCAAGCAATCACGCGATTGCTCTTTCAAACATTTAATAAGATTTAAATCTATACCCGATTCATGATACACAGTGCCACGAGAGTCGCTGCAACTTACTGGTGTTGCCCCCATTTGATAAAGCTTTTCAATGGCATAAATAGCAACATTACCTGCGCCCGAAACCAAGCAGCGCTTACCTTGCAGGCTATCGCCGCGCGCTTGCAGCATATAGTCAGCAAAATAAACAGCGCCGTATCCCGTGGCTTCTTTTCGTACAAGCGATCCACCCCACAATAAGCTTTTACCTGTTAAAACACCTTCATAGCGCCCAGTCAAACGCTTATATTGACCAAACAAGTAACCTATTTCTCTAGCCCCGACTCCAATGTCTCCAGCGGGTACGTCGGTTGTAGGGCCAATATGGCGATAGAGCTCACTCATAAATGATTGGCAAAAGCGCATTATTTCAGCATCTGAGCGCCCTTTTGGATCAAAGTTTGCCCCGCCTTTACCACCACCGATCGGTAAACCTGTTAAAGCATTTTTAAATATTTGCTCAAACCCTAAAAATTTAATTATGCTGGCATTCACACTTGGGTGAAAACGTAAGCCACCTTTATAGGGCCCAAGTGCAGAGTTAAACTCAATTCTGTAGCCTTTATTTACCTGAATATTGCCTTCGTCATCAACCCAAGGAACTCTAAACATAATTTGGCGTTCGGGCTCAACTAAGCGTTGTATAATGGCATTTTTTTTGTATTTTTCTGAGTTTTCCAAGATAGGTTCGAGTGATTCAAGTACTTCTTCAACAGCTTGATAAAACTCGCATTGTGCAGGACTACTAGTTTTTAATTGTGCGATTGTGCTATGGATATAATTCATAATTATTCTTCCGTGTTAATAATAAAAGTATTTATCAGATGTTAAAGTAAACGTAATCAAGTTTATGATTCATGCTTTAAGGTCTTAATTTAATATAATTAACTATTACCTTAGCATGAAAAATTGAGATGTTTAACGCGAGCTACGTGAATTATTTTTGATTGAAAGTTTGATTTTTATTTATTAAAGGTGAATTTAAATTCACAGATTTAAAAGCGGAACAGTGCCAAGCGAATTTTTATATTTTCAAAAGGGAGTTTTAGAAGTATTAGGTTAGGTATGGGTTTGTTTAAAAATATAACAATTAATGGGTTTTATACTGCATTGCGCTCGCAAAAACCCACTAAATAAAAGCTAATTAGCTAAAGCCAGTTACTCAGCAGACTCTTCTGGACGGTGCTGCTTTTGTACGCCAGTTAAAAACAAACGTAATATTTGATCGTTACAAACACGGTAATGTTTGTTATCTACTTTTCGAGAAAATGCGCTTAACTCATGTTTACTTAAATCAAAATCAACAAGTGCAAGTGTTGCTATAACATCTTCTGCTTTCATATTTAAAGCAATACGTAGCTTCATAAAGATAATATTGTTGTTTAGCTTTTTCTCAGGCTCTGGTTGATCACCTTCGCGTTTGCCACGTTGGGTATTAATAAACCCATTTAAAAAGCTAGCAAACTCAGTATCACTTATTGGGGTAAAAGCCTCTTCACCTTCTTTAGTTAACCATGCAATTACTTGCTCTTTGGTGACCGTATGCTCTGCTGATGCAAAAACATTGACCATAGCAGTATCAGTTAAGTTAAAAGTGTAGCGAATGCGGCGTAAAATATCGTTATTAGTCAAAGTAAATCCCAAAGTGAGGTATAGCAACCAAGCAGTTATTGCTTAATTTTAAATAAGCACCTAGTTTAACAGGTTTACTAATACCACCCTATTAATTTTTATCTGAGCTTCTTATACCTAGTTACCAAGCACCTTGGCAGGATCTACGCGCGTTGCTTGCCATGCAGGATAAATGGTAGCAAGTATCGCAAGCACAAACGTAACAATCACTGTAATACCAATGTCTTCAAGTACTAATTTACTTGGTAAAAACTCTATAAAATAAACGCCCTCAAGTGGATTGGCTCCAAATAATTGGCTTATCCACGTAAAAAGCTCACTTATATTAAGCGCTAATACCACACCAATTAGTGTTCCTAGTGCCACGCCTACAAATGCTTGCATTAAGCCCTGCATTACAAAGGTGGCTAAAATAGTACTGTCTTTCGCGCCCATGGTTTTTAAAATTGCGATATTGCCTTGTTTTTCGCGTACCTCCATCACCAAGGAGGAGACAATATTAAAACTGGCTACCGCTATAATTAAAAACACCACAATATAAACAATGGTACGCACCATTTGAATATCTTGATAAAGGCTACCTTGGGTTCTAAACCAACTAGAAACATACACGTAGTCGTCAATAGTTTGCCCTACTTTTAGCGCTATTTGGTGCGCCGAAAACACATCATCAACACTTAAACGCAGCCCTGTTACTTGGGTTTCATCGTAACCCAATGTTTGCTGTGCTTTGTTAAGATGTATAAATGCAGCGGTACTATCAATGGGGCCGCCCATTTCTATAACACCTGCAAGGTTAAGTGTTACGCGTTCAGGCGCTAATAATGATTGACCTTTTTGACTAATTTGCGGAATAAGTAATGTAATGTTATCGCCTACTTTGGCGTCTAACTGTTTTACTATTTGTTTACCTAAAATTACATCGTCAAGGCCTAGCTGGCTGACTAATTTACCACTGGTAAACTGATTTACCGCCGATACATTACTCTCGAGCGATGGCTCAACACCTCGGATTTCTATCGCTTTTAGCTGGCTTTTATATTGCGCCATCCCATTCACTGCAATAAATGGCGCAGCCCCTGTTACATGCGGTTGTGTTTGTAAATCCTCAATTTTTTGCGACCAATTCGCGATGGGTCTACTTGGTGCTACATATTCAACCTGTGGCACAACACTTAGTAATCTATGTACTAGTTGCTGCTCAAAACCATTAATTACCGACAGCGCCACAATTAAAACCGCGACACCTAATAAAATACCAATAGTCGACGCTTTAGCGATAAAACTAACAAAGCCGTTTTTTTCATCTTTGTGGCCTGAATAGGCTCTAAAACGTTTACTTAAAAATGCACTAAGCAACATGCTGCGACTCTTTAATAGCTAGTTTTCCATCGTCTAAATAAGCTATTTTGCCCAGCTTATCGGCAAGTTCTAAATCGTGTGTAACTACCACAAAACTGGTGTTTAAGCTTTGGTTAAGCTCATTAATTAAATCGTAAATTTTAATCGCATTTTGTTTATCTAAATTACCGGTTGGTTCATCAGCAAGCACAAGCGCAGGTTTTGTAACCAGTGCACGGGCAATAGCCACGCGTTGGCGCTCTCCACCAGAAAGCGCAGACGGTTTATGCGAACTGCGATGTGCAAGGCCTACTTTTTCGAGCATATCGAGCGCTTGAGCTTTGGCTTCTTTTGCACTCAAGCCTTTAATTAATAATGGCATAGCTACGTTTTCAACTGCGCTAAACTCCATTAATAAATGATGAAATTGATAGATAAAGCCCAAATTTTGGTTTCTAAATGCGGCTTGCTCTGTTCGCGAAAGTTTTGCAACTTCTTGGTTTTTAATTTTAGCGCTACCTGAGCTTGCGGTATCTAATGTGCCAAGTATGTGTAAAAGCGTACTTTTACCAGAGCCAGAACTCCCGACAATAGCGAGCATTTCACCTTGCTGAAGCGCTAAATCAACGCCTTTTAATACTTCAACTTGGTTGCTGCCGTCTTGATAAACCTTACTTAAATTTTCACAACTAATCACTAAATCATTCATAACGTAATACCTCTGCTGGTTTTACTTTTGCGGCTTTACGCGCAGGATATAAGGTAGCTAAAAAGCTCATAGCAATACTGGCAAACGCTATTATTACTAAACTCAAAATATCAAATTTTACCGGAAGCTCTATACCCGCCAGTAAGTTTAAGCCCACTAATGCAAGTAGCTCATTTATATATAAACTAAATATTACACCTAAAAATGCGCCTATTGCGGTACCAATTACGCCGTTATATAAGCCTTGCACCATAAACACTTTTTGCACTTGCGAAGGTGTTAAACCTAACGTTTGTAGTATGGCTACTTCACCTTGTTTTTCGCTTACCATCATGGTTAATGCCGATACAATATTAAATACAGCCACCAATACAATGAGGGCAAGCAACATAGACATAATGCGCTTTTCCATAGCAACGGCTGCAAATAGAGTACCTTGGGTACTGCGCCAATCACTGTTATTGTGATCTTTTAAAATACGTTGGCTTGCTTCAATAAATTCATCTAGTTCGAAAGGTTCGTGCAATGAAACACTTAAATTTGGGGCGGTGTTTTTATCCAGCTTTAATACCCGTTGTAGCGAAGCGCCACTCGTAAACGCAAGTGCCATATCTATCTCAGATCCGGTTTCGTATATTGCGGCTACTTTAAATAAACGCTGGCTGGGTACTCGCCCAAGAGGTGTATATGTTGAAGCATTAGGCATAATAACGCGAAGCTTATCACCCACGCTAACGCCTAATTTACGACTCAAATAACGGCTTATAGCAATGTTGTAATTTTTGTTTAATACAGTTTTCCAATCGCCTTGCACTATTTTATCGGTAATTTTATACAAAGAACCACTATCGTTATAAAGGCCTTGTAGTAAAACGCCGTGCAAGTCTTTATTTGTTTGCAAAATAGCTTCGCCGTGGCGATATAAGCTTACATGATCAACATAAGGAGATTGTTCGAGATCGGTTTTAAGGTTGCCCATTTGGGTGGCAGTGTTTTTACCTGCGCTAACTTCAACATGCGGAATAAGTCCAAGCATATTGGTTTTTAGGCTATTTTCAAACCCGTTCATTACACTGCTTACCGTGAATAATGCCATTAAACCAATAGCGATACCGGCAATAGAAAAAAACGAAATAAACGATATAAACGCGTTTCCTTTAGAGGAGCGACTATATCTAAGCCCTATAAATAAGCTAACCGGTTGAAACATATTATTTTTAACACTTATCATAAAAGTATTGAGCAATAGTAGCACGAAAAAAGTGCCTTTGGGTATGGCGTAAAATGTAAGAAATAATTTATAAATCTGATACTTGGCTATATTTACAGCAATACATGTTTAACCATTAATTCGCGGTTAAGTTTTCAGCCCTTTAACTAAATAATCGAGCAATACCCGTACATTAGTGGCCACAAACTGCCTTGGTGGATATACGCCCCATACCCCTTCTAGCTGTGGTTGATAGGGTGTTAAAATAGGCACCAATTGCCCTGAGTTAATTTCGTTTTCAATGTAGTAGTCTGGGAGCTGTACAATACCGAGCCCCTTTTTTGCGCCATCCACCAGCGCCCAACCACTATTACACTGTAGCCGCCCCGCTATTTTAAAGTGTTTATCGCGCCCATTTTCGTTTACGCGCCAGTAGCTACTATTCCCAATTAAACATTCATGGCTGTTTAGCTCGCCTAAAGTATGCGGCTCACCAAATCGCGTTAAATACTGTGGTGCCGCGCACATAATAAAACGCCGCGCACTTAACCTACGCGCTTTTAAGCTCGAATCTTTTAAGTGCCCTAGCCTTATGGCTAAATCAAATCCGCCCTCTAATAAGTTTTCTTGCTCGTTACTTAGTGTGGCAACAACTTCTACCTCGGGATGATCCTTCATAAAATTATGCACTATGGGCATAATGAACGTTTCCCCATACATAACAGGGGCTGTGAGCTTAATTTTACCCTTTGGTGTACTTTGTTGCTGAGCAAGACCTTGAGTTGCCTCGTCCATAGCGTGTTGTAAGTGCTTTATTTGATGTAAGTACACTTCGCCTTCTTTGGTTAAAACCACTTTACGGGTTGTACGGGTTAAAAGCTGGGTATTTAAACGTTGCTCAAGCGCTGTAACATGGCGGCTAATATGCGCAACCGAAAGTCCAAGCGTTTTTGCAGCCGCAGTAAAGCTGCCCTCCTCCCCTACAGCTATAAACTCATCTATTCCATTCCAACGCGTCATTATTACCATGCTGTAAAAGTGTTTTAATAAAATTGAGATTATCATTGTTTGAGAAACAAATACAATAGCTACATTACCCAAGCAAATTGGGTCTACAATTATTATCTAACCACTACAAAGGATAAACACATGTCAGAATTTATTAAATCAAAAGCAGCTATTGCTTGGGGTCCTAATCAACCACTTAGCGTTGAAGAAGTTGATGTGATGATGCCTAAAAAAGGCGAAGTAATGGTAAAAATTACCGCTACTGGTGTATGTCATACCGATGCATTTACTTTATCAGGTGATGATCCTGAAGGTATTTTCCCTGCTATTTTAGGCCATGAAGGTGCAGGCGTTGTATACGCAATTGGCGAAGGCGTAACCAGTGTTGAAGTTGGGGATCATGTTATTCCTCTATACACTGCTGAATGTGGCGTTTGTAAAATGTGTACTTCAGGTAAAACTAACCTATGTTCTGCTGTGCGCGAAACTCAAGGTAAAGGCCTTATGCCAGACGGCACAACACGCTTTTTTAAAGACGGCCAACCAATTTACCACTACATGGGTTGCTCAACGTTTTCTGAGTACACAGTGCTTCCAGAAATTTCACTCGCTAAAGTAAATAAAGAAGCCTCTTTAGAAGAGATTTGTTTACTAGGCTGTGGTGTAACAACAGGTATGGGCGCAGTAACAAACACTGCAAACGTAAAACCTGGCGACACAGTAGCAATTTTTGGCCTTGGTGGTATTGGTTTATCTGCCATTATTGGTGCAAAAATGGCAGGCGCTGGACGTATTATTGGTGTTGATATTAACACCACTAAATTCGATTTAGCGACAAAACTTGGTGCAACTGATTTAATTAATCCAAAAGATTTCGACAAGCCTGTTCAAGAAGTGATTGTTGAAATGACTGATGGTGGCGTTGACTACTCGTTTGAATGTATTGGTAATGTTGATGTAATGCGCTCTGCGCTTGAGTGTTGTCATAAAGGTTGGGGTGAGTCGGTAATTATTGGTGTAGCCGGTGCAGGCCAAGAAATATCAACCCGTCCGTTCCAACTGGTAACTGGGCGTGTATGGCGTGGTAGTGCATTTGGTGGCGTTAAAGGTCGCTCGCAACTACCTGAAATAGTTGAGCGCTACATGGCGGGTGAATTTGCGTTAAACGACTTTATTACTCATACAATGAGCCTTGAACAAATTAACGAAGCGTTTGATTTAATGCACGAAGGTAAAAGTATTCGTACAGTAATTCATTACTAATAAGCACTTAGTAAACGACTTAATAAAAAGCCGTAAAACCTAAAGGTTTGCGGCTTTTAAGGATTATTATGTTAGAGAATATCTCAAGTACAAAAGTAGCTGGTGGTTGGCATAAGCAATATACTCACCCTGCAACAAGTACACATTGCACTATGCGCTTTGCGGTGTTTTTACCACCAGGTGCAAGTGAAACAAACAAAGTACCGGTACTTTATTGGCTATCAGGTTTAACCTGTACCGACGAAAATTTTATGCAAAAAGCCGGTGCATTTAAAAAAGCAGCAGAGCTAGGTATTGCTATTGTGGCACCCGACACTAGCCCTCGTGGGGATAATGTTCCTAACGAAAACAGCTACGATTTTGCTCAAGGCGCTGGGTTTTATGTTAACGCGACACAAGCCCCTTACAACACTCACTTTAATATGTACGACTACGTAGTGAATGAATTACCCGCGCTTATAGAGCTGCACTTTCCAGTGACTAGCACAAAAGCAATTAGTGGTCATTCAATGGGCGGCCATGGTGCGTTGATGATCGCCCTTAAAAACCCACAGGATTATGTTAGTGCCTCGGCGTTTAGCCCTATAGTAAACCCTATTAATTGCCCATGGGGCGTTAAAGCGTTTACGGGTTATTTAGGAGCCGATAAAACAACATGGGCACAATACGACAGCTGCAAATTAATGGCTAAAGCTGAGCAAAGTAACTACTTGCCAATGTTAGTGAGCCAAGGCGATGCCGATAACTTTTTAGACGAGCAATTAAAACCACAAAATTTAGTGGCTGTTGCAAAACAAAAAGACTACCCACTGACCCTAGAAATGCAAACCGGGTACGATCATAGTTACTTTTTTATCAGTAGCTTTATTGATCAGCACTTGGTATTTCATCATCAGTATTTGTCTGCATAACAATATTATTGTTTGTAGTAATAATGTGTAGAGAACCCTCTACACATTATTTTAAACTATTAAAAAAACGTCCTTACTTGCATCAGTATTCACTCGCCTTTTATTACCCTGCTTGCTGTGGCTCTACCCATAAGCTTATTTAGAGCATGCTGACCTTGTAAAATAAAATCAAATTTTAAATTTCAAATTTTAACGGTGTTAAACAAAGCACATTACTCATCCACTTCCTTTTTTATAAACTCCTTAACAAAACCAATTAATTGCAGTAAATATATAATCAAAAAAGGGAATGCACCTACAATCGCAACGCTGTGATTTAAAGGCTCGTTATTTTGAACTAATAATACGCAAGCATACAATCCCAACGCAAACGACCAGGCGTATAAACTCCAAGTATATGTTTTATTTGCGCCGCTTAATTGGCGTATAACCAAAACGACAGAATCATCAGAGTTTGCTAACGCACAGTAGTCACACGGTTTTTTCAAGTTTAGTGACTGTATTTATTGTTTTTTAAAAGGCAAGTGATGTACATAATTACCTTTAATATAAGTAAAAGAATATGGATATTCAAAAGCGATATCAAACTAACTACTTGGTAAAATAGTAAAATAGTAAAATAGTAAAATAGTAGTGTAACTATTACCAAGCCAGGCAAAATAAAAATAAAGGCAAACCTAAATTACTGAATTTAAAATATTAAATAAATGGCTTACAGATTGCTAGCTAGTTATTAAGATTAACTAAAAAGGCAAGATCATGGAAATTGATTTACAGTGGAATGAAATCATCGATAACTTAATACACTTAGGTATTGCATACCTACTTGCACTACCCATGGCTTACGACAGAGAGCGTAGTAATGATGGCGCAGGCCTTCGTACCTTTCCTCTTGTTGCTGTTGCATCGTGTGGGTATGCATTAATTGCTATGTCGGTTTTAGATGGCGCAGAAGCTCAATCAAAAATGTTGCAAGGCATCATTACTGGTATTGGTTTTATTGGCGGTGGCGCAATTTTGAAAAATAACAAATCAACCTCCGGCACAGCAACCGCAGCAAGTATTTGGAATATGGGTTTAATTGGTATAGCCGTAGCGTACAGCCGCTACGAAATAGCAATTTTACTTGCCATTATTAACTTTATAACGCTTAGGTATGTAAAAAAGTTTAAGTAATTTATAAACGGAGTGACTTATTCAATAGGCATTAAAAAAGGCGCTTAAAAAGCTGTCTCTTGATCACAAGTCTGACTCAAGAGATTTTGCTAAATCGTAGCCTTCCAGGATGGCTTGTAACTTAAGCCATCCTTTCC